>NZ_JAFIBZ010000025.1:0-76708 GCF_017832375.1 Methylocaldum sp. RMAD-M | reverse complement strand
GATTCGGATATGTAGGTCGGCAATCCCTTGCCGACGTATCGGCTCGGCGAAGGGCTTTGTCGGCAAGGGATTGCCGACCTACGTTCTCCCCTCCTTGCACGAATCCGTACACCGGGATGGAAAACGCTCTAAGCCATCCCGCCCCGATCTCCGGAGAAACTGCAACCATGAAGCCGCTGCGTAAGACATCCTTAGCCCTTGCCTTATCCACCACCCTTCTGATCGGCTGCGCCTCTCAGCCGGTCAGTCAGGAGGAAGCGGCGCGCGCCGTCGAAGGTTATATCGAGGATGCGGACAAACTGTTCGTGGTCGACTGCCTCCTTCCCGGCCAGGTGCGAAAACTCGGGTCGCAAATGACCTATCTCAGTGCCCGCCGTCCGATCCGAACCACGGCCGCCGACTGCGAGGTGCGCGGCGGCGAATATGTCGCTTACGACCGCGCGAATTATTCATCCGCCCTGAAGGTCTGGCTGCCCAAAGCCCAGGAAGGCGACGCCACGGCCCAGCTCTACGTCGGGCAGATCTACGAAAAAGGCCTCGGGCAGGAGCCCGACTATCGGAAAGCGGCCGAGTGGTATCGGAAGGCGGCCGAAAAAGGCAATGCCCAGGCGCAGATCAACCTCGGACATCTCTACGAAAAAGGCTTGGGCGTCACTAAAGACAGCGCTGCCGCGAGCCGCTGGTATCAAAAAGCATCCGGGCTCGAAGGCAGCGATTTGAATTTCACGCCGGCGGTCGCGGCTTCCGATGCACAGCGGCAGGAAATCGAAACCCTGCGCCAGGCCGCCGAGCGCAGCCGTCTCGAAGCCGAGGAACTCCGCAGCGAACTCAACTCGACCCGGCAGCAGCTACAGGAACAGCAAGATGCTCTGCGCAAATCGCAGGATGAGATCGACAACCTTCGGGAGAAGCTCGCGAAGCAAAAGGCGGCCTCATCGACCGGCGACGATCCGAAGATACGCGAACTCGAGGAAGAACTCCGGCAGAAAACCGCCCTGCTCAAAACGCAGCAAGCCAAAGTCAGCCAGATGGCGGCCGCATTCGGCCGGGAGCGCCAAAAGCTCAAGCAGGAACTGGCGGCGGTCCGGACCCAAACGGCCCCGGCGAAGGCCGGTTCCCCGGCAGGAACCGGAACGAACGGCCAAACCGTCAATTCCGCGCGCAAACAACTGGACGAAGCCGAAACCGCGCTCCAAGCAAAAATGGAGGACTATCAAAAGAGGTCGTCCGAACTGACCGCATGGCTGACTCAGAAGGACAAGCCGAACGGGGACGTCTCGCGTGCGCAGATCGACCGCCGAAAATCCGAGCTTCAGAACCAGGCCAGAGAGATCGCTCTGCTCAAGGAAAAGGTGGAACAGCTGGCGTTCAAGGTTCAGGAACAGCCCGCTCCGGAAATGCTCGCCCAGGCGGGCCCGCAGGTGGAGATCATCGACCCGCCCGTCACCATGACCCGCGGCGCGCGGGTGATTCAGGTGGGGCCGGAAGCCAGGGAGATCGTCGGGAAAATCGAGTCTTCGGCGGAACTGCTTTCATTGATCGTCAACGACAAGCCTCTGACACCCGATACCTCCGGTATCTTCCGGTACCCGATCAATCCCGGCGAATCCACGGGTTCGGTCAAGATCACCGCGACCGACAAGAAAAACAAGGTCACCAGCCTGGACGTCACCCTCATCGGGCAATCCGCGCAGCCTTCAGAGACGACGGCCACGGCGCCGGTTGAAAGCAAACGCGCGGGGCGGCCGACCGATATCCATTTCGGCAAGTTCTACGCGCTCATCATCGGCAACAACAGCTACAGCGCCTACCCTGCCCTGCAAACGCCGGCCAACGACGCGAAGAGCCTGGACGTCATCCTGCGCGAACGCTACGGCTTCAACACCAAGCTCCTCCTCAACGCCAACCGTCATCAAATCATGACGGCGCTGAACGAAATCCACAAAAAGCTGACATCGGAAGACAACCTGTTGATCTACTACGCGGGACACGGCGAAATCGACCCCAACACGAACCTCGCCTACTGGCTGCCCACCGACGCCGAAGTCGGCAATCCGGCCAACTGGATTTCCAGCCAAAGCATCACCGAATTCCTCAGCATCATGCCCGCCCGCCACGTTCTGGTCGTCGCCGACTCCTGCTATTCCGGCGCCATGACCGGTTCGGCCATCGCCAAACTCCCGGACGCCATGGACGAAAGCAAGCGCGCCAAGTGGCTGAAGATCATGGCCACCCGCAAGGCGCGGACGGTACTGACCTCCGGCGGCGTAAAACCCGTGCTCGACCTGGGCGGCGGCGGCCATTCGGTATTCGCCAACGCCTTCCTCGGCGTATTGCGCGGCAACAAGGGAATCCTGGAAGACTACGACGTCTTCCGAGCCGTGGCCGGCCAAGTCAAAGCCTCGGCCTCGAAAGCCGGATTCGAACAAATGCCCCAATACGCCCCGCTCCAGCACGCCGGCCACGAAGGCAGCCCGTTCTTTTTCGTGCCGGATAATGCGTGAGGGAAGAATGCATTTAGTGAATGGCGCCAAAGACAATTGGATGCACTGAACGAAGGGAAGCGCATCGATCGCGAACGATGCGCTTCGTGCCTCAGCGCATCCTATGTACTAGCGCCATTGTTTTAGACGTCAAAGTTGACATAAACAAAGGCGTTGCATATGAGCGAATTCCGAACTCGATTTCATTTTTGAGCTCGACTTTAAGCTATGTTCTATCGGGAGTTGAAGAGTGAGAGGTAATGTCATCTCCTACATCGAAATATGCCAGAAAGAAGGCACAAGCCTACAGCGTGGCATGAATTTCAGATTGAAGGGGCGCCATTCTGTCATCCTCATGTCGGTACGCCCTAACTCCCCTTATCGCGATGAAGTACAAGAGGATGGAGCCGTTCTCATTTATGAGGGCCACGACGAGCCAAAGCGCAAGGGAATTTCTGATCCCAAGACTCTTGATCAACCTGAACGACGCCCTGGTGGAACATTAACCGAGAACGGTAAATTCCATCAGGCCGCACAGCAGTTCAAGGCTGGGCATAAAGGCCCAGATATTGTTCAGGTCTATGAAAAAATTAAAGCGGGCATTTGGACCGACAATGGGTTCTTTCACCTGGTTGATTCGTGGGTCGAAAATGATGGCGTCAGAAATGTTTTCAAATTCAAACTTGTTGCCGTCGAAAGCGTATCTGATGAATCTGCTGCAGAAGAAGTATCGAGTCGCCTTGTTGAGCGCAGCCGCATAATCCCCACAAGCATCAAGCTAGAAGTATGGGCACGCGATGGTGGGAAGTGCGTAACATGCGGTGCAACCGACGAGCTTCACTTTGACCATATCCTTCCTTTTTCAAAAGGTGGTACATCTCTAAAAGCCGAGAATGTGCAATTACTGTGCGCGCGCCACAACCTTAGCAAGAGCGCAAAGATTCAATGAGCAACGAGCATAACAAGTCGTTCCAGAGCTATAGGATGCGCTGAGGCACGAAGCGCATCGTTCGAGTACCACTTCAAATCCACATGACGGACTACCGCCGTATTTACATTCCCGGCGCTACATGGTTCTTCACGGTCAATCTCGCGGAACGTCGCAACAACCACTTGTTGGTTGAAAAGATCGATCTCCTTCGAGCCGCATTTCGTTATGTCAAAGAACGAAGGCCTTTCCAGGTCAATGCCGTGCGGTCGTCATGCCGGATCATCTCCATTGCATCTGGACATTGCCTCCGGAAGACGGTGATTTTTCGACTCGCTGGAATTTGCTCAAAGGGCATTTTTTCCGTGCCGTCGAGAAAAGCGAGCGCGTGTCGGAAAGTCGTGGCAAACGGCGGGAACGCGGTTTATGGCAACGCCGGTTTTGGGCGCATTTGATCACCGATCAGGTGACTTTAACAGCCACATGGATTGCATCCACTGGAACCCTGTCAAACATGGCTGGGCAAAGTGGGTTACCGATTGGCCGTATTCGAGCTTTCACCACCTTGTGGAACGAGGTTTTTATCCAGCTGCGTGGGGGCATTCAGGGGAATTCGAACTTGATGCAGGTGAATGACTCGAAAGATGCGGTTCATGCCGGACTTCCCCGTTCGGCACCCTGCGGGTGGCTTTGTCGTGCACCAATTCGCTCGGAGCGAATTGGAACGTGCGAAGCACGGTCCGAAGGGCGAGTTTCAGGGATGAGACGAGTAAATCGTCCTCGCCACGCTACGCTGTCCCGCTTCGCTCGCGAGTCCAGGGCAGCCCGTCCCTGGCCTGCCCGCTCGCCGCGTTGCGCCTCGCCCTGCCGATTTGTCGTGCCTCAGCGCATCCTATGAACTGTGCGCGTATCGCAATCTTGAGAAGAGCGCAAAGATTCAATGAATACACATTGGGTTAGTGGCATAAGAATAGAATCGATCTATCTCCGAAAAACAGTGCGCGCTTTCCTCCACACGTTAAGCAAATCGTTGAGCGGTTATAAAATTTACCTCACCTTTTAAGAGAAGGAATCGTCATGGAACTTTCCGCTGTCTTAACTCCGGCACCCGAAGGTGGCTATGTCGCCTTCAATCCTGAAACAGGGACAACTACGCAAGGCGAGACTGTCGAGGAAGCCTTGGCTAATTTACGTGAGGCGACCGAGCTTTACCTCGAAGAATTCCCGTTGTCCATCATGGGGCGTCCACTACTGACAACTTTTCACGTAGCCGAACATGCCTAAATTGCCCGTCGTCTCGGGCGCAGAGGCAGTACGGGCATTGGAATGGCTTGGGTTTATCGTTGTACGGCAGCGTGGCAGTCACGTTGTTCTTCGCCGTGGATCATCCGGGTGTGTTGTACCAAACCACCGGGAGCTGAAGGCGGGCACATTGACTGGCATTCTCAAACAAGCCGGCGTATCACCCGATGAGTTCATTACTGCGTTACGTGCCTGACATTTCTCAAGAAGCATTGCGGTCGACGCTGTTCCATCCTCACAAGTTAAACCGTTTTAAGATGTTCTTGCTCAGCAGTTTGGCGCGTCGGAATTGCTGCTTGCTATTCCCGAACATCAGCCTGCATAAGGCGGAATAGCGTACTCGCGCATTTCGCCGCATGGGGACATCCCTTTCGGCGTATTAGAGCGTTTTCATCTCGCTCGTACGGCAAAACAGGCCTGCTGGAGTCGTTGGCGCCTTCGGCTCGGGTAGATCGACTCAAGCTTTCGTAGGTCGGCAATCCTTTGCCGACGAAGACGCTCGGCGGGACGTGGCGTCGGGAAGGGGGGCTTCGGCGCTCCCGAAGACGCCGTTTGCGATTGGGAAGGATTCCCGACCTACTCGCGAGTGCCCGTACAGTCGGTATGAAAATGCTCTAGCCTCAGCGTAATGCACCCTACGCCAGCCCCATAGGTGGGCTTCTGCATGTTCTCAAAAGAGGATGGAGCGCTCCGGTCGATCTGATATGATGGGGCCACGGTTGACATGGAAAGTCGAGGTCATGTTCGATTTTTTCGTCAAATCAGGACTCAAGCGCATTTTGTTCCTGGCGTTATGCTGGTGGGCCTTGACGGAAGGGTCGTCGGCCTGGGCCTTCGGCGTGCCGGTCATTCTCATCGCGCTTGTTTCAAGCTTCCTCATCAATCCGTCCGGATACAGGCCCCTGTACGGTCTGCCCCGTTTTCTCGGTTTCTTTCTCTGGCACTCGCTGCTCGGCGGCATCGATGTCGCGCGGCGCGCCTTGCATCCGAAAATGCCTCTGGCGCCGGCATTCGTGGATTTTTCCCTGCGGCTGACAGACGAGGCGGCCTGCGTACTTCTCATCAACACCGTCAATTTGCTGCCGGGCACCCTGGTCGCCGAACTGGACGAGCAGCGGCTGCAGGTTCATGTCCTAGACAAGGGGCTGCCCATTCTCGAATCCCTGCGAACGGTGGAAGAACGGGTTGCGGCTCTGTTCGGCCTCTCCTTGAATCAAGCCGGGGATACGCCCCATGCCTGAACTGAATCTGGCGCTCGCTTTCTTTCTGCTCCTCAACATCGCCGCCGGATTGCTCCGGATCGTGCGCGGTCCTACCTCGGCCGATCGCATGCTGGCGGCACAGTTGTTCGGCACGACCGGCGTAGCGGTCTTGCTGTTGTTGGCGGAGGCGCAAAACTTGCCGGCGCTCCGCGATGTCGCCTTGACTTTCGTGCTGCTCGCGGTGCTTGCGACAGTGGCGTTCGTAAGGCGGTTTTCCGATCGCAGCGACGGGGATGACGAGTCGTGAGCGATATTGCGCTTCAATGGCTTTCTGCCTTCTCGCTGTTTCTTGGCGTTTCATTCTTTTTTGCCGGAACCGTCGGTCTCTTGCGCTTTCCCGATACGTACACCCGAATTCATGCCCTCACCAAAGCCGATAATTTAGGGTTAGGCCTGGTCATTTTCGGTCTGATGCTGCAGACCGAATCCTGGGCGGTGATACTGAAACTCTTGCTGATCTGGCTGCTCGCGCTGCCGGCCAGCGCCACGGCCTGCCATCTGCTCGCCCGCCATACCCTGCGGTCCGAACACCGGGCCAGAGTTTCCACTTGGCAGGAACCACAGTGATGCTCGGCGAAATACTGGATTTTTCGTTGGCTGCAATCCTGATTTGGATTGCCTGGCGGACCGTGGCAACCCCCGATTTGTTCAATGCGGTGGTGCTGTTCATCGCCTTCGGCCTTCTGATGACGCTGGCCTGGGTAAGGCTGCACGCTGCGGACATCGCCCTGGCCGAAACCGCCATCGGCACCGGGCTAACCGGAGCCCTGATGCTCGACGCCGTGGCGCACATCACCGGTAAACGCGGACGCCGGCGTGCGGGAAGGAACCCATCATGAGCGCGGTGTACGGACCGATCCGACAGATCGCCGCCGCGCTCGCTTGGATCTTGGGCATCGGCCTTAGCGCCGCGATAGTCGCGCTTTCCCGCCCGGACTTCGGCTTGGCGGAACTCGTCGAAGCGCATCTGGAGGAAAGCGGCGTCCGACACCCGGTAACGGCCGTGCTGCTGAATTATCGCAGCTACGACACTCTTCTGGAGATTGCCGTGCTGTTGTTGGCCGTGCTGGGAATCCTGGCATTCCGGCCTCCAGGCCCCGCCTCCATACCCGACGCCGCGCCCGATTCGAGCCCCGTGCTCGCGGCTCTGAGTCGCTTGATAGTTCCGCTCATCGTTCTCGCTGCGGGATATCTGTTATGGGCGGGCGCGCACCGGCCGGGTGGAGCATTCCAAGCGGGGGCTGTGCTCGCGGGGGGCGGCGTTCTGCTGCGCCTGACCGGCACGATTCCAAGCTTCGAGTCGCCGAATGCATGGTTGCGTGTAAGCCTCGTTGTGGGCCTCGGGGTATTTCTTGCGGTTGCCGCTCTGCCGCTGTTCGAGGGTTCGAGGCTGCTGGAATACCGAACGGCGGAAGCTGCGATGGCTATCCTGGTGGTGGAATCGGCGCTGACCGTGTCGATCGCGGCGATTCTCGCAACCGCTTTCATCGGCGCGGCACCTCCCCGCATTCGATGCATGTCACCGTCCCGACCGGCACACTCGGCGGAGGGCGAAAGAGCGGGACAGTCATGATCGGCGGCGGGCTGATCTATGCCATGGCTGGCGTGGTTCTGTTCGCCATCGGCCTTTACGGCTTCATCATCCATGCTCATCTGGCACGGAGACTGATCGCATTCAACATCATGGGCAGCGGCGTGTTCCTGGTCCTCGTGGGGTTGCCGCAGCGAGTCGCCGGAACGCCGCCGGACCGGGTTTCGGAAGCCCTGGTACTCACCGGAATCGTCGTCGCGGTCAGCGCTACCGCTTTTGGGCTGGCGCTGGTCCGGCGTCTTTACGACTTGACCGGAGAAACTCGCCTGCCGAACGATCCTCGGCCCGAGCCATGAGCGGCATCTCGTTCGCCGCGCCATGGATACCCTTGCTGATTTTGCTTCCTCTGATGGCCGGAGCTCTTTCCTTCCTGTTCGGACCGCGCGGCCACAGAAGCCTGCTGGCGGCAACGATGACCGGCATTTGGTTCTCGCTGATACGGCTCATTCTCGAATTCGAAAATGCGGGTCTCCAGCACTATCCGATCGGAGGCTGGGGAGCACCTCTCGGGATCGATCTGCGAGCAGACGGGCTGAGCCTCGCGATGTTGGGCATGACGGCGACCGTAGGAAGTTTCATCAGCCTCTATGCTCTGGGTTATTTTGCCGGCGACGAAAACCGCGGCATCCGGTTCTGGCCGCTTTGGTGGCTTTTGTGGGGGGCGCTCAACGCCGTTTTTCTCTCGGCCGATCTCTTCAATTTGTACGTAACCCTCGAACTGTTGAGTCTAAGCGCCGTCGGTCTGGTCGTGCTCGCGGGCGACCGAGACTCGCTCGCTGCCGGGCTCCGCTATCTTCTCGCGGCGCTGGCGGGCTCTCTGGCGTATCTCATGGGCGTAGCCCTGCTGTACGGCGCCTACGGCACCTTGTCACTGGAGCGGATGGCGGGATTGTTCCGCCCGGAACCCGCAAACACATTGGCGGCGAGCCTGATTACCGTGGGACTGATGTTGAAGACTGCCCTTTTTCCACTCCATTTCTGGTTGCCGCCTGCGCACGGGAGTGCTTTGGCTCCGGTCAGCGCTCTGCTGTCGGGACTGGTCATCAAGGCTTCTTTTTACATGCTGCTGCGCCTTTGGTTCGAGGTCTTTCCGTCCGCGCTGACCGAAGTCTTTACACAAGGAATCGGCTCTCTGGGCGCCATAGCCGTGTTTGCCGGGGCTTGGCTCGCGTTTCACCAGGAAAAGCTGAAAATGCTGATCGCCTGGTCGACCGTGACTCAAGTCGGCTATTTGTTTCTGACGTTTCCGCTTGCCGCTGCGTCTTCTACGAGTGCCCCGGCCGCCTTGAGCGGCGGCGTGTACTTGGCCGTGTCCCATGCCGTGGCCAAGGCCGCCGTGTTCTTGGCGGCCGGCGCCATGCTGAAAGTGACCGACGAAGACCGGATCGATCGGCTGGAAGGCGTCGGCCGGCACCTACCCATCAGCCTGTTCGCCTTCGCCATGGCTGGTGTCAGTCTCATGGGTCTGCCGCCGAGCGGAGGATTCATCGCCAAGTGGCTTCTGCTCAATGCCGCGCTGTCCTCCGGGCAATGGTGGTGGGCCGCCGTTCTGGTCTTGGGCGGGCTCGCGTCCGCCGCCTATATCTTTCGAGTGCTGCGCCGCTGTTTTCTGCCACCAAGGGAGTACGCTGCGTTCCATCCGGTGCCCTTGGTCATGCCCTTAGCCGCGCTGTCTTTGGCCGGCATCGCCCTGGCCCTGGGGCTGGCGGCGGCTTATCCGCTTCGCCTCTTGCAGACGGGCGCGCCCCTTCTGCTCGAAGCCTCCGCACCGTCGACGGTGGCCCCATGACTTTCGACGATTGGTTGCCCCTCCTGGTGGTATTGAGTTCGCTCATAACCGGCCTGCTCATTTTCTTCGTCGGCGAGGAACAGCATCGCACCCGCTCCTGGCTCAATCTGATCGGCGCGGTAGCCAAGCTCGTGCTGGTGGGCATCATGGTATGGGGCGTGTTCCAGAGACATCGTTACGAAACCCGGTTGCCTCTGCTGCCGGATCAAGATTTCGTATTGCGCGCCGACGCGATGGGCATGCTGTTCGTGGGGCTTTCCTCGGTCCTATGGCTGCTCACTACGATCTACGCGATCGGCTATCTGGAAGGATCGCCCCATCGCAGCCGGTTTTTCGGTTTTTTCAGCCTGTGCGTGACCTCCACGATGGGCATCGCACTGGCCGGCGATCTCATAACCTTCATCATTTTTTACGAGCTGCTGACGTTGTCCACTTATCCCTTGGTGGTGCACCGCGGTACAGCGGACGCGTTGCGCGCCGGGAAGGTCTATTTGCAATACACGATGACCGGCGGCGCACTGCTGCTGGTGGGCGTCGTCTGGCTGTACGAGGTGGTAGGGTCTGTCGAGTTCACCGAGCGCGGTGTGCTGGCGGGGGTTTCGGTGGTTGATTACCCTGACCTGCTCGCGATCTTCGCGATTCTGGTCGCGGGGCTCGGGGTCAAGACTGCGCTGGTGCCGCTCCACGGCTGGCTGCCGGTCGCCATGGTGGCGCCCGCCCCGGTAAGCGCCTTGTTGCATGCAGTGGCGGTGGTCAAGGCCGGGGCCTTCGGCATCGTGCGCATCGCCTACGACGTGTACGGGGTGGAGTTCGCCGCTCGCCTGGGCGTGCTGGGTCCCTTGTCATGGGTCGCGGGCATCACCATCGTGTATGGCTCGGTGCGGGCGTTGACTCAGGACGACCTCAAGCGGCGGCTGGCCTATTCCACCGTCAGTCAGGTGTCGTACATCGTACTGGGAATCGGCATTCTCGGTCCGCTGGCGACCATCGGCGGCGTCGTGCACCTGGTACACCAGGGACTGATGAAGATCACTCTGTTCTTCTGCGCAGGCGATCTGGCCGAAACCCTGGGCATTCACAAGATCAGCGAAATGAACGGCGTCGGCCGGCGCATGCCCTGGTCCATGGTTGCGTTTACCGTGGCGGCCTTGGGCATGATCGGCGTCCCGCCGGTCGCCGGCTTCGTCACCAAATGGTATCTGGGCTTGGGGGCGATAGCCGCGAAGGACTACTGGGCGCTCGCTGTGCTTGCCGTCAGCACCGCGCTCAACGCCGCTTATTTCCTGCCGGTCCTACGTCGCATCTGGTTTCTGCCCGCGAGCGGAGAATGGCCGAAACGCGAACGCGATCAGCTCGAAACCCGTCCGACGCTGCTGGTGCCCACATTGATCACCGCTCTTCTCTCCTTTGCCGCCGGACTGTTCGCGGGCTCGTGGTTCAGCCCGCTGGGCTGGGCCAAGTTGGTCACGGCCCGGGAGTACGTTTCGTGAGCACGAGTTGGCTGGTCGCCGCCGCCCTGCTCGCTCCTTCCCTTCTGGCGATCGCGCTATTCATGGCCTTAGGGCGTTCCCCGACATGGCCTATCGCGCCCTGGGCCGCATTGCCGGGCCTGGTTCTGGCCGCGGCGCCGGATTTCCGCATCGATCTGTCCTGGTTATTGCTAGGCACGCGTTTGGGACTGGATGCCACCGGCCGGATGTTTCTAATCTTCACCGCTCTGCTGTGGCTGATCGCAGGCCTTTACGCTCAGGTTTATCTGGCCTCCGATTCGAAGCGCCGCCGCTTCGGCGGGTTCTTTCTGAGCACCATGACGGGCAATCTCGGCGTCATTTTGGCCCAGGACGTGGCGAGTTTTTATTTATTCTTTTCTCTGATGACTTTTTCCGCCTATGGCTTGATCGTGCATGAGGGCGGTGAAGAGCCGCACCGGGCGGGGCGCATCTATCTGATCCTGGCCATCCTTGGGGAGGCCATGCTGCTCGTCGCTTTTTTGCTGAGCGCGAGCGCGGCGGAAAGTCTGTTTCTCGACCAGATTCCGAAGGCGGTCGCCGTATCGCCGCAGCGAAATCTGATCGTGGCGTTGTTCCTCGGCGGATTCGGGGTCAAGGTTGGTGTCCTGGTGCTTCATGTCTGGCTACCTTTGGCGCATCCGGTCGCCCCCACTCCCGCCAGCGCGGTGCTGAGCGGAGTCATCATCAAGGCCGGTCTCTTGGGCTGGCTGCGCTTTCTGCCGCTGGGGCAGGCGGCTCTTCCCGATTGGGGCTATGGACTGACGGCCGCAGGGCTCGCCGCGGCGTTCTACGGTGCTGGGGTGGGATTGGTCCAAAAGGACTCCAAAACCGTGCTGGCCTATTCCAGCATCAGCCAAATGGGACTCATCACCGTGCCGGTCGGACTGGGCTTGGCGGCACCGGCCGGCTGGCCGTCGTCTCTGGCGGCGATTACGGTCTATGCGGTCCATCATGCTCTGGCCAAGGGAGCGTTGTTCCTCGGCGTCGGAGTCGCGCGGGAAACCGCTCGCGACGAGCGGAAACTTCGCTGGATCACGGCCGGGCTGCTGCTGCCCGCGCTGGCGCTGGCGGGAGCTCCCTTTACCAGCGGTGCGCTCGCCAAAGAGTCGCTCAAGAGAGCCATAGGCTCGGTGCCCGAACCATCGCAGGACTGGCTGGCCTGGACATTGTCTTTCGCGGCGGTGGGCACCACGCTGCTGCTCGTACGCTTCCTCTACCTGGTCCGACACGAGGCGCTGACGGAAAGCCACGGCAGCGGGAGCCGGGGATTGGGTCTTACCTGGGGGCTGGCGCTGCTTGGCGTATTTGCACTCACCTGGATCATGTTCGCCGACGCGGCGCGGGCCTTTTTCGAGCATGTGCTGGAACCCGGGATTCTCTGGAGCGAATTATGGCCGGTGGGCGGCGGTATCTTGCTGGCTTATCTGTTCGGCCGCCGGTTCGCCCGGTCCGCCCCGCCGATACCAGCGGGCGATTTGCTCGTACCGGCGGAACGGCTGGCGCTGAGTGCCTGGACGGGTATGAAAAGTTTATGGAATAAGGCGGTCCGGAAACCGGCTCGCCCGCCATGGAAAACCTTAGGCGCACGGCTGGCCCAGGGCCTGGCATACGGCCAAGCGTGGCTTGAAAGCATGGCCATCGCCGGAATCCTGTTTCTCTTGCTCATCGTGCTTTTTGCCTTGGCATTGCTCCCGAAGAACTTCGGGCGTGAATAAGAGCCTATCCCAGTAGGTTCAAGAAACCCTTCGACAAGCTCAGGGCGAACGGCCTACCAGGATCGGCGCACGGAAGGTGAAGTCGGCGAGGTACTCGACGTGGATGATCGCGGCACATTGACCCGCGACGAACGCTATCAGGCCTCGGCTTACTCCGCGTATTTGCAGGACGCCATGCGCTTCGGCGACTGGACGATAACTCCGGGCCTCCGCATGGAGCACTACATCCAAAACAAGACGCGCGTTTTCGACGCAGAGGATGGCCCCGAGCCGAAAGAGGAAGACAACACATCGATTCTGCTGCCGGGCATCAGCTTTCTTTACAGCGGCTTCACGGACACACAGCTCTTTGCCAGCGTGCAGCGGGGCTGTACGCCCGCGCCGGCTCGCGGCAGCGACTTCCCGCTGGTTCCCGAAACCGGCATCAACTCGCAGGTCGGGTTGCGCTCCAGCTTCGTGAAGGGCATCAATTTCGAACTGGCGGGCTTCTACAACGTTTTGAACAACACGCTCGTGCAACTCCCCTTCATCGATCCGAACACCGGGCGGGACATATTCATCAATGCGGAAGATTCCGAGGCCGTCGGCGTCGATGTCGCGGTGCGGGTCGACTCGGCCGCTTACACCCAGTCGCCCTATAATTTCTTTGGCATGCTGGCCTACAACTATACGGACGCGAGATTCACCGAGGGCGTCAGCAAGGGTAATCAAGTGCCCGAGGTTCCGCTGCACACGGGCAGTTTGACCTTGGGCCTGGAACACACGAGCGGCTGGCAGATCAGCGCGACCCTGACCCATATGGACAGCTTCTTCACCGACCCGGCCAACACCCGCGATCCCATCCTGACGGATGAAGACGGCGCCCCTCCGGAGGCGGGCGATGTGATCGACCTCCGCGAGCCCATCGTCGTGGGCGCCGTCCCCAGCCGCACCCTCCTTTCGGCGCGCGCGACCTATGCCATCCCGAACACTCCGGTAACGCTCTGGGTTCAAGGTCGCAACCTGACGGACAAGCTGTATGTCTCAGACTACTCGAACGGTTTGCGCCCGGGCCCGAGCCGAACGGTGATCGGCGGCGTGACGATCCGCTTTTGAGAACGTCTGAATCGTATCCCTACCCGCCTGAACTTGGGGGTTCCCGAGCTCCCCGCTTGGGAACCCATTGGCGAAAACGCTAATGCTTATTCCAGTATTGACCATTCAGGAATCACCGAGCATAAGTCCCCTTTCCCACCGGGTGTCGCAAAAGCAAAAATAGGCCGGGATGACGAAGAAATCCCAGCAATCCGCGAAAATGCTGGGTTTCGTTCCTCAGCCCAGCCTATAAATTGGACCTTTGCAACACTTTCCAGTGGGCGGGGGTCAGGGTTTTGCTCTCAAAATCAGAGGATACGAAGATATATAGACCTCGGCGCAGTTCGAGAAACAACTACATCAACGTCGCGTCCGGATTCAGAGCGAAAAAACCCAACAGCCCATAACAAGCAACCGCCAGGGCTGCATGGGCCATCAGCACGATTCTAGGCGCCGATCTCCCTCTTTTGGCGGCGAATCCCATCGCAGCTCCCAAAAGAATGATGACTACGGCCATGCCGATATTGGCATAAACCCGCTGGTCGCCATCCAGCGCGACAGCGATCACCAAACCGGAGCCCAGCAGCGCGGCGGCGGCATGAACCAGCGAGTAAGCCGGCCCCACGGATTGGCCGCGCCAGGCGTCCCGGATCATCATCAAGCCCATAGCGGCAACTAAAGTAAAAACGGCAAGCGCACCCATCAACATATCGAAATCCTCCTTGGAAGTGGAATGAATGGAAAACGTCTCAAAGGAAACGTGCGGACTTAACAAAGAAAGAATCGAGCCAACTTGACCTACAAACATCCACTTTGCCTCAACCAGATTACGAAACAGAGGGCAAGGTCACGCAACGCTTGCTGCGCGGCCATATTTCGAGTGAACGGAACTTAAGGAAGGATGCGGCATATCGGCAATCGCGGCACCGTGAATGGCCTTCCCTTCTAGGTCGGAGCGGCAAAAGCCTAAGTCATCTGTGGCGTTTGACGGAAAAAACTCGACGGAGCACATGCCGCTCGTTAAAAGATCTCAACCCGCTTGGCGGCTTTTTGCGCGCGGTCCGTCTACCTCCACGAGGATAAACAATAACATTGGGGGGTCTAGATGAAGCTTTTGACCCGGCAGACCATCCGAGCGAAGAGATCGCACATCGATCCCCTGGCACGAGTTCCCGCACCACCGGTGGGGTCGCGCTGCTGGTCTCGGTCTTGACCGGAATCTACCTCTGGTGGCCGAGCCGGAATCAGCTCGTCCGGGCCTTGACCGTCAAGCGCCGCGCGAGCCGGGAGCGCCTCATATTCGACCCGCACAAGGTTTTCGGCATCTACAGCGCTCCGGTACTCGCGGTCGTGGCGTTCAGCGGCGTCTATCTGGTGTTTTTCGATTACGTCCGCCCGATGGCCAATCTGTTCTCCCCGGTCGAACTGGATGGCTAGGCCGACCCGCACGGCCTGACTTCGAAAATAACGCCCGGAGCGACGCCGATTCCGATTGCGTCCGCCGTCAGCGCGGCTGAGTCCGTGTTTCCGGAAGCCCGCTTGCGGCGCGTCGGGCGAAAGGCGTATCGCGAAAACGCCTCGAGCGCGACCTTTATAGAGAGAAATCGAATTTGGCGAGGCGGGTTGTGCTGAGGCATGAACCCGACATTTCTCCGCTATGATCCGGGCGAATTGACATGGGCGTAATGCAAAAAAAAACGGGATGCCGACTGAACGGCATCCCGATCGAATGAGGAGATCTCACGCACTCGTACGGTTGGCCTCGGAGGAGAACCAATAGCTGCTACGAGATGGGATTATCCTATTAAACCTAACCCATTGATTCAAGGTGACATTTTGTCGCATGGACCGTGCGGCATTTCACTCGCCGCAGTGCGGCAAATGCATTAAAGCTCCCCCCATTCGAAAACCGCGTGATTTAATAAACTTTTGAAATATAAAGGCAAAAAGATTTGGCACGCCGTTTGTTATGTTATTGATGCTGACCAGCGGTCGGCCTCTCCGAGCACCTCGGGCGCTTGATGGAAAGGCTGACCGCGACCACATCGCACAATCATGGCGTCGATGCAGGTCGAAAGCTTGTTCACGAAAATCAATACATTCCCCAACATAGCTCGCGGAAACCCAGGCAACTGTCTCGTACACAAGCTCCGGACGCAATCCGTTTCCCACCAAACCGGCACCGAATCCCATCGCCAATTTATGAATCCTTCATCGCTCGGCACCGAAAGCGTTTTCTCGGACAGTCGGGACGAAATTTTCGCCTTTCTCATGCGCCGCCTCCGATGTCCGGAAACCGCTGCCGATTTGGTCCAGGAAACCTATCTGCGCCTGCATCAGAGCGAGCGACGAAGTCCTGCCGACAATCCGCGCGCCCTGGCTTTTCGCATCGCCGCGAACCTGGTGGTCGACTATTTGCGAAAGCAGACCGCCAAATCCCGCTACGAATCCGCTCACGACGACGAAGCGCTTGCCTCAGAAACCGTCCCCGGCCCGGATTTGGCCCCCGAACAGGCAGTTAGTCTGGGGCAAACCATGGATCGTCTGAAAGCGGCCTTGTCGGAATTGCCGGTGGACTCCCGCACGGCTCTGCTGTTGAACAGCGCGGACGGCCTGACCTATGTCCAGATCGCCGAACGGCTGGGCGTATCGGAGCGAATGGTGGCGAAGCGCATTGCTCAAGCCCTAAAACACTGTCGGGACCGGCTCGACGACGAGACCACCTGATCGATGCCGCCGTTTCATGCCCATAGCGATACGGTTTTTTTTCTTCCGTCCGTCTTATATACATAAGTCTCTCCGACATACCCGACCGTACCGTTCATGAACCCAAGCGATCGCCGCAAACTACTCTCGGACCAAGCCATCGATTGGCTGGTGCTGCTACGTTCGGGTGCGGCGGGGGACGGCGATCGCCAGCGCTTCGCCGAGTGGCTGGCGGAGGGGCCCGAGTACGCGGACGCATTTCAAGAAGCGGAGCGTCTATGGGCTTCGGTCGCGGACGTTTTGAGTGACGAGGCAGGAGATCTCCGTGCAGAGCAGCCCGCCGCGGTCGGACTGCCGGAAAAGCGCCCTTCACCGATCTCGCCCGCGGGTCGGCGCCGGCTCCGGCCTGCCCGCTGGGCCGCGGCGGCCGCGCTATTGCTCGCCTTCGGACTACAGGGACTCTATCTCGGCGACTTTTGGCTCAGTGATTACGCCACCGGCACGGGAGAGCAGAAGCTGGTACGCCTGGACGACGGCAGCACCGTGCTGCTCGACACCGATACCGCCATTGCGCTGGATTGGAACCCATCGCGACGGCGCATTCGTATCCGCCACGGCCAAGCGGCCTTCACGGTGGCGCCCAACGCTGCCCGGCCGTTCGAGGTGGAAACCGGCCCGGCGGTGATCCGCGCCTTGGGCACCGTCTTCGAGGTTTCGGAGAGCACGGCCGGCGACATCGCTGTGACGGTCCAGGAACACGCCGTCAGCGTCAGGCTTGCGGACGGACGGTCCGATTCCGCGCAGGCTGCGGTGCGGGTGGCGTCCGGGCAGCGCGTCAACTACAGCCCGACACACGGCTTGAGTTCGCCGGAGAAGACCGATTTGAGCCAAGCGACGGCTTGGCAGCGACATAAGCTGATATTCAAGGACCAGCCCCTGGTGAAAGTGGTCGCGGAACTCGACCGTTACCGGCCGGGAAAGATCCTGATTGCCGACCATCGCCTGGAGGATCTGCGCGTTACCGGCGTGTTTTCCCTGGACGATTCCGATGCCATCCTCGCGGCCGTCGAGAAAGCGCTCGCCATCCGATCTACCCGGCTGAGTCCCTGGCTCGTGCTGCTGCATCGCTGAACCCCCATCTCGTTCGCATCGATTCGACGAAAATTTTTTTGCTTTCCCGGTTCATGGTTTTGGCGTTCGCACGTGTTCAGAAAAGAAACATCCCTTTTCTGAATTCCTTCGAGAACGTCATGAAAAACAAAAAGAACCGGAACACATGCAAAGACGCCGACATTTTTGACCCAGTTTCAAAACCCCCAAACTACTTTCCTCCGGGGAAAAGATCATTCACCGCACTAGCGGTCGTCATCGCGGCAATCGTAATTCCGGCCGAGGCCTCTGAAAAAGAAAAGAGCCATGCGCGACACTACGCCATCGCCGCACAGCCGCTCGGCGATGCACTGACGGAATTCGCCGACCAGTCCGACCTGAAACTGGTTTTCGATGCCGATCTCGTCCGCGGCCTCAAGTCCCGAGGACTATCGAGCACGCTAACGCCGGAGCAGGGCCTGGACAAGCTGCTGGACGGTACCGGCTTCGGCTATCGCTTCATCGGTCCCGGAACCGTCACCATCGAACGCCTCGCCAAGCGCGCTGCCAAACCGAACATCGCGCCCGCTGCCGGCCATCAGACCCGAGGGACCGGCGACGAATCGGTCCAACTGGCCACTGTTTCGGTTACCGGTGAAGCGGAACCTCAAAGCCTTACCACACCCTCCATCGAAGAATCGCGGGAAAAACTGGGGCGAGTGCCCGGCGGGACGACGCTGATCGAGGGGGAGCGAATCAGGGAGGGCGCGGCGCTAACGGTGAACGACGCGCTTGCTTATGCGCCGGGCGTATACGTCGGCGACCGCATTCGCCTGCGCGGCAGTTACACCTGGAGCAATTTCCACTTCGACGACGATCCGGTGCTGAAAGACAACCGGCTGCCTGGCATACCGGAGCACAATGCCCGCTTCGAGGCGCTCTACCAACATCCCGGCGGTTTCTACATCGGGCCGAACGTAACGGCGGTCAGCTCCAACTGGGTGGATTTCACCAACACCCTTGCGGCCGATGCCTATGCTCTCCTGGGCGCCCGCGTCGGCTGGGACGACGGCAAACATTGGAAGGTGTTCGTCGACGGACGCAATCTCACCAACGAGCGCTATGCCGCCTCGGTCTTCGTTACCGGTGACGCCGGAGGACAGGACGTGGCGCAATTCAATCCCGGCGCCACCCGCATGGTGTTCGGGGGATTCGAGTACCGGTATTGAATTGGTTCGGCGAGTACGTAGCGAACGATGCCTGTCCTGAGCGTAGTCGAAGGGCGGTTCGCTTCGCTCACCACATCCTACGAGCCGTACTCAGCCGGGCCGAACGTGCCGAGTCGTTTCGGTCGAAGCCTGCAATTACGCTCGTTCCCGATCTCCGGATTGGGAACGCTGCCTTGGAAGCTCCCGCTTCCCGAAACATGACAAGCCAGAGCTTGCAAGACCCGGTTCCCAAGCCCAAAGCTTGGGAACCGGCGCAAACACCGATACAAGGCGGAACAAGGTGACAACCGTTCCCGGCGTTCGAAATGCGCGAACTCGACGGCCAAACCGGCCGGATGCCGGTGGGGTTTTCTTTCTGTCATTCGTCTTATTTAGTCGGCATTCGAGTGAACATTCATCGTAGGGTGAGTTAGCCCCTAGTCTCCGCTTGGGACAGGCCCTTCGACAAGCTCAGGACAGGCTCCGCGTAACCCACCGATTCGAGGCCGTTCGGTGGGTTACGGCCTCGCGGCCTAACCCACCCTACAAAAATGAATGCCTTATTGAAAGCGATTTGGAATTAGATCCATGAGGCCTCACGAAAGACATAACCCGGCGATACATCTACGTCCCTACAATTTGCGACTTCAAATCGGAAATCGACCATGTCCCTCCAGAATTTAAGGCGTCTCGCCAATCTGAAAACCCGAAGGAAACTGTGGCTGGAAGTGCATCTCTGGCTGGGACTCGTCGCTGGCGCGACGCTGGTGATATTCGGGATTACCGGCAGCATCCTGGTGTTCCATCAGGAAATCGACGAACTGCTGAATCCGAAACTGCTGACGATCGAAGCTCGCCCTGGAGGAAAGGCAAATTACCGTCCACTGGAGGACATCTTCGCGGCCGGCATCCGGGCCATGCCGGCCGACGCCAAATTGACCTTCGCCAACTACCCGCGCAATGACACGGCGGTGTTCCGCCTGCGATTCCAGGTGCCGGCCCTGCCGGAGGGTGAATCGGAAAATTGGGAAGTCGCGGTCGATCCTTACACCGCCGAGGTGATCGGTCGGCGCCTGATGAAGCGCTCGGACAGCACTTTTCCGAGGACGTTCATCGGATTCGTGTTCGAGCTGCATTACGCCTTTTTTCTCGGCGAAAGGATCGGCTATGTGCTCGTGGGCATTCTCGGAGCCTTGCTCATCATTTCGGTGCTAACCGGCCTCATCGTCTGGTGGCCGCTGACCGGCAAATGGCTGCAGGCGCTCACGATCAAGCGCCGAGCCAGCGCCGAACGCCTCAATTTCGATCTGCACAAGGCTTTCGGCTTCTACACCACGCTCATCATGATTCCCGTGCTGTTCTCCGGCATCTACATGAACCTGCCGCGGCATGTGGTGCCGGTTCTGGAACTGTTCTCGCCGGTCACCTACCGCTATTGGTTTCGCTCCACCCCGATTGCGGATGGTGAGCCCATCGGCATGGCACAGGCCGTCGCCATCGCCGATACCCGCTATCCCAGCGGCCGCCCGGACTGGATCTACGGCGCGCCGGAGCCGACCAGCACCTACACCGTGTGCAAGCACGACGTGGCGGAGCCCGGCAGTCTTCTCAGCCGCCGCTGCGTCGTGATGGACCGCTATACCGGAAAAATCCTGGACGTGGACGATCCCGCTACGGGAACGGCAGGAGAAGTCTTCACCCACTGGCAATGGCCGCTCCATTCCGGCCACGCCTTCGGCATGACAGGCCGCATTCTGGTATTTGTCACCGGCCTCGCCTGTCCGGTGCTGTACGTGACGGGGGTGATCCGTTGGCTGCAAAAACGGAAGGCGGCGCGGCGCACGACCGGCGTAGCGGACCGACGGCTTCGCGATCAGCCGCGAACAAATGAAATCTGACCGCTGGAAGAGCACTGTGTGATTTGCCGCAGTCGCTTGCAGCGAAACAGCCGAGCCTACCGATCCAGCCTTTTCCGATCAATCGTTTACATGATTCGGCATGAGGTTTGCTGTATCGAGGAGTCCCTTTTTCTCGATACCCATGCTGTCTTCCGATCATCAACTGCTAGTTCAGCTTTTCCGGGACTGCCGCCAGGAACTCCTGAGCTTCCTGCTCGGCCGACTGGGTTGCGCTCAAACTGCGGACGACCTTTGCCAGGAATCCTTCGTGCGGCTCTGGCGGAGCGGCGACTTGAGCCGCATCGCCAATCCCCGCGCTTATTTGTTCAGGACCGCGCTGAATCTGATTACGGACCATCACCGCTGCGGCAAAAACCGGCCAAGCTTTTTGGCCGATTTGGACGAGGACGATCCCAGCGTTCTTCCGACGGAGGAACGGACCGGCGAGGCCGCGACGCTCGCCTCGGAGCAGCTCGACCGGGCGACGGCGGCGCTGGAGGAGCTTCCGCCACTGAGCCAACGCATTTTTTATCTGAGCCGGTTCGAAGGCTTGAAACAGCGGGAAATCGCGGAGCGGCTCGGCGTTTCCCTGCGCACGGTGGAGGAGCATCTGAGACGCACGCTGCTGCATTTGAATCGCCGCGTACACGAAGATTAGCTCGTGGCGTGTGGTTTTTTCGCGGCGGCTCGTCTATCTTCACGAGTCTCCTAAGACAACGGCCGTTTTATGCCCGAATCCCCACCCTCCCACGATCCCGACCGTTTGGTAAGCGAGGCGCTCGACGGGCTGATCGTTCTGAAGACGCGCACGCCGACAACGGCCGAGACACAGCGACTCGAGCGTTGGCGCTCGCAGAGCCCGGAGCACGAGGCAGCTTGGCGCAACGCGCTCGCGCTTTGGGAGGGGCTGGAACCGCTGCGCGGCCGGCCGCTGCCCGGATCGTCTCCCCTGCCCTTGGAAACTGCTCGCGCAAACCTCGCGGAAGCGATAGTGAGACCGCGACGATTGCGATCTTAGACCGATCCTGCCCTAAGCCGTTCGCGCGGCACCGGCTTTCCGCGCCACTCCGTGCGCCTCGGCTGGGCCATCGCATGCCTTTTCATTCTGATCGCTGGCCTGGTTTTTCTCGACCCCATGCTCGCGCTGCGGGCCGATTATCGAACCGCCAAGGGCGAAATTCATGATGTTCTGCTGCCCGACGGTTCCCGCGCCAGTTTGAATTCCGACAGCGCCGTCGCGGTTCGCTTCGAGCATTCGACGCGGCGGATCGAACTGCTTCGCGGCGAAGCGTTTTTTGAAGTGGCCAAGGACCCGGCGCGTCCGTTCGTCGCTGCCAGCCGCCACGGCGAAGCCAAGGCGGTGGGTACGGCCTTTACCGTCAGGCAGTCGGAAGAAAAGACCGAAATCGCGATGCTGGAGGGCGTGGTCGAGGCCAGCACGTTCCGCCAGCGCGTCTCGCTGAAAGCCGGTCAAGCCGCCAGCCTCGAAGCGGACGGCCGGGTCGTCCTGCGGAAAAGCGGAGTCGATCATGCCGCCGCCTGGCGCGAAGGCTATCTGATCTTCGATCAAACCCCTCTGGCCGAGGTGGTCGCCACAATCAACCGATACAGGAAAGGACGGGTGACTCTGCTCGACGAATCGTTCGCCGACCGGCGCCTGAGCGGGCTCTTCCGTCTCGCCGACACCGACAGGGTGATCGACGCCATCGCCGAAACCACGCCGCTGCGCATCACCCGCCTGACGGATTACTGGGTGATTCTGCGCTGAGCAAGTTGCGAGGCCCGTAGCCCGGATGAAGTGAAGCGAAATCCGGGACGAGCGAAGCCGTGACACCCCGTATTTCGCTGCTCTAGATACGGGCTGCGGCAAGGACGTTAGACTGAATTCTATAATTTCACCCCGAGAGGTATTCCCGCGCGACCGTCCTACCTGTCGCGTCCATCGGGCGCCTTGAGATTTTCGGTTTGCGACGGTTCCGCGCCGCGCATGAGCTTTAGAAGTTGTAGGTCGGCAACCCCTTGCCGACGAAGACGCTCGGCCAAGCGGCGTCGTGTCGCGAAGGGATTCGCAACCTACGCGCGAGTGCCCGTACAGTAGATATGCAAATGCTCTGGGTTCCAAATCGGGAAGCCGGAATTTCTCGACATAGGTCCCGAACCGGAGTTTGGGACCCAGCGTAAAATCCACCGTCGGTTACGCCATGTGGTTTTTTTCTCCGACTCCGTCATAGCTCTCGTGGGCCGACTATTTTGCCCGCCGAAAAAAAGCAAGAAGATCAGGAGAAAAACCGCATGTCCCAGCCGTCCCGACTCAGGAACGATCGGCCCCGCAACCAATGCCGCGTGCTGGTGTTCGGCCTGCCCTTACTGTCCGCCTTCACTGCCGGTGCCGCGGAAAATACCCGTTTCGACATTCCTCCGCAGCCTTTGAACAGCGCTTTGCTCGCATTCGGCAAACAGAGCGGACGGCCGCTTCTGTACGGCAGCGAAATGATGGAAGGCTTGAAAACAGGAGGACTCAAAGGCGAGTACCCGCCCGAAATAGCGCTAGACCGGCTGTTGGCCGGCACGCCGCTGACCTACAGCGTGACGCCTGGCGGCACGGTCACCCTCGCCCGAGCCGAAAAGCCCGCGCCCGCGGTCGATAGGCAAGAAGTGCAACTGTCCCCGATCATGGTGAAAGGTGAGGTGGTGACCGAGGAGGACGGCCAAAGCTATACCGTAACCCGCACCTCCACCGCCACCAAGACCGATACGCCGATCATGGACACACCCGTGTCGGTGCAGGCGGTCCCGCGAGCGGTGATGGACGATCAGAAAACCCCCGATTTAAAGGAAGCGCTCGAAAACGTGAGCAGCGTGCGCCCGCAACCTTCCTTGGGCGTATTCAACGGCTTCATCATCCGCGGTTTTCAGGACTTTAACCAATACCGGAACGGACTGAGGGTGGGCTTCACCAGCTTCGATACCGCCAACCTGCAGTCCCTGGAAGTGCTCAAAGGCCCCGCCGGGGTGCTCTATGGCCGCATTCAGCCGGGCGGCCTGATCAACCTGACCACCAAGAAGCCGTTGGACCAGGCTTATTATTCTCTGGAGCAGCAGTTCGGCAACTTCGATTTTTACCGCACCCTCTGGGACGCAACCGGGCCGGTGACCCAGGATGGAGCGCTGCTCTACCGTTTTACCGGCGCTTATCAGGACAGCGACTCGTTTCGGGAGTTCCACACCATGAATCGGATTCAGGTCAACCCGAGCCTGACCTGGCGGATCAGCGACGCCACCGAAATCTCGATCGAGGTGGAAGGTTTCAACGAGGATCGGGAAATCGACTACGGCATCCCCGTCATCGGGAAACGCCCGGCACCCATTCCGATTCGCCGAGCGCTGGACGACCCGGACGATCCCGTCGACAACATCTCCAACGTCTACGTCGGTTTCAATCTCACCCACCGCTTCAACGAGGACTGGACCTTGCGCAACCGCTTTCTGGCGCGGTATTACCATGCCGACAATCTGGACATCACGCCTTCACCCCAGTTCGACGCTTCGGCCCTGCGCAGCGACAACCGCACGCTGGACCGCAACCTGTTTCACCAGCGGTCGGACCAGGACGTCTACGCCACCAACCTGGATCTCACCGGAAAACTGGACCTGTGGGACACCGAACATGAAGTCCTGGTAGGCTTCGATTATTACCAGAACTCGGAAAAGTATCATGCTCGCGGCGACTATTTTGCGGGCGATCCGGCGCTCGCCATCGATATTTTCAACCCCAGCTACAACATAGACGCCGCCCTGTTCGACAAGGACCGCCTGGCGTTCCCGCTCTACTCTCGCGCCGAGGAACAATGGTTCGGCGTCTACTTTCAGGACCACATCGTGCTCTGGGAAAAACTCCACATTATGGGCGGTGGTCGCTACGATTGGGCGACGATCGGACGCGGCTATTCGGACACTTCCTATTCCGCGGCGGACGACGCCCGACGGAACCGAAAGGATGACGAGTTCAGCCCGCGGGTGGGCATTCTCTACCAGCCTTGGTCCTGGTTGAGCATCTACGGCAACTGGGCGGAATCGTTCGGATCGAACAACAATATACCGGGCTTCGGGAATGTAACGCCGGAAACCGGCGAGCAGTACGAAGCCGGCGTCAAGACCGAATTCTTCGACGGCCGGATGACCGCGACTCTTGCCTTCTACAACATCAACAAGAAAAACATTCTCACCCCCGACCTCAGTACGGCCGACCCGACCGATAGCGACACCATCGGCGAGGCGCGGAGCAAAGGCATGGAACTGGACATTTCCGGAAGGATCACGGATTACGTCAGCCTGATCGGCAACTACGCCTACACGGACGCCGAGATCACCAAGGATAACTCGGACAACCAGGGCAATCGCATGCCGAATGTGCCCTACAACTCCGGAAGCCTGTGGCTCAAATACGACATCAACGGATTCGATGCGTCCAACGGATTTTCACTGGGGGTCGGGGTGTTCGCGGCCGGTCAGCGCGACGGAGACAACGAGAACACGTTCAAGATGCCAGGCTATGTGCGGCTCGACGCCGCCGCCGCTTACCGCTGGACCATGGGCCCGTCCCGCGTGACCGCGCAACTGAACCTGCGCAACCTGCTCGACAAAGCCTATTACGAGTCGACCGATCCGTTCGTGAATGTCGCGCCCAGGCTCGCGGTCGTTCCTGCCTCGCCGTTTACGGTGCTGGGCTCGGTGCGGGTGGAGTTTTGAAGCAGATCTTTCTTTTTCCGCCGAGACTCAGACAGATGTCGACGGGCCGTTCGGCAGCCGCTTCCTCTGCCCGTTAGGAACGGCCGGACGATCCCGACCCCGGAGATCATAGCCGCGACAGGCAAGCCGATCTTTCGCGGCTATGATCATGAAATAGCCCGTATGTCCGTTGCTTACGGGATAAGGAATTTGCGCCCTGCTACGAGTGCTGCAATCGGAGTGTCGTGACTCGGGTTATGGCAGGGAATAAAAAACGGGATGTCGACTGAACGGCATCCCGATCGAATGAGGAGATCTCACGCACTCGTACGGTTGGCCTCGGAGGAGAACCAATAGCTGCTACGAGATGGGGTTATCCTATTAAACCTAACCCATTGATTCAAGGTGACATTTTGTCGCATGGACCGTGCGGCATTTCACTCGGCGCAGTGCGGCAAATGCGTTAATGGCCCGCCCTTCTAAAACCCAGTCCTTCCCTAAGCCATTGAAATAACGATGAGATAATATCTGGCGCGAAGTTTGTTTCTATTTTTGTGCCGACTAGCGGTCAGCCTTTCCGAGCGCTTGGGAGTGCTCAGGGGAAAGGGTGGCCGCGACCACTCTGTGGATTTGTCCGGTTTTCAGCGACTTGTCTTTATTCCCCACACGTGGAATCGAGCAGGATATGGCTTCGAAAAGATATTCCACCTCCTCCAACTCCGGCCGAACCGTTGCAGCATGCCCAAGTTCCGAGTGTGCCATGTAAGCCATGGCCGGACGAATTAGCGCAAGACTCAAGGAAGTCACCATGAAAACGAAGCATTCGTTCTTTTCACGTTTTTTTGCGGGGGTGTTGTGGCTGGCTTCTTTTGCCGTAGCCCCCTCGATGGGGTCGGAAACGCTCGTGCGCGAAATCGATACTCCAGCGGCGCAGGGCAGCCGCCAACACCATCTGACTCAACTCGACCGAGAGCGGCTTTTGTTGAGCTGGGTGGAAGGCGACGAGCAATCGAGCCGCTTCCGTTTCGCCGTTCGCGAGCGCGGAATCTGGGCCGCGCCGCATACGGTCGTCGCGGGCCGCTACAAGTTCGCCGCGCCGCCGCTCGTGGTCGGACTGAAGGGTGGCGCATTGGCCGCGGTATGGATGACCTATCAGGACCGGGCGAAGGATCGCTACGCGGCCGACATTCATGTCTCGATATCCAAGGACGGCGGGCGCCAGTGGAGCAAACCGCAACGCCCCTACCCCGCCGCCGCTCGCATCTACGATGCCCAAATGTCCGCCGCTCCCCTGGAAAATGGTGGATTCGCGCTGGTGTGGACCGACCGGCGGCATCCGGATCGTTATCGCCTTATGGCCACGCTGATCGGCGCCGACGGACGCGCGAGCGCCGAAACGACGCTCGATCCCGACGTCTGCTCCTGTTGCGAGACCCGGACGGTAACCGATGGGAACACGCTATCGACGACTTACCGCGATCATCTCGCAGGCGAGCTCCGGGATATCGCCCTAATTCGCTGGAGCTCGGGCGGCATCCGTTCGAATGGAATCGTGCATGCCGACCGGTGGGCCATCGAGGGTTGTCCGAGCAACGGCCCCGCCGTGGCTTCGCAAGATGGACGGACGGTGGTCGCCTGGTTCACCGCAGCGGACGGCGTGGGGCGGGTAAAAGCGGCGTTTTCAGCCAACCAGGGCGCGCATTTCGGCGAACCCGTCGAGCTTGGCGCCGATGCGAACGGCTACGTCGACACGCTGCTGTTGGAGGATGGTTCGGCTATCGCGGCTTGGCGGGGACGGGCGGGTCCAGACGAAGAACTGTGGATGGCCCGGCTGCGGCCAGACGGCACCCTGTTAGGTCGTACAAGCCTGTACCGCGGAGGATTCCCGCGTTGGCCGAGCCGCCATATCAGCCTGGCGCAGGCGGGCGATGAGATTTACGTAGCCTGGACCGATGTGGCGCAGCAGCGGGTGAGACTCGTCGGAACACCGGTGGCCGCCCTGACGGCGAATGCCGAAGATCTCGGGGAGTAACGAATCCATGAACGGCAGCGGTTTTGTCTCGACGGCGAACGCGGCCGGACGGATCGAGGCCGGTCTGCCATCGGGCTCCCCGGCCTCGTGGCGGTTTTCAGCCTACGGCATTTCCTGTAGTTCGCCGACGGGGATCGCCCCGTCCGAGCGGCCCTTCAGGTAAGCGTACAGGCCGTCGATCCCGTCGACCACCGCCTTGTTGCCGCTAAAAGCCGGCATGTTGTTGCGTCCGTTGAGCACGGTCGCTTTGAAATCTTCCGTGCTCATGTTCTTCAAGCCGGTCACCAGATTGGGAAAAGCGGCCCCTCCTTCCGCGGTCGGTCCATGGCAAGTCTCGCAGCGTTGGCGCTTGTAGAGTTTCCACCCATTGAAAGTCGCTTTGTCCACCGCTTTTCCTTCGACTTTATAAGGCGCTTCCGCATGAGCGATCGAGCAGACCGAAGCGGCAAGCACAAGCGCACCGGCTGCGGCCAGTCTCCTCAGAGCGAATAGCGTATCGATTCTTTGCATAAGGCCTCCTTTAGTATTGATTGAACAGCCAGGACGGATGCATTTTGATTCCTTCCCTGCCGGAAGCGCTGCAACGGCGCAAGAGCAACGGCAAAGCGTCTTTCTCTCATCGTTCCGCTCGCAACGGCCGCCAGTTCGAGGAGAGCTCAATTTGCATCAGTCGCGATGGAATCGGCTCGATTCGCGAGTCGTCGGCTCCCGATTCGAACTCGGGCATACCCAACCCATGCAAAAAAACGGCGGATGGGAGAGCGATGCCGGGGAATACCTGGCACTCGTTCAATCATCCGCCACAGTACAAGTTGAGGTTATGCACCAAAAGTGATTACAAAATTGGTGCCAAACGCCGGAAGCCTTGCTGGCCAAGCATCGTGTGGCTTGGTCGCCCTGTTCTTCGGGAAGGAATTGAGGGCTGTCACCCAGTTGTGCGGGAACACACGCAATTCGAGAGAACCGATCCATGATGCGCAAGGGGAACGGCTGGAACGCTTTCCAGTTTGCTATGAGTCTTCGAGCGTAACCCCCTCAGGAGAGGGCTGTTCTGAGGTAAAGGTCGAGCGGCGCTCGCCGTTCTCGCCAAATGCCGCTTTTGAAGGTGTAGGGACAAAAAAAGCGGACAGAGAATGCGCACCTGCCCGCTTGCATTGAAGCGAAAGTTCTTATCTTGCCATTTTTAGATGCTTCAACGCTTCGTCGGAATGCTGGGCGGCGATATCGGCGTGTCCCATCTTGCCGTGCTCGACCGCCTGATTGAGGTGGTTGATCGCCTCTTTCACGTGCTTAGTCGCTTCATCGTGATACTTCTCGGCGGCCTTGGCATGGGTGAGCGCTTCTTCGGCATGCTGGGTCGCCTGTGGCGCATGATTATCCTGGCCGTGGGCCAGGGCCTGCGCCGCGTGCTCGATGGCCTGGTCCGTATGCGCGTCCCAGGCGTAAGCCATCCCGCTCGCAGTCAAAACCAACGCGCCCATCAATGGAATGATCTTCGTCTTCATTTTTGCCTCCTTAGGTGCTATTCATCGGAATCGACATGTCCTACCCCATGCCGTAAACAACACAGGGCACGCTAAGCCTAACAGAATCATAATGCCGCACGAAAGAGTGACATTAGTATCGAAACCGGGACACGAGAAACCGGGTATGTCGTCCCGGACAAAGCCCTTTTATTAACCCGGCCTATAAATATAGGCCGGGTTAATCCGGGGCAGGGATGCCCCGGCGCGGCGACAAGCCGCGTGAGCCCAGGCCGGGCGTGTACCGGGCCTGGGCGGCGGCCCGAAATACCAGGAGGGTATTTACGGGCCTGATTAATAAACCCGACGCCGATTACAGCAGACGTTCGACTCTAATACTGTCTGACCCTGTCGGCGGTGCTCGTGTTCGGCTTAATCCGCTGGTTGCAGGAGCGGCAGGCAAAGATCGTAGATCAGGGTAAGGCGTTTCTCGACGTCTCGTGGCAGTAGAGATCATTTCAAAATTCGCGTCTTATCTTGCCCGCCAAGCCGGCTACCCGAGCTATGCCACACCAGGTGCGGCAATTCACACAGCAATCCGGTTCATGTATCGCCCAACCGCAAGGTTTCCGGCCCGCTTCCCATGGCATTTGTATTGCTTGAGCTCTTTGCCACCACGAGAAAGTGGCCTCGCTCAAGTCCGAAATAACAAAAACCAGCCGTAACCCCGTCCGCCGTCAATGGACCATTCTTCCGCCTGCGTCAGCGATTTGTTCCTGGATCACCGGGAAACGCTCGTTCACACTCTGTTCCGTATGGTGGGCTGCCGGCAGACTGCCGAGGATCTGGCACAGGAAGCTTATGTGCGCGTGATGGGCGCGGCGGAGAGCCAACACGTCACCTACCTGAAAGCCTTTCTTTACCAAACCGCGCGCAATCTGGCTCTCGATCATTTGCGCAAGGCGAAGGTCCGCAGCCGGACGGATTGTCCGGAAGCCGATCCGGAGATCGTTGCCGAAATTCCGGCTTCGGCTCCGACACCGGAGCAGCATGCCGCAACGCAGCAGGATGTCGAAAGGCTGTTCGAAGCCTTGGCTGGCCTATCCGAGCGTCGGCGGCAAATTCTGATACTGCACAAGCTCCATCACTGGCCTTACGAACGCATAGCCAGCCATATCGGCCTGTCCCGCAGCGCCGTGGAAAAAAATGTCCATGCGGCGCTGGCTCATCTCGTATCCGTTTTGGGAGACGATATCTTCTGACGCCAGTGTGTTCCGGCACGCCCCGAACGTCTTATCCTATAACGCCTCCATTTCACGCGGACCCTATCCTCTTCATGACTTCCAACGGCGACGACGATCCCAAGGCGCCCGGCACGCCGCTAGCCGAGGCGCTGACATGGTTCGCGCGGCTGCGGGACAGCGAAACCGGCGCGGCCGAGCGGGAAGCCTTCCTGGCCTGGCATGCAGCCAAGCCCGAAAATACCGAGGCCTACGCCCGCGTGGAGAAGCTGTGGAATTCCCCGGCTTTATCCGAGGCGCTGGCAAGATTTCCCGCCGCGGTCCCGCCGGTCGTCGCCCGAAGCCGGCGGCGAACGGCCCGCCGTTGGGCCTCGGCCGCCTCCGTCCTGCTGCTGGCCGGCTGGATTGCGGCTGCATCCGGGCTCATCGACCGCTGGCGCGCCGATTACACTACGGTAGCCGGCGAACAGCGCCGCATCGCGCTGGCGGACGGTTCCACCGTCGTCCTGAATACCGATTCCGCCCTGGCGCTCGATTTCAACAACGATAGGCGCGGCGTTCGCCTTCTGGCCGGCGAGGCCTATTTCGAGGTCCGGCCCGACAGCGCACGGCCTTTCATCGTCAGCACCGGCAACGCGACCGTGCGGGTGGTGGGCACCCGGTTCGCGGTTCTGGCCGGGGAGACAACCTCGGTCGTCGTCGACAGCGGCATCGTCGCCTGCGGCAACGAGAAAGGCGCAAGCGTTAAGGTAACGGCGGGGCAGCGCGTATCGATCTCAAAGGAAACGGTCACGCCGCCGGAGACCATCGACCCAGGACGCGCCTTCGCCTGGCTCAACAAGCGGCTGATTTTTAAGGATCAATCCTTGGCGTACGTATTGAATGAAATCGACCGCTATCATCCCGGCGTCATCGTCATCGCCAGCGGGAGGCTTGCGGAGACCCGCGTCACCGGCAACTACAAGCTCGACGACACCGCCGCCGTGGTCCGTGCCCTCGCGGACATCGCCGGCGCCCGCGTCACGACCGTCTCGCCCTATCTGACGGTAGTGCGTTAGAGCGTTAATCGGCGTGCCCCTGGGTATGCCGGAAACGCGTTTCGCTTGCCGTAGCCCGTGAAATGACCGTAGGTTGCAATCGCCCATTTCAAGGTCGCCGAAACTATAGATACCGTCTTGGAAATCAAGACGCAAGCCGCGGGTCGAGCGGCGCAATGTCGCGAAGGGATTCGCGACCTACGGCGGCTTATCCCGGCCCAAAATGTAGGTCGGCAATCCTTTGCCGACAAAGACGCTGAATGCGCGATGAAAATTCTTTCGTCGCGAGGTGTGTGCTCCCACCCCCTAAAACGTCTCGGTAACCAGAGCCTGAATCAGGCATACGACACCGGCATTGGGAGCATTCATGACAAGAACAACAAATCATCAGTCCACCGTCATCCTCTCACGGACGCTCACTCGAGTCGCCATTGGCATCACGCTGACTTTTCCGCCATTGTCCTTCTCCCCGCGAGCCTCGGCTGCCGAAGCTGCCGCCCGGAGCGAGCAGGCGATGCCGTTTTCGATTCCCGCCCAGCCGTTGGAAGACGCGCTGAACGAATTCATAGCCGTCACAGACTGGCAGGTCGGCTTCCCGGCGGAGCTCGCGAAGGGCGCGCGTTCCCCCGGCGTCGCCGGACGCTATCCGCCGTCTGAAGCCCTGAGAAAGCTCCTTGCCGGAACCGGCCTCGTCTATCGTCATACCGGGGCTAGGGCCGTCACGCTGGAACGGGCTCGGGAGCCGATCCGTCCGGCCATGGCTGACAACCAGGAAGTGCATCTGTCCCCCGTTATGGTGAAAGACGAGGCGCTGGAAGAAACAGATCGGGGCAGCTACACCGTAACCCGCAGTTTCTCCGCCACCAAGACCGACACGCCGATCATGGACACGCCGGTGTCGATACAGGTAGTACCCCGCGCGGTCATGCAGGATCAACAAACCACGCGCATAAAGGATGCATTGGAAAACGTCAGCGGTGTGCGCCCCCAAACCAGTTTGGGCCGTGGCCACGGCTTCCTTATCCGAGGCTTCAAGAACCAGCGCGTATTTCGTAACGGCCTTGTCGCGGGCGGCATTTCCGTCGGGGAAGCGCCTGAGTTTGATACGGCCAATTTGCAAAGCGTCGAGGTATTGAAAGGCCCCGCGGCCATTTTATTCGGCCGCATCGAACCGGGCGGGATGATCAACGTCGTGACCAAACGTCCCGAGAATACGCCCTATTATTCATTAGAACAGCGTTTCGGCTCTTACGATTTCTATCGGACGGAGTGGGACGCGACCGGAGCGATTACCGAGGACCGGTCCTGGAGCTACCGCTTTGCCGGCGCTTATCAGAACAACGAATCGTTCCGCGATTTCAATTTCAACGACCGGATCCTGGTGCAGCCTTCCGTGACTTGGCGACCGACTGATGCCACGGAAATGACCCTGGAAGTCGAAGCTTTGTATCAGGAATACCAGGCCGATCGGGGATTGTTCGCCATCGGCGACCGCCCGGCACCTATTCCCATCAGCCGCTCCTTTATCGATCCCGACGACCCGATCGATACCTTGTCGAGGGTCAATCTCGGCTTTACTTTAAGCCATGCCTTTAACGAAACCTGGACTTTACGTAACCGCTTCTTGGCTTCGTTTAACGAAGACAGCAATTTGTCCGTGAAACCGGCGAATGCCTTTACCGTTCAACAGTTCCTGGATCCCGGCACCGGCAACCGTACCTATCTCCGCAATATCTTTTCTCAAGCCGCTGAATCCGAAACCTATACCACCAACCTCGATCTGACCGGGAATTTGGAGCTTTGGGGAACTAAACACCAAACCTTGGTCGGTTTCGACTTCCTGCGATCGACGGGCACCTATCTGACCCGAGGGGATTTCATGAACCCCGTACCGGGCCTGGAAATCGACATTTACAATCCGGTCTACGGCATCGACCGTTCGTTTTATGCGAATGCTCTGGCAACGCCTTTTCCGGCGGGAAGCAATCATTCCTATTTCAGGGATGAGTGGTACGGCGTGTATTTCCAGGATCACATCACGCTCTGGGACACGCTCCACGTCCTGGGAGGCGGGCGCTATGACTGGGCAGAGACCGGTCGCGGGCTCGGCGACTCGTTCAGCGCCGCCGAAGCCAATCTGCCGTCGCGTAAGGACGAAGCCTTCAGCCCCCGGGTCGGCATTCTTTATCAGCCCTGGTACTGGCTGAGCGTTTACGGCAACTGGACCACTTCATTCGGCGCAAACAACGGCATTACCGCCAGCGGCGCCACGGTCGATCCGGAAATCGGCGAACAATTCGAGGCCGGTGTCAAAACCGAGCTTTTCGACCAGCGCTTGACGGCTACGCTGGCCTATTATCATCTGACCAAAGAAAACATCCTGACGCGGGACTTCAGCAGCCCGAACCCGAATGCCGTCGCCCCGATCGGCGAAGCGCGCAGCCAGGGCATCGAGCTGGATGTGTCCGGACAGATCACCGACGAACTCAGCCTCATCGGCAGCTATGCCTTTACCGACGCGCGTATCACGAACGACAACGAAGGTCGTCAGGGCAACCGGATGAACAACGTGCCCGAGCACGCGGGCAGTCTCTGGCTCAAGTACGATATCCGCCGCTACGAGCCGCTGAACGGCCTGAGTTTCGGCGCCGGCGTGTTCATCGCCGGTCAGCGCGAAGGCGACGATGCCAATACCTTTGTCTTGCCGGGTTACGTCCGCCTGGACGCCTTTGCCGCGTATCGCTACCGACTCGGCGATGCCAACCTGATCGCGCAATTCAATATCCGCAACCTTCTGGACAAGACCTATTACGAATCCACCGATCCTTTCCAGAGCGCACCACCGCGTGTCGGCATCTATCCGGGCGCCCCGCTGACCGCGATGGGTTCGATTCGGCTGGAATTTTGATCGAATGAGGGAGGAATGATGAATCGATGGATGAGCGTCGTACGGCAATCCCCGAATGGCGTCGACGCATGGCGGGCCGCGCGCTTGTCGCGGCTCAAGGCGCGCCGAAAATTGTGGCTCGAAGTCCACGGCTGGCTGGGGCTGATACTCGGATTCTGTCTCGCGATCTTCGGCATTACCGGCAGCGTTCTCGTCTTCTACGAGGAAACCGACGACTGGCTGAATCCCGGCGTCATTGCGTTGGCGAATCTGGTAGAGGGACAAGAACATTTCCGCCCGGTGGACGACATCGTCGAAGCGGCTCGCTCGGTGATGCCGGACCGAGCGCAAATCGGCTCGATCATTTACCCCCGGCATGACCGGCGGGCGTATCAATTCTTCTACCGCGTTGTCACCGACAACGAATCCACGCCCGAACTCCGGCATGTCTTCGTCAACCCCTACACGGCCGAGGTGACCGGAACACGGGCCGTGATCGAACGGGGCCGGTGGCTTCCGGACGGCTTCGTGCCTTTCATGTTCCAGTTGCATTTTGCCCTGCTGGCGGGTAATACCGGCGCGGTCGTCGTCGGAATCATGGGCGTGATTTCGATCATTTCGGTGCTCACCGGCTTGATCGTATGGTGGCCGCTGACCGGCAAATGGCGGCGGGCATTGACCATCAAGCGGGCTGCCAGTCCCGAGCGCCTCAATCACGATGTTCACCAAACCTTCGGCTTTTACACCGCCTTGATCATGCTGGCGGTGCTCCTGTCCGGCGTGTACATGAACCTGCCCGATCATTTCAAGGTGCCGGTCAAACTGCTTTCGCCGAACAGCCGGTCTTTTACGGACAATCCGCAATCATCCCCGGCGGCGGGACGCTCTCCCATCGGTTTGGATCGCGCCCTGGCCAGCGTCCGCCGGAGCTATCCCGAGGGAAGGGTCAATTGGCTGCGCCTTCCAGAAGGCGAAACGGGTGTCTACACCATCAGCATAAGGGACGTACCCGGTCTCAGCCGTTTTTGGTCGGAGCGGCGGGTGACGGTGGATCAATATTCCGGTGAGATATTGACGGTCCACGATCCCGACACCCGAACCGCCGCCGGCGACACGTTTCTGGACTGGATGTGGCCGCTCCATTCAGGCAAAGCCTTCGGCTGGCCCGGCCGCATCCTGATCTTTCTCACCGGCCTCGCCTGCCCGGTGCTGTACGTCACCGGCGTGATCCGCTGGCTGCAGAAGCGGCGGGCAAAGCGGTCCAAAAAGCCGCCCCGGCCCGCGGGTTGGGGGGAGGCGAGGAATCGAATTACCGGCCGAAGTAATTGACGACGATTTTTCCTCCCGACATCACCCAATCCGGGGATTCCAGGCGTTTGAAGTTTTCCAGCGCATTACCCTTGACCGCGATGAGGTCGGCGGGAGCACCGACGCTCAGGGTGCCGAGCGGAGCGAGACCCAAGACTTCTCCCGCTTTGGACGTGGCGGTACGGAACACCTCCAGGGGCGTCATCCCGGTCAGGTGCGCCATCAGATGAAGCTCCTGGGCATCGATGCCCCAGGGAATTTCCGTATGGGCGATTTCGGCGCCGTAGTAAAGCTGGGCGCCCAGGCTCGCCAATTTGGCGGCATTCGCGTGTATCCCGCGGCAATGAGACAGCGTATCGATAGTCGTGATGATCCTGACGCCTTGTTGAACGGCCTGGTCGAGCAATTCGTCGGGTATGGGCTCGCAGGGGACATGGGCCCACTCGTCGACGCCGGCCGCCAGTGCTCGCGCTACGCCCTTGGGTTCCGCCACGTGGGCCGATACCTGTTTGCCCAGCTTATGCGCCTCCTCCACTACGGCGCGGACGATTTCCAGGGACGGCATCGGCCAGGGCGGCGGCGGCGACGCCGGATGTCCCGTGCTCCAGGACGCGCCCTCTTCGCCGCCGGGTTCCAGTGCGATCTTGATGACGGCCGCACTGCCGGCAACCAGGTGTTGCACGAGTTGCCGAGCCTGCTCGACGGATTCGACCGGCGCCGCCACCTCGCCGTGCCCATGGCCATGACCGGGCTGGCCGAACACCGGGATGGGATAGCCGCCGGGCACGGTGATGATGGGACCGGCCGTCAACAGGCGTAGCCTCCCGTCGCCGCCGGAGGGCGCCAGCAAGGGCCCGCCCACGTCGCGGACGGTGGTGACACCGTGGCGCAGCACCGTTTCGCGCGGCACGTTCTGGAAGGCCAAATGGCCGTGCAACTCGATGAAACCGGGAAGCAGGGTGGCATCGCCAAGATCGACGATGCGCGCGCCGTTATTGCGCACCTGCCGTGACGGCCCCGCGCCCGCCACCTTGCCGTCGACGATCAGAACCGCGTAATCGGTATTCATATTGACGCCGTCGAATACCCGTGCAGCTTGCAGGATCAGCGGCTTGGAACCGTTGCCCGCAGCCCGCGTCTGCTGCGGGAACGTCCCGATGATGCCGATAAGCAGAAGCACGGTCAGAATCGGATTTTGCCGTAATCCGAACCGGATGATGGGTTTGGAATCCACGTAATGTCCTCGTGTCTTGCGGTTTTTGCGGATCTGTCGGGACCGAAAGTGATCGACCGGAATCCGGGCGAATGCCACCCCTATGGCCGGAAATGTTACGGGCAAGATATGTACCACTGCGGAAAGTTCCGGGAATCGCGCATCGGCCAGGCGCTCCGCCAAGGCAATAGACGCATGGTCCGGCCGTTTTATCCGAGGCGGTCGGGGGGATTGCCCCCGCGACACACGATCTTTCCGCCGATTCCCACTGCGGCAAATGACACATACGGACTGCGCCGGATAGCGGCACGCTCCCGATCCGGAACCACGGGATTTTCGTATGGCACTGTTGCATAAAGACTTTCCCACAGGGCTTGCGCTGCCGTGTACGGATGGCATCGAGCTTGCTTTTTCAGTCCAGGTATTAACCTGGACCGAGACCAACCGTTTCCTCCGATCCATCCGACGCCATTCATGTCCTCCCTCACCCACGACCAGATTTTCCGGCTTTTTCGCGATTACCGCGATCCGATCGTGGCCTTTCTGGTGCGCCGCGTGCAGTGTCCGGAAACCGCGCAGGATCTGAGCCAGGAGACTTATCTCCGCCTGGTGCGCAAGGACGCGCTGGCGCATGGGGACAACCTGCCGGCCTACCTGTTCCGCACGGCGGAGCGCCTTGCCATCGATTATTTGCGGCAAAACCGGCAAACCTTCGTCAGCGCCGATTCCCTGGCCGACGATCTCACCTGCCCCAAGCTTTCTCCCGACGAACTGGCATCGCTCCGTCAGCAGTGCGAAATCCTGCTGGACGCCATCGCATCGTTGCCCGGAAAGTGCCGGCACGTGTTTCTGCTGCGGAAGATCGACGACTTGAGCTACGGCGAAATCGCGGCGCGTCTCGGGATTTCCGAAAAGACTGTACAGCGCCAGTTGGTCAAGGCGATGCTGCATTGTCACCGGCGCATGCAGGATCCGCAGTTCGGGTTAAACGGGAATTTCCGCTGATGCCCCCGTTCGACGGACCTCACGATCGCATTCTGAAACAGGCCATGGAGTGGTTCGTAAGCCTGCAATCGGAAAATTGCAGCAACGAGGATCGTACCCGGTTCTCCGCCTGGCTGGCGCAAAGCGAAAAGCACCGGGCGGCCTACGCGGAGGCCGAGCAGGTGTGGGCCAGCATGGACAGTTTGCGGAAGATTCCCGTGCCCGGCCTCGACGAAGCCCGCCGGGCACGCCCCCATCCCTCGGCCCTGCCGACCCTCCTCCTGTCCGTCTTGCTGACGGCTGTGCTGACCGCGGGATGGTGGTATGAATTCCGGGTCGAAACCACCCGCTACGCCACGGCCATGGGCGAAAGGCGCAGCGTGACGCTGGCCGACGGTTCCCGCATCGATCTCAACACTTCCACCCGGATCGCCGTGCACTGGTCGAGATGGAGCCGGAAAGTCGAGCTGGAATCCGGCGAAGCCTTGTTCAGCGTGACCCACGATGCGCACCATCCTTTCGTGGTGGAGTCCGGAGATCTGTCGATCCGCGATGTCGGCACCCGGTTCGACGTTCGCAAATGGCCGGAACAGGTCACGATAGCCGTGCTGGAAGGCGAGGTCGAACTGGAAGATGCGCGCCATGCCAAGACACAGCGGTTGAAGGCGGGTGAACGGAACTGCTACCGCGAGAGCACCGGGCTCGGATACCGGCAACGGGCGGACGCGGAGCAGATCGAAGCCTGGACGCACGGCCGCCTGGTATTCAGGCACGCCCCGCTGGCCGAAGTTGCCGCCGAACTGGAACGCTATCACCCGGTGCGCTTCGTTATCGCCGACCCCGCCCTCGGCCGGGAGACCCTGAGCGGCGCTTTCGATGCCGACGATCTGGCCCCCTTCCTCAATGCCGTCGAGAAAATTTTGCCGGTCCGGGCGGAGCGCTCGAGCGGCGACACGATTGTGCTGGAGCGGTCCACGCGGAGATGAGTTCTTCCCCCTTCTACAAAAAAATGTCCGGTTTGCCCGCTCTCCTTCGTTAAGGAGTTTTGAAGACGATCAGCCGTCGCAAGACCCATAACCACAACAAAGGAGACGACCATGGTCCATAGCGACCGCCCCGTTCGCAAGCCGGGGCATCGGGGGAAAGCACTTCCGAAACCGTCCGCTCTGGCGCTGATTTTCGCCTTGGCCGGACGCGACGCCCTTGCGGGCGCCGACCGCTTCGATTTCGATTTGCCCGCACAGCTGCTGTCCGCCGCCCTGGACAGCGTGGCCGACACATCCGGCATCAAGCTCATGTACGCCGACGCCGCGGTGCAAGGACTCAAGACCCAGGCGGTGCGCGGGCGCATGACGGCCGACGAGGCCTTGAAGCGGGTGCTGGCCCGGAACGGCCTGCGTCACGAATGGGTGGACAAGACGCTGGTGGCGGTGAAGGAGGACCCGCAGGCGCCGAAGGACGCCAGCGTCGCCCTGGACCTGGTATCCGTTACCGATTCGGCGGAGGACGAAAACCCCGGCTATGCCGCGATCCGCACCTCCACCGCGACTAAAACCGACACACCGATCATGGAGACTCCCGTGTCGATCCAGACGGTGACTAGACAGGTGATGGAGGATCAGCAGGTGGTGCGCGTGGAAGATGCCATCAAAAACGTCAGCGGCGTGCAGAAGAATTTCGGTTTTGGCGATCTGCGCGAAAACTTCACGATCCGTGGCTTCACCGCCGATGCCCAGATTTACCGCAATGGCGTCCGCTTGGGGCGAACCACGTTCGAAACGGCGCATTTGCAGCAGATCGAGGTTCTGAAGGGGCCATCCTCCGTTCTCTACGGCCGTATTCAGCCGGGCGGGATGGTGAACCTGGTGACCAAGCAGCCGCTCGATCAACCGTACTATGCGCTGCAGCAGCAGTTCGGTTCCTATGATTTCTATCGGACGACCGTCGACGCGACCGGGCCTTTGACCGATGGCTTGAACTATCGCGTCAATCTGGCCTATCTCAATTCGGATTCATTTCGCGACTTCGTGGATCAGGAACGGGTATTTTTCGCTCCTTCGATCAGCTGGAAACTCGGTGAACGAACCACTTTCAATCTGGCCCTGGAATACACCCACGAAAATTCGGTCATCGACAGCGGCATCGTCGCCCTCGGTGATCGCCCGGCCAAGGTCAAGCGCAGTCAGTTCATGGGCGACCGAGGCGATTTCACGCAACACGACGGAATATTGCTGGATTTCAACTGGTCCCATGCCTTCAACGATGACTGGGCACTCAAACACACTTTTATCTACGATGACCGGGATTACCGGGAAAGTTATCGACCGGTCGTCGATTTCGGCAACGACGAATATCATCGCGGCTTGTGGCAGGTCGAAAATCCCCGGCGCACCTATGCCACGAGCCTGGATTTGAACGGAAAGTTCGAAACCTTCGGCGTCAAGCACAATCTCCTGCTCGGCGGCGATTATTATCGGCGCCAGGAACTCGGCGAAGGTTGCGCCGGCCCCGGACAGTCCGGCAACTGCTTGCCCTGGCCTCCCGGCATGGACGGCTTCGACCCGTTCAACCCGCGGGGAAATCCCGCGTTCAATTTCAACACCCATCGTTTTCCGTCGCGCCGGAGCTTCAACTACGACACGGCCTCCCTGGAAGAGTGGTACGGGCTGTACTTCCAGGATCAGATCACCCTGTTCGACCAACTGCATATCCTGGGCGGCGGACGCTACGACTGGATTCATCAGAAGAACACCAACCGCTGGAACCACTTGCTCTTCACCCAGAACCAGTTCGATGCCTTGGAAACCCAGTTTTTCAGCCCGCGTGTCGGCATCCTCTACCGTCCTTTCGAATGGTTATCGCTATACGGAAACTTCGTGGAGTCCATCGGCAGCAACCTGGGCCGTTCCTTCAGCGGCGAGATCCTGACGCCGGAAACCGGCACGCAGTACGAGATCGGAACCAAGACCGAATTCTGGGACGGCCGTCTCATCGCCAGCCTGGCGTATTACCACCTCACCAAGGAGAACATCCAGGCGGTCGATGTGGCGAATTCGGCTAACAGTACCTTCTATAAGACACAGGGACAGGCGCGCAGCCAGGGTATCGAGCTGGATGTGGCCGGCAGGATTACCGAGGATCTAAGCGTTATCGGAACCTATGCGTTCACCGATGCCCGAATCAAGCGGGACAACCAATTCCCCGACAACGAAGGCAATCGGCTTCCCAACGTTCCGGAGAACTCGGGCAGCCTCTGGGTCAAATACGACCTGCCGTTCGAATTCGTCAAAGGGCTGAGCCTGGGCACTGGTGCCTATGTCGCCGGTCAGCGGGAGGGAGATAACGAAAACAGCTTTCAGCTACCCGGTTACGTGCGCTGGGACGCCATGGCGGCTTATCGCTTCAATGTCGGGCCGACGCGGCTAACGGCGCAAGTGAATGTCACCAATATTCTGGACAAGACTTACTTCAAAGCGACCAACATGCTGGATGGCGCACCACGCGCAGGAATCACCGTCGGCGAGCCGTTGACCGTCCTGGGGTCGTTACGTCTGGAGTATTGAACGAACACCGCCACCGGAATATCCCGTCTCGTTCATCGTTCCGGGAAACCGGACGAGACGGGAGACAGGAACCGAACATGAATCGAACCGTCACCCCCTCCACCCATCGAAGGGTTCGCGAAAGCGGGAGAAGCCGCCGGCTGAGACGTCTCCAGGCCCGGCGCAGGCTTTGGCTGAAAGTCCACCTTTGGCTGGGGCTGGGGCTCGGTTTGTTCCTGGCGGTGATCGGAGTCACCGGCTCGGTGCTGGTGTTCTGGCATGAAATCGACGAGTCCCTGAACCCTGACCTGTACCGCGCATCGATCCCGCCCGGACCAGAGCGCAGGCCCTTGGACGAGATTCTCGCCGCAGCCGAGCGAGCCGCGGCGCCGGGCTGGGAGTCGGGCTGGCTCGACGCGCCGGACGGTGCGGGCATGAATTACGTGTTCAGCTTCTACTATCCCGAACAGACACCGACACCGCCGCCGGAGGAAGCGGCCGCGCTCAACATCGCCGTGAATCCCTACACGGCTGAAGCGGTAGGCCGGCGCGTCTTCTACCACACCCGGAATCCGCTCCGGCATTGCCTCATCGGCTTTGTCTTCAAGCTCCACTACGCTCTGCTGCTAAAGGACTTCGGCGTCATTCTGGTGGGAGCGATGGCCGCGCTGTCGGTCGTTTCCGTCCTCAGCGGCCTGATTCTCTGGTGGCCGCTGGATGGCAAATGGCGGCGGGTATTCACCATCAAGCGCCGCGCCAGCACGGTACGTTTCAACCATGACCTGCATCAGGTCTCGGGGTTTTACCCCGTGATCGTGCTTCTGGCCCTCCTCGTGTCGGGCCTTTACTTCAACCTTCCCGCGCAGTTCCGCTGGCTGGTGGAACGCTTTTCGCCCCTGACGCCGGAGCCCACCGCATCGGGCAATCCGGGCACGAATATGCCTTCAATCAATTTGGAAGCCGCCCTGGCGCGGTCGGAATATCCGGGCGGCGTGCCGCAGTTCTATTCGTTTTCCCCAAGCGACGAGGGGCTCTTCACCGCTTGCTACCGAGACATCCCCGAATTGCGCCCCCACGTGCTCGATTCCCGCTGTCTGGTGCTCGACCGGCGCAGCGGCGAGCTCCTGCAGGTGCGAGATCCCGCCCATGGCAGCGGCGGCGACGTGTTCGTGCAATGGCAATGGCCGCTGCATTCCGGAAAAGTCTTCGGCTTACCCGGCCGCATCCTGGTGTTCCTCTCCGGCCTCGCCTGTCCGGTGCTGTACGTCACCGGGATCATCCGCTGGCTACAGAAGCGGCGGGCCAGGCAGTTCAAGAAACCGGCACAGAACCGTGGATTCGGGTGAGGAACGATCTCAACCTGCCGTCGAATTCAGAGAGCCGACCGGATTAGCGGGTGAAGTAATCGACAATGCTTTCCATTCGGACATCACAACTCCCGGAACTCTGGAAGTTTGCAGTTTTCGAATGCGCGCAATGAGGTCGGCGGCGTGTCGTTGCGCGTGATGCAAGACGGGACGATCTCCCTTATCCCAAGCAAGGACCATCGGCATCATCTCATTCTCGACCAGTACCACGCGGCACCGATAGCAATGGTAAGCAGGGTTACCGGCACCCCCACCATGGCATGACGTCGCCAGGTGATCACGATGTTCCGGCGTGCCGCTGCGTCCACGACGATGATGTTCGCGATGCTTCCGATGATCAGCAGATTGCCCGCGAAGGTGCTCGACAAGGCAAGGAGCAGCCCCGCGTCCGGATGGATGGCCATGGGCAGGAGCAACATCACGGCAGGTACATTGGACACGACGTTGCTGAGCAGGAAGGATGCGCCATAAAGCGGCCCGAGATCGTGCAAGTCGAGTCCGGCGTTCGCCAAGGCCGACACGGCCTGCCTGGGCAGCTCCGTCATCTCCAGGGCATGGTTGACTATGAATAGCCCGATGAACATCAGGATGATCTGCCAATCCACGAGACCGAGCATATGTCTCGAATGAAGTTTCCGCGACAGCAACAGTACGCCGGCGCCGCCTAAAGCCAATATTTCGCGCGGCCAACCGGAAAACAGAAACGCCGCGAACAGCGCAGCTGCAACGCTTAGCCCTTTTGTCGTCTGCCAAGGATCGAAACGCGCATGCCGTTCGAGACGCGGGTCTTGGTCGACTCCGATCCGGCTCGGCTCGAACTCCCAACGTCCGCGCCAGCACAGCGCGATCAGCAGCCAGGTTATCGCAAGCCCCAGGCCCACCGGAACCGCGGCGTCTCGAAGATAATCGACGAACGACATTTTCAGGGTCTCGCCGATCAGCATGTTTTGCGGATTTCCGATGAGCGTGACGGCCGAGCCGATATTGGACGAGCAGGATAAGGCGAGCAGAAAAGGCACCGGATCGAGGCGACGATTCACACAGACATCGATCAATACCGGGGCCGTCGCGAGACAGACGACGTCATTGCTGAACACGCTGGAAAGCCCCGCCGCCGCAGCGATCAGGGCCGCCAAGAACACAGCTGGACTCACCCGGAGCGTGCCGAGTTTTTCCGTCACCAGCGTATAAAATCCGCCCAGCCGCAACTGAGCCGAAATGACCATGAACGAGAAAAGAAGAATCAGGGTGGGAACATGAAGCGCCCTGCCCGCTTCCTCGAGCGTGAGCGACTCGGTGGCAATCAGAGCGATCGCGCCGAGCACCGCAATGCCTGTCCGATCGAGCTGGAGAAAAGGCAAGCCGCCCAAAATCATGCCGATATAAACGAGGGAGAAAACGATAACGATCGTAGCGATCACGATTGAAGGTCCGATTCCGCAAAATGGCGCGAAGTATAACCTGGCGGCACCTTCCGGAGCTCGATACCTGCCCGTGTCGCGGCAAATCCGGCTGCCTGCGGCCGGACCGCGGTATTCATCGAAAAACGACAGGCGTAACGGTGTTTATCTCGATATTCGGTAGAAACACAACCGGCTCGGCTTAATCTCAAGGAATCGTCTTTTTGTCACACCGGCCGATCACTCGTAATGTATTGCTTACATAATTTCCGGAATTCAAAAATAGCCCGTATGATACTTAGTTAGTCGAGTAACATGACTGTCCGCTCATGAGATATCGGTCCCGGCAGGAGTCATAGATGCGTGTTCCATACTCCGTTGAAGCATCGGCCATATCTTGCTCGCTCCTGAATCATCAAAACCGTTTTTCGAGTGGTTTTTACTGTACATAATATTCCTCTGTCCGTTATGATTGCCTCATCTTCATTGATCATGCTGAGATTCACCTGATACACTCGGGATCCATCGTTAACCGGAATATCATCGGCTAACGAGAGTGACTTTAAAATGGACTTTAAAGCCATGGCAGGATTGCTATATGTCAAACCCAGAATCAGTTATCAAACCGATCGAGCGGGATTCTCTTACATTAACCGAGTCTGCTTTTCGATTATCTTGGCTTTTGCCAAGATCGTTATACAAAAACAAACTCTCGATACTAATGTATCATGGCGTAGTGCGGCGGCCGTTATCGGTGCCGGATTACTGCTTTATTACCGAAGCTCAGTTTCGAGAGCAGATGGAATACCTCGCCAAGTATTGCCGAGTCGCCGCTTTGCCGGACGCGATTCAGCGGCTGCGATCCGGATCCATCGACCGTCCGACCGTGGTCATTACGTTCGACGACGGTTATCAAAATGTCTTTGACGTCGCTTTTCCGATCCTGCGGGAATTCCATTTTCCGGCAACGGTATTCGTAAACACCGGCTTTGTCGGAACTTCGAAGACGATTTGGTTTTGCCGCTTGATTCAGGCGATCGCAAATACGTTTATGCCGACTCTTGAATGGCAAGGCCTTAAATTTAACCTATCCACAGTAAACGCCAAGGCCATTGCATCGAGAAAACTACAGTGTTACCTCAAGAAACTGGAACACTGCGATCTTCTGGAACAGCTCGAGCGAATTATCGAGAAGCTCGAGGTTGATAGCAGTCTTCTCGATTCCTCATCGGATTTTCGGATCATGGATCGGGACGCGATAACTGCCATGACTAACTCCGGGCTAATCCATTTTGGGGCTCACACGGCTTCTCATTCGATCCTTACGAGAGTTCCGCTTAAGGCAGCACGTGATGAAATCGATGAAAGTATTGGTTCGATATCCGACTGGACGGGCCAAGCTTGCCGGTTATTCGCATACCCGAACGGTGGGTCCACCGATTACGATTACAAAATAATTCATATTCTTAAAGACTTCGGAATCCTCGCAGCAGCAACAACCATTCAGGGACCGAATACGGCACATACGCCAATGCTGGAACTTAGACGCTATGGCGTCCACCCCGGTCTAACTCGAATGTCGTTCCAATGCAAGGTGCACCATGTACTTTATCGTTCCAATGCGGAGGTCAGCTGAACGACGAATGGCACCAGGTTCGCCGACGGCGGCGCTCGAATACCAAGTTATCAGGAGGAATTTGTCCGCTCCAGAAGTTCCTGATAGATGTTTTCGAGCTTTCGCACCTGATTTCGAACATTAAAACGCGCCTCGGCGACGTCTTGTCCGCCCTGCGCCAGCCGCAGCGCCTCGTCTGGCGTACGCAGCAGACGAACACAGGCTTCCGCCAGTTGCGTTTGGTCGGCAGGAGCGACAAGCAAACCGTTCTTGCCGGGTTCCACCATCTCGGGGACTCCGCCGACACGGCTCGCCACGATCGGCAAACCGCTCGCCATCGCTTCGGCCAACACGGTCGGAAGCACATCGTCGAGTGTGGGAAGCACGAAAAGGTCGCTGCCTCCCAATATCTCCGGAATATCGTTGCGAGCACCGGCAAATAACACTCGATTCGTTAATTTGTAAGTCGTGGCGAGCGACTTCAACTGACTTTCGAAAGGGCCGGCACCGACGATCAGATAATAGGCGTTCGGCACGGCTTCGAGGATGTCCGGCCACGCTTCGATCAGGAATTGGATTCCCTTTTCCCGACGCAATACCGCAACCGTGACGACCAATGCCGCATCCGCCGGTATCCCGAAGGTCTTGCGCACTGCCGCTCGGTCTGCTTCATTGCGACGGCGAAAGGAACTCGTATCGATTCCGTTGTAGAGCACCGAAATCCTTTCCGGCGGCACACGCCCTTTGGCCACGGCATAATCGCCGACCGCCGCAGAAACCGCGATGATTTTGTCGTGAAAGTTTCTCAGGGCAAACCACGCGACTTCGCTTCTACGGATTTCTTTTGACGTCGCTTCGGGATAGGCAAATGTATGCAGAGTGTGCACAGTCGGAAGACCGACGATTTTGGCGGCAATACCGCCGTGTACCGTGACCGTTTCGAGCTGGGTATGTACCAGATCGATTCCGTGACGCCGGAGATAGCGCACGAGAGACACCACATTCATGAAATCGCGGATACCCGAAGCCGGCAGCAGATCCACCGGCACCCCCAACCTCTCGATTTCGGCGGCAATGGGATTTCCGTCACGGACCCGAAACACGCAAACACGGGGCTCGTATCGATTCCTGTCGAGATGCTGGAGATAATTGAACAGCATCCGCTCGGCACCTCCCATACCAAGAGAATCGATCATGAACAGTATGCGGTCAGGATGCGGCTTTGGCATGGCGGTTACCCCAACCGAGATTCGCCTTGATGGCGCGGCGGCCCTGGTAGGCCAGCTGATATGCTCTGAGAATCAGCCAGCCAGGCATGCTCGTGGCGATCCGTAAACGCAGGTCCGTCCTCGCCGTGCTGGTCCATAACGACTTGTAAGGCTCCTCGCCGCGAAGAAAGTCGAATTCCTCGGTACCCTCGCTGATTGCCTCTCGAACCGCATGCAGCATGATTAAGGCGCCCGGGCTGCACTCGGCCCAAGCTGGGTCGTAGCCCGATTGGTAAAAGCTGAATTTGCCGCCGAATTTGTAGCAATAGATGGCCGCGATCACTTGGCTCCCGACGGTAAGCAAGTACAGCCGAAGCCATCCTTTGTCCAGAAAACGCTCGGCAACCGCGGTATGAAACTCGATCGCCCGCTTCTGCGCGAACGCTCCGGGGTTACCCTTTTGCTGCTGCCTGGCCTGATGCAAACGCACGAGCTCACGGATAGCATCTGAAAGCTCTGCTTTCGTTTCGACCCTTCGATAGCTGACCGGCCCGCTCGCTCGGGCCTGAAGCCGTTTGGCCTTGCGGGTGAAGTTATATCGGCTTTGTTTTCCGATCGAGGCCCAATAACCGTCCCACGTATCGGGAAGCGAAAGATAAGGGCAGACCGAGTCGATCGCCATGTGGCTAGCATCATCAGGCCGTTGCTCGATGGTATCGAGGAGTGCCTTGACAAAGGCCGAATCGGCTTTCATGGCATCGAGCCGGACGATATCGTGCTCGACCGACTTTCCGACCAGGCAATCGACGAAGAATGGCATTGCCGCATGGCTATGGCTTGGTTTAGCGATCACGTCGAGATGGTCGATGACCCGGTCGCCGGCCATGAACGATAGTTGCCGCAGGCGGAGACCGGCGAGATTTACCGTTTGCAAAGCGAGCGGCAACAGCCCGACCAGCCGGCCATCGTTTCCGTCGCGAGCTGTAATGACCCACGGCTTATAGCGTCCTCGGCCGAAGCAGGTCCACCATGTGGATATCCACTCCCAGGTGAGGAATATATTTCCCAGCCCGGATGCGTCGAGCAAGGCATTCCATTCCGATGCGAGCGCGAGAAATCCCTCTTCCGATTGAACGATCTCGATCTTGATCATCGTATTACCGTCCGTGCGTCGTTTGCCGATGAAGCTGTCTTTCCGCGGACGGCGGGTCCCAAGGCGATGTCTTGGAGTACCGTCAACATGTCTCTGGCTACGGAATTCCAACTGTACCGTCTCTCGGCGAGCGCTTTGGCATCCTTGCCCATTTTTTCGGCGAGATCCGGGGCCGCTAAAATCTTTCCAAGTGCATCGGCCAAGGCCGGCGGAGACGCGGGCGGCACAAGGAGACCGGTGATTCCGTCTTTTACCACCTCCGGAAAATTGCCGACCGAGGTCGCCACGACCGGCCGACCGAAAGCGTGGGCTATCATCAGCGGCCCGCTTTGAGTGGCGCTGAGATACGGAAAGGCCACAACCGTAGCGAGCTGAATCAATTCGCTCACCTCATGGTTGGGTATGTAACGAATATCGAAAATCGTGCGCCGCTCTATTCCTAACTCCCGGGCCAGTCTGCGCAATTCGTTTACGTCGACCGATTGCGTCGGGTAGCCCGCGACAACCAATTTGGCTCGATATTTATCGCTCTCGATCAAAGCAAAGGCGCGAAGGAGATCGGGAACGCCCTTGCTCACCCGAAGATTGCCGAAAAACAGTACCACCCGGTCGGAAGCCTCGATGCCATAACGCTCGGCTAAGCCGACCTTTTGGGCCTGACTGAAAAATAGACTGGACACCCCGTGCTGGATGATGTGGACGCGCTCGGAAGGCACTTCGAGCTCGGCCAAGAACCGATCCCGATTTATTTCCCCGTGGATGAACACGGCGGAGAACGCTTTATATACGGTTTTCTCGAAAAACCCCGTCGTCCGATCGATCAGGGCATTGATTCGAGACAAGCTCGGATCGCGAAACTCGTACTCATGGCACACGTCCGCCAAAACCAGGCCATGACGCTTAAGCCTTCGAAGAAAAAGCGAGACTCCGGGAAAATAGAACCGTCCAAACAGAATGACGTCGGGTTTCTCGGCGATCAGATAATTCGTCAGGCGAATCCACTGGCCGAGTAGTCGAGAAAACCTCAACACTCTTCGGCCGGTCCACCAGAACCGGCGCCAGGTTTTCGCCAGGACTCCTCGCGGCTGCTTTCGCACTGCGCGCGAATCGACGATCTTCCACAGATGCAATCGCTTGTCGACACGAAAATTATGCGGACAGCCGCTGAGTTCATACTCATCTGCGGTCACTAAAGTGACGTCCGCTCCGGCATTCGCGAGTCCGGTGCATAACTCGTAGGCATAGTGCACCAACCCTCCCTGGCCCGTAGGCTCGACGACAAATATCCTCATCTTAAATCCCTGTCTTATATATAAGGTACCGACAACTTCCCTGTATCAGCACTGACGCCATGAGTCGCTCGATGATCCAACAACCGTGAGGCCCGGCGATTTCCGCCCTCGATAAACCCCACACGGAAGATCAAAAACCTTGGCTAGTCAGCGAGATTACGGTTTCCCTCAACTTGAATTCCGCACGCGATCGAGGGAATGGCGATTTGCTCCGAGGAATAGCACCCGTCGGACGGAGCAGCGAATGCTGGCCCCCAATGGGACCTCGGGTTTAGATGAAGCGGAAACGGTGCGCTGTCCATCGCCAGACTCTCCGCAAGTCGACTATCCTCCTTGAATGGGCCGGGAACGAGAACGGTCCGGCCGAAACGTTTTTCACTATATCAAACAGTCGTCGGATGAGAAAAGACGAACAATCACGACTTGTGTCGCCTTTCTATGGTGCAAGGGGTATGTGCTTAACCGTCGCTCTCCGGCGACCCCTCGACTTTCCGATCCCTTACATGCGTTTCGGGTGTCATTTCCGCCCCCTCCAGTGACCCCATTTTCGCTGCATACGCCCGGCGCGTCCTCTTCCATCGAACCACACATCTTTTTGGATAGGAGCGATCCTCTGTCGCATATCAGCGTCGATTGATAAGTAATTCTACGTAGTCGGCGACACCCCCAAAAAGCCAATCCCGCGTCAGCTCTAGGTTTGATCGATATTGGCACGGCACATGCTTTCATCGGCTACGCAAGTGACGAGCGACTACCCGACAACAAAAATTGGTTTTACTTCAATCCACTTGCGCTTTTTTGCTTGGAAACTGAAGCGTTAAACATGCTTGCCTTTGTGCCCCTTAGGTAATTGGCGGTCTCGGATATCCGACCCCGTGAGTAGGGCAACACGCTGCTCCCAGAGCAGTTCCCCCGAAAAACATTCGGGCCTACTCAATCAGCCTTGAATAACCCAGTAATGAATGTCACCGACGTTTGCCTTCATCAAACGTGGCTGATGCCTTTTTCATCACTGAGTTATTCGAAGCGGTACTTAAGACACATGGGATTCAGCCATAGCTTAAAAGGGGGGGTGCTCGTACTTTTGGAAAACGAATGGAACTGCTTGAACAGCCGGTAGTTCGACCAACGCTGAACCTGTCAGGAATGATGGAGTTGGTCCCAGGGACGCTAAAGCTCGGTGATTACGGCGGTTTAGATCAGCCGTCGCACTGAAGCTTACATAACCTGGCATGGCCGCGAAGAGCCGCTATGCCTCGAATTTGTAGCGAAAAAATCCCACGGGAGAAACCATGAAATTTGTAAACTCTTACCTTCCTTCAGCCAAATGCGCCGAAAAACGAGTTGCCGACGGTCGCAGCCATAGAATCGTACGCAAAGCCGTCCATGGCCTGTCGATAGCAGCGACCCTGGTCATGGCTCAATCGGCCGGTGCCGCCGACGATTATGTTCGTCCGTTCGGCCCGAACGCGCCCTGGAACCGACCGGTGGACGGGCTGCCGCGTCATCCCCAGTCCGATGCCTTGACCAATCGCCTGTGGCAATATTCGCCGTCGCGGGTCGGCAATTTCAATCTGTCCTTCAGCGGCTATACCTATCCGGTGTACATGGCCAGCACCGCGAAGGGCTCTTACCAGGTCCAGGCGGGGATGGGTAACCTCAACGGTACCAAGATCCCCTGGAGCCCGGACTGGAAGCCCGCGACCGGCTCCGATGGCCAGGTGATCATCCTCGACCCGGACAGCGGGCAGGAGTGGGATTTGTGGCAGGTGAACTTTAACGGCTCCCGGATTCGCATCTCGAACGGCAATCTGGTGCCGGGCTCGTATTTGACCAAGGAAGACGGCTTCAAACCCTCGCGCGGCTGCGGCATTTCCTATCTCGCCATGCTGGTGAGACCGGAGGAGATTGCCCAGGGCAAGATCGAGCACGCGCTGTCGATGCCGAGCCGGAACACCGCGAAGACCTTCGTAGCGCCGGCCACCAAGTCGGACGGTCGGGTTACCCAGAACGGTATGCCCATGGGCACCCGGTTTGCGCTGAACATCACCGATGCCGAGATCGACGAGTGGGTGAACTCCTTGCCGAGCGAATTGTCGGACCAGACCCGCCAGGCGGCGCGGATCATCGCCGTAGCGCTTAGGGATTACGGCTGGTTCATCTCCGACACGGCCGGCGGCGCGCACTTCCAGTTCGAGGACAACGCCACCGCCAAAGCCAAATGGGAGGCGCTGGGCTTGGGAGAGCAATACATCAACTATAAGAACTATCCCACCGATCTGCTCGATGGCTTGCTGACCAAACAGCGTATCTATGCGATAGCTCCTAGCGACCAATACTGATCGAGCTTATCGGTACGGAAACCCTGCGTGCGCGTTTTCTCGAGATAAGACAGTTCGTCCGTTCCCTCTCAAAGTGAGACCGCACGCAGGGTAAATACCGACTGGGCTAGCCCAAGCCGAGCAGTTCTGAACCCACGTCGCCGTATCCGCCTCCCCGCGATTCGATTGCGAGAGGCGATAATCGTCGGTGGGCCCAGCTCTACTCCGAACTCTCCCTCAGCCGGGTTTCGACACTCGGCCACGTCGATCCATCCTCGGGCGGGATTTTTCTCGCCCCGGGATGCATTCATAGATCAACCGAACACCGGAAAAATCGGTTTCGCCAACCTTTCCCTCAGGCTGCTCATGCGTCATGAGGCGCGAGTCGCTCGCGATCTCATAGGCGGAACAGTCCGCCGACGGTCCTAAATCGTTCCAGATACTGCTGGTCCTTTCCTCAAACCTCAAAACAGCGGTATGAAGAGCCCGTTGAGCATCAGTATTTTCCGGATTTGATCCATGAAACCCGCAACCTTCGCCACCCCGCGCTTCGGCACAAAAACGACATCCGTAGGCTGAAGCAGAAAATCCGAATCGCTTAACTCGCCGTCGAGGATATTTTCCACATCGACTTCATGCGTCAACGGTTGGTTGTTGGGTCCTTTTCGGATGACGGTGACATCGTTGATATTTGCAGTCTCCAGGAATCCCCCGGCTTCGTCTATGGCTTGGAGGACCCCGATCTTGTTTCTTACCGTGATGAATCCGGGCTTTGCGATGTCGCCCGCCAAGTAGACCCTCGGCTCGGTAAGCGTCCGGACAAGCACCGTGACGGCAGGATCTTTCAACTCTCCGGAATAGGCGTTCGTCAAGACTTCGTCGAGCTTCGCCGGGTTTATCCCTGCCGCCTGCACGTCGTCGATCAGTTGGAGAGAAATCTTGCCATCCGGCCGCACGATTACCGACTCGTTGAACTCAGGGGTATAAAAGAATTTCACGTCCAGCTGATCTCCGGGCTGAATGATGTAATTAGGCGGAACCTCATACCTGCTCTCCACCTCGGCCAATGCTACGCTGGGATCAAGGACGGGCCGGTTAACCGTACACCCATAGCAGCCCATGATGATGATCAGCGTCATCAGCCCTGCCAGACGACCGGAAATAGCTTTGCGACCTCGCGCAATCGGGTTGACTCCGTTCATAGCATCCTGTCCATTAGATAAGTCGTGGTTTACAAAAATACGTGACGTAATTCGGTACCTGGTTTACGAAAGCTCGACATCTAGCATTCTTTCGCTGCCTTAACGCCTGACGGCATCGAGTATCGTATTTGCTCCCTTAATAACGACCTCCTTTTCTAAAAGCCATAGTGTTCCGAAATAAGCGGCGGCTCCCGTTACTCCGGCAACCAACAGTTGCACCACGGGAGGCTGATCGCCGATGCTGTAGACCAGCGGGGTGGTAACAATGGTGAGCGCGGTCCCGCCGACAAACGCCGGCCTGAGTGCGCGCATCAATTCCGACACCGTAACCCCTATCACCCGTACGATTACGAACAAATGAACGATTTTTACTAGGAATGCCGTTGCGATTAGGCTCAATGCCACCCCTACGAGCTGGTATTGAACACCCACGAGAAGTAAAGGAATCAGTATTATGATGTGTAGTATGCCCATTTTTAACAACAGTGCCGGGCGTCCAATTGCCTTATAGATATCACCCGCTGTCGTTCCGATCGAGAAAATAAGAAATGCAACAGGCAGCAACCGGAGAATCGGAATCGCGCCCAACCACTGAGCCCCGAGCAAAACCTTGACTATAGGTTCCGCTGTGATAATGAGACCGAGAGAGATCGGAACAATAAAAACCTGAACGTATTGGGTTACCGAAAGAAATGCTCGTCGCAGCAAGTGGGGCTGGTGCTGTATCGTCGCTAACGCGGGAAACATCGCTCCCGCCAATACCACCCACACATTCATAATCAGTAGATCGACGATACGATAAGTTATCGAATATATCCCGAGCGCCGCATCTCCGAGGGTTCGTCCAATAACGATAAACTCGATATTCGATACAAGTGCGTTAATCAGGTTAAATGCCATGAAGGGTATGCTGAACTTCAAAAGGCGGCCAAGCTGTGGCTTTTTGATGCGCATCCTGAGTTTTTGCCGCAGTGCGATGCGCGCTAGGATGACGCCCGAAAGCGAACTCGATAGCTGTCCGATGATCAGCGACCATGCCCCGAATCCTTTGACGGCAAGAACGATCGTGACAACTGCTTTGATAAGCAATCGCCCGAGATCCGGTATCAGCTTTTTGCGAAACGCCAAATCCCGCTGAAGAAGCGCAATGTGGACCGAACCGAAAGGATCGATGAGGAACGTCAAAGCAAGTATCCGCAACATCGGCTCGACCGCCGGTGCGCGAAAAAAGACGGCAACCGCCGGAGCTATGGCGAAGGTAAAAAGAAAAAAAAGAATTCCGATGACCAGATTCGCGGCGTAAACGGTGTTCGCCGCTTCCTGTACATCGTTTCGCTGCTGTATCAGAGCGCTTCCTAAACCCAAGTCTTGCAGCAGCGAAAAGTATGAAATGATGATTGTCGCTAGACTGACTATCCCGAAGGTTTCGGGTGGCAAGAGCCGGGTAAGTACTGCCATGGTGATCAGTACGACGCCTTTGCTCAGTGCAAAAGACGCGTAGTTCCACGCCACGGCATGTACGGTCTTTCTGCCAGCATGAATCATTGTTCAATCCCTTGTCGCGAATTCGTTCGCAGGCCATTCTTATGACGTCATGTCATAAGTCCCAACTCTGCTTACAGCACTATTAAGGCAGAACCCTACCGGTTTGCCCTCCTTGTTCATCGTGCGATACACAAACCGACTGGCGCTTCGTACTCTAATATAAATCTTGCCGATACGCCAAGAGATGCGATTCCCTATTGCATTGTTGATACACTTCGCCCGTTGCGTGCATCACGCCGAGTTCCTCCTGGCTGTTATCTCGACCGAAGCGAGTGGCGGCTTAACGCCTTTGTTACACTGGCCCGTCCTCGCATGTTTCGAAACCGGCTCAGTTGCTATGACTTAGTTGAACCTCTATCGGCCAGTTGGACTGCCGGGGCAGCGGAAAGATTCAAACAAAGTTATTCTTAGTGATATCGAGCTTCGAAAAGCCGATTTTTTGTTGATTTTTGTCTATTCTGATTACGCGACTGTTTGATATAGTGAACGCATTCGGCCGGACTTCGCGCAGTCCCGGTCCGTCCCAGGGAGGATAATCGACTTTTGGAGTCTGGCGATGGACAGCACCCCCATTCACGCGAACCCGAGGCACTGCCATGCAGGCGGATTGTCGCGGCCGCGTTACTCTCCGGCCGGTCTCGTTGCCTGGCCGTTCCTGCATCACGATGTTGAATACCGTCCTCTAGCTCATCTAAATTTGTCGGAGTGCAGCAAAACTTTCGATCTGCATTATGACGGCTTTGAAGCGGTCCCGATCGCTCGAGCTGTCGACGTCGACATTCATTCCGCTGCACCCAAGGTGAATTTAGCGCCTGCGCACAGCCGGCCGAAGCGCGGAAGTCAAACCCGCCGCCTTGGAGCTATCCTGACGGCTTATCGTTCAATTTATCGGAGGTAAAAATACATACAGCGATTGCGCGCAGCACAAGGACTTGATGCAGCGCCCTCTCACTATTCGGAGAATCTTAACGGACAGATAGAGAGAATAAAGTTTGCAGAAAAGGAGTGTTTGCAAATGAAATCTATTTCAAAGGACTTGCTTGGTCTGCTTACGACTGTCTTTATACTTTTCGGCCTAAATACCTTAGATCCGGGAACGGGTTCGATCGCCAGCATCTCCACTCCCACAAAAATTTTAGCCGCCTTGTCGGTGCTCACTATCGTGGCGGGCTGGAAATTCTGGACCAAACATTCCATATACCTGCCTCTCCTATTAGTTATAAGTACAAACCTCGCTTTATCGGCACGCCATAATACCCAATACAATAATTACATCTTCGGTTTTTTAGAAACCATTCTTCTGAGTATATCGGTGTATTTCTCCCATGCCGTCGCCAGGTGGATGGCTTACGTTTCAGAGGAACTGGAAAGCATGCTCTTGAAAGATCTGCATAAACCGATCGCCAAGCTCCCGGACTCCATGAATGAAATCAATACATATCTTTATCAAAGCAGGCGATCCGGAAATCCGCTTAGCGTTATCGTATTAGACGTGAAGGAAAACCTTAACAAATACTCGCTATCCCACTATCGAAAAATGATATTTCATGAGCTTGCCGAACGCTACTTGAAGCGCTATCTGACGGTAAAGTTGATAAACCGGATCGTCGCCGGGTTTCGACGCAGCGACATGATCGTAATGTGTACCGAGCATGACTCCCGGTTGTTAATCATGTGTCCGTCAACAAGTCTCGAAGCATGCAATACCGTGGCTCAACGGATACAAACGAGCGCCAAGAAGGATCTGGACCTTCCCGTATCGGTTGGTGCAGCGTCTTTTCCAAGCGATGGGTTCACACTTGAAGCCTTAATCAAAACCGCCGAGTCAAATATCGTGGATGGCAAGCAGCCCCTGCCTGTCGAAGAAACCGAGGAGCAAGCTGCATGATTACCCCAACGCTAAGAGAGCGATATGGAAATGATCTCGACTGGTTAGGTCGATTCAAGCCAAGACTAAGAATCTCCAACAACCAGGGTTACTTGATAGCCAAGCGGCTATTCGACATGCTATTTGTAATACTTACGAGTCCATTGTGGATACCGCTAATATTAATTATTTCATTGTTCATTAAACTGGAATCTCCACGAGATCCCATATTCTTCTTACAAGAACGGACCGGTAAGAACGGCTATCGGTTTTGTATCTATAAATTCAGAACCATGGTTCCAAATGCTGAAGCGCTCAAATGTGAACTCATGCACTTGAACGAACTACAGTGGCCGGACTTCAAAATCCAGAATGACCCGCGGATAACCCGCGTAGGAAAGATATTGCGGAAAACAAGCCTGGATGAACTCCCGCAAATTTTTAATCTCTTGTTCGGCCAAATGACGTTAGTCGGACCACGGCCGACATCTTTCCACCCCGAAACCTACCGGCTCTGGCAAACCGAACGCCTGGATGCGATACCGGGAATCACGGGCTTGTGGCAGATTCTGGGTAGAAATAAGACTGAGTTCGACGAACGCTCACAACTCGATATCGCTTACATTCAGCGAGCCTGTCTCCGACTCGACCTGGAAATCCTTCTGCGAACTTTCCAGGTAATACTGACCCGGCGCTCACTCGGTTGTTAGCAAACTGAGCCGGACGGGCTCGCGATGCAAATTGTTCCCTTAAGGGAGAACAGTGCAATTTTCGATCGAACATAAGGAGAAAAGAGTGTCTGCAAAACCATGGACTTGGCTATCCCAACCTGAAGGGATCGGGCGGCGGATCGCCGCACAAAAATGGGATCTTTTGGCCCTAGGCACGAGTGCGCTGGTGCCGGTTGTATTGATTTCCCAACTGGAAGCTCTTCAATTGGCACTGATGTTCATTGTCGTGTTTGTCGGAATTCCAGCCGCCGTTCTCACTTTTGCACGTACCGACTGGGGTTTGGCGGCATTGACATTCATCATTTATACGAATGCCTCGGATGTCGCCATCGAGCACGGTGCACCATCGCCGACTAAGTTGTACGGCGCCGCGCTGCTCACCGCATTCACGCTTCGCTTCATCGGTGGCGATAGACCCGTTGGAGCCGCCAAACCGGCCCTGCTCGTCCTGATATACATGCTGCTCGTCTTGGCGTCGTTATCCTATTCGGACTACTTTCGGGACGCACAGGAATTCGTCTTCAATAACATCAGGGAAGGAATGATTTGTATTCTCATAATACTAATATCACGAACTGCCGCCTCGTTTAGGCTCTTGATTTGGGCACTAGGATTCGGTGCACTATTCTTAGTATCCATGAATTTTGCCCAATTTGTTACTGGTGCTTATTGGTTCAAGTTCGCTGGATTTGCAAATGCCGAATATGATGAGCTCGCAAAGGAATTGGGCGATTATCGGATATCGGGCCCTTTGACCGACCCCAATTTCTATGCCCTCATCCTTCTACCCATAGTGCCATTATGTATCGAGCGGCTGTTAAACGAACCCATTCGGTTGCTTCGCCCGCTAGCGGCAATTACGCTCGCTTTGGTACTCCTGGCCATCAGTCTCACCTACTCTCGCGGCGCACTTGTGGGCATATTCGGAATGCTGTGCCTTGCACTTATGCACATTCGCGTTTCTCCCAAGGTGTTAACATCAGGCCTCGCCGTACTAATCTGCCTGCTCGCCCTTGCTCCGAGTGCTTATGTCACTCGTATAAACGATATGGTCGCCACGTTTTCCGGAGAGAAAGATCCATCCGAAACCAGCGCCGCAGACATTTCGGTCGACGGACGCAAGGCGGAGATGCAAATCGCGTTGCGTATGTTCGCGGATAACCCGTTGTTCGGAGTTGGAGCCGGTAATTATGTTTTCAATTTCCAGCGCTATAGCCAGGACTTACACCTTATGAATCGCGGCGAAAATCGAAACGCACATAGTCTTTATCTTCAGATAGCCGCTGAACGAGGACTTATCGGTTTGGTGAGTTTCGGAGCTCTGCTATGGTTTATGGTCAAGAGCCTGAAGCAGGCAAGATACACGTTCGAACAAGCAGGACGCCACGACTATGCAACTTTGGTAACTGCCTTTAGCATAGGAGTTTTCGGTTTTCTTGTGAGCAGCTTGTTTCTGCACGACTCTTATCCAAAATATTTTTGGATTCTGATGGGAATTGCCCTTTCTTTACCGCAAGCAGCCGAGTGGGAAATGGCTCACTCTGGTAAGCGTTCGCTCTCTACTTAACTTTTTCAATAACTCACTATAGGGATATAACAGTGATGCTCTCTAATCGTCAAATACGAGATTCTAATTTGGTCGCCATGGTGATCAGGCATAAACGCAAGGCTTTGGTGGCTTTCTTAGTAGCCTTATCGGCTGGAGCAATTACCGCAATTCTTGAAAAACCGGTTTATGAGGCACATGCCGCGTTGTTGTTCAACCTGGGTCGTGAGTACAAATACATACCTGAATTCAGCGGCCCCTATAGTAGCTCTAGGCGTGAATTCAAAATGGAGGAATTGCTCAACACGGAGTCGGAGCTTCTGAATAGCACAGACTTACGGCAAAAAGTAATCACTTCGATAGGCATCAAAACGCTATACCCTGAACTTAAAGACGCAAATCCTCAGGATCAATCCGTAATGGATGCGGCGCTATTGAATTTCGACAAAGCTCTCGCCGTCAAAAGCGTGAAAAATTCGGGCGTCATCCACGTCTATTTTGCCCATCCGGATTCGGTTGTCGCGAAGCGGGTCGTCGACTTGCTCGTTAACAGTTTTATCGATAAGCACGTCCGAATTTACGGAGAGTCCCGCGCTCCGTTTTTCGAGCAAAAACTCGCCGAGTACACCGTAGGCCTGCAAGAAGCCACGCAGAGTCTACGCGACTTCAAGCAACAGTACGGGATAATTAACGTCGACGAACAGATACGGTTACTGTTGCAAAGACAGTCAGCCGTAGAGGAAACGCTCCGGCTTTCCAAATCGAGGGCTAATGAACTGTCTCATAAATTGGCCGCTCTGCAAAAGTTGAAAAACAGGGTTCCGCGGAATGATCCGTTGTCCACGGGGGTGGACTTTGCGCAGCAAAGGCTCCTCGAGCTTCAGCTGAAGGAGCAGGAGCTTTTGCGGAGATACAATGAAAACAGCAGGACCGTGAGTGAAGTTCGACAAGACATCGATAACGTGAAGGCATTCATGCGCCAGAACGAAGAGGAAAAAGCGGCGCAGATTCGGCGTCAGCCGAACCAGGCTTACTGGGCGCTGGAACTGGAAACGACCCACCTCGAGCCCGAATTGCTGAGCGTCCAGACAACCATTAAGGATGCCGAGCAGACCCTGAGGCAGGTCAACGATCAACTATCGGTCATCAATATGCATAAGGGAGAATTGCTTAATCTTGAAACGCGGCTAGCGGTAAAGGAAGGCCTCTATCGTGATTATCTGAGCAAACTCGAGGAAACCAAGATTTCCGAAGAACTGGACCTCAAGAAAGTTACCAATGTCCGCGTCTTCCAGGAGCCCACGATATCTCCGAAGCCATTAAACGCGGCAAGACTCTTAAAGGTAATGGTTGGTGCGCTTTTTGGGCTTTTGGCTGCCTTCATCGTGGCCTACTTTGCTGAGTTGAAGCGACGCGGGCTTTACACACCGGAAGGTGTCGAAGAAAAGCTCGGCGTGCCGGTCCTGGCTCGAATCCCGTCCCCATAAAGACCTTCGAACGGAGTGGCCGGCATTTGGGAACAGTGGACACACTCGGCTGGGTAAACCCGCTGTCGTCAGCGGATGGGCGGTCTCGAGGCCGCCCTACCCCGCTCGACGGCTGTGCACCTCCTTTCGATGGACGATCCGTCGGCGCCTGACTTCCTGCGGACTATCGTCGTGCCGTCTCGATGGGCCTCAGGGCATCCGTGCGCCCCACGCCCCACAGCCACAACACTGATCGAACGTCCTTGGAAGCTGCGATCCGCTTGCCGGAGTCGTAACCGCTTCATCAGCAGACCGAACTCACCATCGAAAAGGAAAGCGCTCGCAGAACGAATCTGCCCTCACTCCGTACGGCGCGCTTTCTCCCAAAGAACGGTCTGCCTACCTTTCGAATACCTCACCAGACCGCGGAAGGACGCAAAATTTCCGCTCGCGATGTAATACCAAATCCCCAACAGCCCTACCTTCCAACCGAACTTTTCCGAGATCCATCCAATAACGGCCAGGAAACCAAATGCGATTTGGGCCCAAAATAATGCAATCACTATTTCGGGAGTATCCGGTAAAAACATCAATCCCGCGCTGGAAAGAAAGACACCGGCACTGAAGAACGGCAGGAAGAGACGCATGACCTTATGAGATACCAATTCGAAAATTGCGAGCTTGTCGTTCCATGGCCATAATGCCCGAGCATCCAGGAGCATCTGAAAGCGTCCGGCTGTAATGCGCTGCCTTCGCAAAACCTCGTCGCGCGTGGACATCGCCGAACTTTGGAAACACAGCGCCGCCGGATCGTAGATGACTCGAAATCCTTTCCGCAATGTCTGCATGGCGAGGCAGGCATCATCGAGAATCATATTGGTCGGTATAGGCTCGAATATCGATGCGCGAATGGCGAGCATCGCCCCGCTGACACTGACGGTCGACCCGCATTGAGTTTCCTTCGTTTTAATGTAAGCCTCGTAGCCCCAATACGATTTCTCGGAGCCGAAGATCGGCGATCTGTTTTTGTGCAAACGCCTGTTGCCATTAACGCATCCGACCTCTGGATCATTAAAATTCCGAACCAGAAGCTTTAGACTATCGGCACGATAAATGGCACGTGCGTCCGAAAAAATCAGGATTTCACCCTTGGCTAGAGCGGCGGCCCGATTCATCGCGGCAGCCTTCCCTTCCCGCACAGGGGAGTGAACAATAGTGATATCCGGTTTATCGGTATATTTACTGATTATTGATGACGTTCTATCCGTCGACCCATCATTAACCACTATCACCTCGAGCAGATGCGCCGGGTAATTCAATGACAGACTATTCTCAATTTTCCTGCCTATAATATCCTCTTCATTGTAAGCGCAAACAATCAAGCTGACTGTCGGGTGAATCGGCGCTGCGTCGATTCGACGTTGTCTTACCGAGGCAAGCGCTGTAATTAAGATGGGGTATCCGATATAGACGTAACAAATTAAGCCTAGACATAACCAAAAAATTGATAACATCATAATCCCTTGATGTCTTTGTCTAACGGCATTGATGACAGTGTCGAAAGGTTCATGAATGGCCTAAATCATCGAACTATCGGCCACTCTAAACAACCTTGCTAATACGACACATGAAGTTTCACTTGCTACGTATTTACTCAACGAATTGCGACTCCTTTGCCTATTAGTCAAGCACGAGCGAATCGCCCGGGTATGATATTCAAATTCCTCAACTTCGGCTTCAACACCAACCATACCGGGCGAATCTCAAGAAGTGCTTTTTGATATACGTAAGCAATCCATCCTCGCACGGTCGGCCTACATAGATAGTAGTGAAATACGTTGTAAAATTGGGGCTTCCATCCACTATGCCATGATGCATCCGTAATCAAATTATTAAAACTAATTCCACCCTTGTTCTCATAATAATTCATAAGATATTCGCGAAGCAGATGACCTGGACTACAGAATGAATAGTTTTCATCATAACCGATCTTTACGGTATAAAGGGTACTATCCGTAATGAGACTGAACTCCACAGATATAGGCTTTTTATCATGCCACATAATATGAATTTCGCATCCGCCTGATCGGGAGTAGTGTTCCATTAGCAGCCTATAAAAGGACTCGAGCTTTTTGTCTAGTTTTATGGCTGTACCAGATCCTTTTCTACCTTTCCAACCAGAGGCTTCAACATCTAAAAAAGCCTCGTAAGCCATGCCGAGTTCCGGATGCTTTGATGCAGACGTGTAGGTTATGTTTCCTAAATCTTCGGCACGCTTTTTTGCTCGTCTCATATTATTTCTGAAAGTTTTCGAAAACCCTTGAAACATTAGATTATAAGGACGCATAACTATATAGTCGCATTGCCCACAGGATCTTCGAACATTCCAGATATTAGACTGTTCAGCTAGTGCAGTGACTGCGGCTGATTCTTCAAGGACACGCGGGAGATAAATATAGTCCCAGGAAAGGCCTGGCACTTCTTTCAGATGTTTTAAAACGAGAGGCACGTAAGTTTTTACGCGTTCGGGTTTAGCAACCACAAAATCATTGAGGCACATGTGCGGATGGCTCGGGAGTTGCAGCACCCTCATCTTCAGCCCGAATATTCGTTGCGATGATATCTTCAGTGGGAAAATGGCTTCCGGATTGTCGCTTACATATACCACCGTGAATAACACCGTATCGGGCTGGTCTTCCAGAGCATTTAGATAACAACGGTACCAGTCCGCGAGGTGAAAAAATCGCTTGCCATCCATAACCTTCGTTATGAACTCCCACTCGGTTGCGATTTCTTCGAGACCGGATATCCCTCGGAACGTTTTGATAGTTACCTTTTCCGAAATACTGCGCATTATGCAATCCCTTGCCCTTGTTCTTACGGTTAGCCGTTCCATTGGTTAATGGTGCAAAACCCGTGATATTTCGATCGTTTCGTAGTCACCGGTTTAACTCGAAATATCTCAGTGCCTATAGAGGTAAACCAGATTGATAAATTTCCAAGGTCTTCCCGTACATCTGCCTAGTACCGGACTTCTGCTTCACGGCGTGAAAAGCGGCTTCGCCTAAACCGTTTGCCTCGACCGGATAATCCATGAGCCAACAAATTCCTCTCGCCAGTGCATCCACATCCGCTGGCGGAACAAGAAACGCGGTTTTTCCGTGGTCGAATAGCTCGGCTAGCCCTCCCACTCCGCTCAAAAGCAAGGGGAGACGATGATTGCATGCCTCCAGGACCGCATACGGCAGACCTTCGGAAAGAGAAGGCAAACAAAACACGTCGCTGCCGCTTAAGAGGACGGAGACATCGTTGCGAAAGCCTGCAAAGTGGACAATCTGTTCGAGATCCGCCTTCCTTACCAGTTCTTCATATTCGCTGCGCAGATAGCCATCTCCCACGACCAGGCACCGTAGCCGAGGCCTGGACTTCGCCAGGCGTGCCAATGCCTCGAACAAGAACCTGTGACCTTTTACGGATTCGAGCCGGCCGACTACCGTGACTACGAACACGTCGGAACTCCATCCTAGCTCCTTGAAGAATGGAGCAGCCCGCCCGGCCGATGTTTCCTCGGTATATTCTATGGCGTTGTGGATTAGCGAAATTCGTGTCGATGGAATGCCTAGTTCGGCGAGATATTGGTGTACCGATTCCGATACGGCGATAAAGTGAAAACCGAGCCGATAGCTCAACTGCAAAACCAGCTCGTATAGCCGCCCTTTCAGAGTGTTGGCGTATTCCAGCCCATACGCACTGTGAACAGTGCAAATACTTCTTGCACCTGCCCATGTTGCGGCCAATCCCCCCCAAAACTGGGATTGCGGATTATGAGTATCCACTACCTTATATCCGCCTTTTCGAATTAGGCGATACAAATAGAGCAATATTCTCGGATCGCCCCGTGAAAACGGCACGGGGAACGAGACTAAATCAGCGGCTTCCAGGCGATGATGCAATGCCGAGCCCTTCAAAGTCGCGACGGCGTAAGGACGTTCGCCGTGAAGCATTCGCGCTAAGGCGGTAACGCGTACATCCACGCCTCCGTAGTATTTCGCTAAATCAACAATCAAAATGGGGTCATTTCGAAGCATGGCCTTCAAAAAGCTGTTGACGAATTAGCTCTAAAATTCCTTTGACCTAAAATCGGCAAAATATCTTTCTCCGAGCGATGTATATCGAGTTGAGCTCCAATTTCAGTCAGCAGCTTCTGCGAAATTTTTACGATATCCATGGTCACTCCCTCGTTCGGAAAACTCATTCAAGGTATCTTTCCCATGGCGTATTCTTCAACGCCCCCCTAACTTCGTCGAAGTTCGAAATAAGCTGATGGAGCGGCTCCGGATTCTGCTTCCTATACGCGATCCTATTTGAATTCCATTGTTTGGCGCCTACGAAGTTTATTGCCTTCGAGGCTATGTTATCGAAGTCGTCCACCAAATCTTCATAATAAATTTCGAGCATATCGTGGTCTGCGAATCGACCACGTGTTTGGGATTCCCAATTTTGGATCTGCATTATTTGCGCAACTAAATTTCCCGGTTCCAGGTGGACTTTCTTTCGGTCAACCGGAACTTTTTTCCGCAAATTCCTCTGCAGCCAAATATCGGTTTTGAATGCGATGGCCAGGGACACCAGTGTCCTCAAGCGATTACGGCGCATCAAGTGGATGATCTTGAATTCCTTCAATTTCTGGAATTCAGTCCATTCTTGGTTGGTCAAGTGGTTATAAAAAATCTTGCACCCGACCGCGCGGACGCAGCGTGCATATTCGTTATATAGACGAGATATACCTTCATTAAAACCTTGCCCGATAATCCGGTTATCCGAGCTAAATATCTCATGGAACATCTCGACCTCAGAGCTGGACCGGAATACGTCCAACAAGAGGTTTGAACCCGTGCGTGCATGCCCGATAAGCGCAAATCGGGTATATTGCGTGTGCACCCCGGACGCATAACTCATAGCCCACAACGAGGCTGCCTTCAAAGCCGAATGTAGTCGTACCAAATTACTGACTCCCACGGGTGTTTCTTATTGTTTCTGTGTTGGGTGGTTACAGCATCTATCCGACGTTCCTTGCCTTGGGAAAAATCCAAAGCGTCGTTGCCAACAGCAGACTCCGGCATAACCCTACTCGTTGAGTTAACCTATCAAGCTACCTGGCGAGGGTTGCGACTAAAACAACCTATTTCGAAACTAAGAAGCCCACTAAAGGCTCCTTAAAAACAAAACCAATATGCAAAGCTCAACTTAACGAGTTTGAGCATAAACTGAGATACCGACTGGATCAGAGTCTAGACCGGTCACTTTTTCGGCCATTTGAAACATCCCTGTGCACCCGAATACGTAGGTGCATTGTGCTGGTTAAACCACTGATATAAAACTCGAACAACTACCTAAGAAAGGCTACTTACACGAGTCAGCGTGTCCTCAGGTGTTACACTCGGCCGTCGCTTCCCCTTCTCTTTCTTTCGTCCGAGCACCAGCCACAACCGAGCCTGCGGTCGGTACATCTTGTATCAGTTACTAGGAACGATTGCGTAGATACGCTGTTTGGTCAGCAAGCCATCGAGCAGATCGGTAGGGTAGTTTTTCCAGCCAATCGATTTCTCCCCCAAGCCCAGCGCCTCCCATTTGGCTTTGGCGGTGGCGTTGTCCTCGAACTGGAAGTGCGCGCCGCCGGCCGTGTCGGAGATGAACCAGCCGTAATCCCTAAGGGCCACGGCGATGATCCGCGCCGCCCGACGGGTCTGGCCGGTCAATTGGCTCGGTAGGGCGTTCACCCACTCGTCGATCTCGGCATCGGTGATGTTCAGCGCAAACCGGGTGCCCATGGGCAGTCCATTGTCGGTAGCTCGGCCGTCCGACTTGGTGGCCGGCGCCACGAAGGTCTTCGCGGTGTTCCGGCTCGGCATCGACAGCGCATGCTCGATCTTGCCCTGGGCAATCTCCTCCGGTCTCACCAGCATGGCGAGGTAGGGAATGCCGCAGCCGCGCGAGGGCTTGAAGCCGTCTTCCTTGGTCAAATACGAGCCCGGCACCAGATTGCCGTTCGAAACATGGACGGCGGCCCCATCGAAACTCGCCTGCCACAAATCCCATTCGCGCCCGCTGTCCGGGTCGAGGATGATCACCTGGCTATCGGAGCCGGTCGCGGGCTTCCAATCCGGGCTCCAGGGGATCTTGGTACCGTTGAGTTTGTTCCATGATGGCGCTCGGACTGGGTAAGAGCCTTTCGCGGTGCCGGCCATGTACACCGGATAGGTATACCCGCTGAAGGACAGATTGAAATTGCCGACCCGCGACGGCGAATATTGCCACAGGCGATTGGTCAAGGCATCGGACTGGGGATGGCGCGGCAGCCCGTCCACCGGTCGGTTCCAGGGCGCGTTCGGGCCGAACGGACGAACATAGCGCGTAGTTGCCGGAGATGGATTAGTTGTTTTCGATCCTCTGGCGCGCAGAGCGGTCGGATCATCAACTGCTCGCGGCGTCGCGGCGCCAACCCAAGAGCAACCGCAACATGCTCCCAAAACGATACTGACTAGGCAGTACCTCAAAACATCCTGTTTATTCATGACACTCCTTTTTTGATCGATTCTAAACAAGAGCCGCCCTCTTTAAAACCGTAAGAGACCAACGGAACGTCTTTTTGCAATGTGGAGAGCGACGAGCGAACGCCACATCGAGGCTTCATAACGGGAAAGACCTCGAGCGATCGGGGTAGAGACGGCAAGTCACACTACCGAGCCATGATCTCCCTTCCAGGATAAAAAATCAGGGTAGTGTAAAGATAAGCGATCGCCTCGTCCGTTACGGTTCGAAATCCCTCGCTGGACCGCCACCAGCGCATCGGGTCGTGACTTTCATCCTCGACGGCGATGACACCAACGGGGATAGACCGCCCGATAGCCGTCTGGAACAACAGGCGGCTTCGGCGGGCGTGAACCCCGAGCGACACAACGGTCAGCGAGCGTTCCTCAATCCCGTTCCGAGCAAACCAGTTTCGTAGAGCGATAGCGGATATGTACGTCCGATCCGTCCTGCTCCGCGGCGCCGGAACCGGCTGGACTACATCCGCATCCAGCCCCAGTTCGACCAACATGGCGGCGCCGGCCTCGGCGGACGTTCCGTATTTCTGGAGCAACCGTCCTCTCTCGATAGGGCCGCCGGTGACGTAGAGCCGGGTGTATCGACCGCGTTCGAATTCGGCAATCACTTGCTCCATCGCGTAATCCGGCATCCATCCCTCTGCCACAAGGCCGCCCCCGGAAATCGGGTCGCTGATCGATAAAAAAGGATGGATCCTACCAACGATGAAAGCGGCGGAACTCAAGGAAACGAGAAAAAGAACCATCCAACCGTGAGCGGTAGGCAACCAACATGAACGTCGGTGAATCAGACCAAGACATAGCCTACGCCGCGTAAAATCCGTTTCTTGCATGTCCATTCCTAAAGGCACCCTTGTGCAGGCACAGAGATATCGATCGAGGCCGCCCGCACCGGAGGTGGAGACGGCGCGATTAATACTGCTTTGGTGAATCGTCGCTCAAGCCCGATGCGACATAAGGAGCGCCGCCTCGCAGGCTCGTGCATTTGTACCCAGCAGGGGGTTCGGAAACGCTCGGCTTCCCACCGAACGGTGCCGTTTTACCCACCATGCGCCATATGAGATAGACTTTCGACCATTTAACGCGCCATCGGCTTTAGCGCATCAATGTTTCAAATCCTTTGTCATGCTTTCCCTAAGAATCGTTAGTTCAGCGGTGCTGGCACCTTTGTTGGTCATACTTCTTTGCGCCTCGCTCGCCGCGTTTTTCGCCTACCCGATCTTTTGGATCACGGATGGTGCCATCGGGTTTCATACCCTGGTAAACCGCAGCGGTCATTTGCTTCTCCTTCTCAGCATCATTCCGGCGGCGAAATTCTTCAGCCTGCGCCGTCCGGACATCGGGGTGGGAACCAAGTCCGAGCTGTCTCGCCAGGTCGCGGTCGGTGTTCCGTTGGGAGCCGCCATGCTCGCCCTTCATGCCTTGGCGTTGATCGCCCTGGACGTTCGCGAGATCGATATGGATGCCTGGTCGAACGCCCATCGCCTCGGAATGACCGCACTTAAGGCACTCGGCATAGGATTGGTCGTGGCAATCATAGAAGAAACGATTTTCCGCGGCGTTCTGTTCGCCGCACTTCGAAAAGCGGCCGGAACCCTATCGGCCGTCGCCATCAGTTCCTTTTATTTCGCCCTACTCCATTTCTTGCGCAGCGACTTGAAACCCGCAGCGGCCGATGTCGACTGGACTACAGGTTTTCGAATCGTAGGGGATGCCCTGGCCACTCTTCCAACCCTGGATCCCTCCTCTTTTCTCGCGTTATTCCTCGCGGCAGTCTTTCTCGCCTGGATTCGGGTGGCTTTTCCCTTGGGCTTGGGCTACTGCATCGGCATACATGCCGGGTGGGTCTGCGTCATCAAGACCACCAAAGCGGCAACGAACGGCGTTCCGAACGGATACTGGTCGTTTTTGACCGGGTCTTACGACGGGATGATCGGTTATCTCACCGCTGCCTGGATGAGCGCCCTGATCGTGCTGCTCGTGATCCGCATCCGCCGCCGGTCCGGCCCTGAAAAGGATCGGCGGTCGCCGGGCAGATTAGCGAAAGAGCCCATTTGAATACGATGACTAAAGACGATTTATTCAAAGAAAAGCGTCCAATGGTGACGGATTTCGATTTCGGAAAGGATACCGCCGAGGTTTTCGACGACATGCTGGATCGCTCGGTCCCCTTCTATGCGGAAATTCAACGCATGATCGGAGAGATCGCGGGAGATTTTGCCGTCCCCGGAACCAATCTTTACGACCTGGGCTGTTCGACCGGCACGACGTTCATCGGGCTCGATCCGGTCGTTCCGGCAGAAGTTGCCTTTATCGGCGTGGACTCCTCGCCCGATATGTTGAAAAAGGCGCGGAAAAAGCTGCAAGAAAACAGTATTTCACACACTTACGAGCTGATCTGCCTGAGCCTGGACGACGGTGTTCCCATTCTGAACGCCTCTGTGGTCATCCTGAACTTGACGCTGCAATTCGTCCGTCCGCTCAACCGTGACCGCGTTATTTCGAGCATCGCTCACGGATTGAACGACGGCGGCTGCCTCATTCTGGTCGAAAAAGTGCTCAGTCAGGACTCGACCATCAACCGTCTGTTTATCAAGCATTATTACGAGTTCAAGAAGCGTAACGGCTACAGCGAACTCGAAATTTCCCAAAAGCGGGAAGCATTGGAAAACGTGCTGATTCCCTACCATCTCGAGGAAAATCGCGAGCTATTGCTGCGGAATGGCTTCAAATCGTGCGACGTCTTTTTCCGCTGGTACAACTTCTGCGGGATGCTGGCATTGAAATGATTTCCGATTCGCCGGCGCGACGATCGCCGACGTTCCGAGTACGCAGCGGTCTGCTTTCCAGCCGCAACGCGACTTCCCTCGAGCAGCCGACCGGGACGACTACCCCGGATGCGTTCGGCCCGGAATACGCTCAACGTCTCGGCGACCGTGCCCGGTCGTGCGGCCGGGTTTTGACGAACAGGTCGAACCCCATCCAGAGCAATAGCCAGCCGGGCAACTTTTCGATCATGAGCCCGTTCCGAACCATGGACCAGAGCCCGGCTCCGGCAAACGCCAGCGGCAATACCGTCCGAAGATCGATCGGAAGCCCTGTCCAGCGGCTCAAACGTGTATTCAAATCATTGATCGCGTCAATCACGGTCAAAGGTTCCGCAGTTGCCGGAACTGCGGAGCGCGCACGCATCAGGTCTTCCGCGAGGACATCGATATCCTGAAGCCACTTGAGTATCCCGGCTCTGTCGCAGCGGCCGGAATCGTAATGGACCGTAATGCTTCCGGTGGTCGGATTGACATGCACTCCGGAAATCTCGCGCTTTGCTTCCAAATCGCCCTTTATTCGATTCAGTAATGCCGGGTTGCGATAGGTACCGCGAGATTTTATTCGCAGCCGGCCCGGCACGGCGCTGACGATCCGGGCTTGATGAGTTGCGGGTGAGTTCATGAGGCCGTTGTCTCCAATCGGATCGTGCCCAATACCATTGAGACAGTGATTCTTAATGGCAATCTCCCGCTCTCAACGTAATCCTCGATCGATCGATAGAGAGAGGTCCGCCGCAGAGCCTCAAAACGCTCGTTGCCAATCACTTTAGTGCCATGCCGAACCTATCCCGGCAGATCTAAACTCACGGATTTTGAAGTTATCGGCAGGGTCAATTCCATCGTCCGGACCATCGCGGCAACAGTGCCGGGGACCCCAACCCGCATGTGTATCGATTAGAGCGTTTTTCATCCCGGTGTACGGATTCGTGTCGGGCGGGAAGAACGTCGGTCGGCAATCCCTTCCCAATCGCAAACGGTCGCTTTAGTCGCGACCCTTCCAATCGCAAACGGTCGTCCTGGGAGCGCCAGGACGCCCCTTCCCACAAAGTCCTTTGCCGAGCCGATAAGTCGGCAAGGGATTGCCGACCTACATATTGGACTCCCTGACACCGAATCGGAAAATTCTCTAAGGCGTTTCGCCCCACAGCAATCTCGTGCGTCGGCCCGAGCTTCAGTTGCCTTCCGCTCATCCACAATTTCCGTGGACAACCCTGTGGATAAGTCCGTGGACAAAGCTTGCCGATATCGGCTGTTCAAGCCCTTACATTAAGCTGACCAAGTTCTTTACAGGACGGCGCACCATTATGACTTATTGATATATCTCATTGATATTACGCATTTTTTTAAGGCGCCAACTTCAAATCAAGTACTTATGGACTGCTTGTAAGTGACGACTGACACAGAATACGCATGTCAAGTCTTGACAGTGGATAACTTCGAGAAAAAAGCCGAAAAAGCGAGACGCAAGGAAAAAAATGTGGAGTAAGTCATGCGAGTGCGCTGTCGATTCGGCACGCCGAACGCTTGAGCAACTCATCGGTATGCGACCGGACGCTACAATAAGGTCGAGTTGTATTATGCGCGCACAGTCCCCATGATAAATCGAACGGCGGCGCCCCATCACGCGGATGGCGGATGAGACCGCGACACCGGATCAGAAGGAAAAACAAATCATGAAAACGGCAAGCGTATATCGGAACTATTATCGCCAAAGAACGGCAAATCAATGGCAGAAGATCGAGGCGGAGATCGGCGATCCCGGAGCGATCCGGCCGTTCCTGGCCGGCAATTGGAAAATGAACGTGATCCCACGGTCCGGCGTCGCGCTCGCCGCGAGAATCTTCGATCTTTGCAAAGGCGTAAAAGACGTCGATATCGGCTTAGCTCCTCCCTTCACCGGACTCTCTACGCTAGCCGATTACATCAAGCCGGATTTTCTCCGGACGGAATACGGTCTTGGGCGGAACGTCTTCCTGCTGGCACAGGACACGTTCTTCGAATCCAAAGGCGCATTTACCGGAGAGATCTCAGCCGAAATGCTCGCGTCGATCGGCGTCGACCGCGTCATCATCGGACATTCGGATCGCCGGACCAATCTCGGCAAATATTTCGGATTCGGACCCAGTATCGCAAAACGGTTGTCCAAAAGTTTTCTCTTGCAGGAATTGGAGCTGCTCAGGACCAAGGACGACGGCGACCGGCAAATTCTCGCGGCCCTCGAACACTTGGCTTCGGAAGCAAACCAAGACGTTTTGACGGGAATACAGCGGTTTCTGGAAGAAGAGCTGATCGAGCGGGCCGGCGAAAGCGACGAAGTCATACAGAAAAAGGTTCAGGCTTCCTTGGCCCACGGACTTCAGGTGATTCTCTGCGTCGGCGAAAACAAGGAAGCCAGAGAAACCCATGAGACCTTCAATCTGCTGGATCGGCAGTTAAGGCTGGCGTTTGAGGTCGTCTCGCCGAGGACCGCGAGCGAAGTCGTGATTGCCTACGAACCCGTCTGGGCCGTCGGAGAGGGCGCAAAACCCGCAAAACTGGAACAGATCAGCGAAGTGCACGACTTTATCAGGAATTTGATCATGGACCTGTACGGCGAGCAAATCGCATCGACGATCAGAATTCTGTATGGCGGAAACGTGAAACCCGACAATATCGCCGAGATCATGAGTATTGCAGGGGTAGACGGCGCCTTGGTGGGCGGAGCGAGTCTAAAAGCATGGGATTTCGCGCAAATCATCCGGTTTGGCTTGGAATGTCCCTGTTATTGAGCCCCGCTGTCGCGGCTCACTCAGTCCCGGCAGTTCTCATATCGGTGCCGAGTAATTGCTTCGGCACAAAGCGCGATTTTCGACAAATGCAGTCCGTAGGATGTACTGATCATCGGGAAGCCCCCTTCGACCGGGCTCAGGACAGGCCCTTCGACTGAGCTCAGGACAGGCATCGTTCGCGATCGATGGGGCTCATGCCACGCCATCCCTGCGCGGCCCCCCTGCGGGCGGCGCTGCCGTGCAAATCGGCGATCCTGCCGATTTGTCACTTCGCTCAGCCCATCCTACACAGGCTACCCTTGGAAAATCGGAAAGCCGCACAAAACAGGATTCCAATTAACTGCCGGAACAATATTTGCCTTCCAATAATCCCCTGGCTCCCGATAAACTGGGAAATTACATCGGACCGTGGGAGTATAGCGCTTAGTATATTCGTGAAGCCTATACCTGGTATTGCGGGCCTTCTGTCGTTGCCTGGCGTAGTCTTAGCATGCTATGCCTTCGCGTTTGACCAGAAAATATCAAGCTCGAATTGAAAGTTTGAATCTAAATGGTAGATCAAGGCTCGCGACAGAACGACCATGATCTATAAAGAGTAATCCCGTTGCGGGTCTTCTTGTAGCGGATCGGCTCTTTCTTTTATACCAGCTTCGATCAAGAAGCCAGCCTTCCCCTCGAACCGATCGGCAGAATCTCGCGAATCGTTTACGGAAGATCACTCCATCAATTTGAAAAAGCTTTTCGGCGCTCCGCATATCGGACATTCCCAATCGTCGGGAATGTCTTCCCAACGAGTGCCCGGCGCAATACCACTGTCAGGATCGCCTTGTGCTTCATCATAGATGTGTTCGCATTCCAAACAATGGTATTTCTTGAAATCGGACATGAAAGCTCTCGGTTCTAATAAAGGTTTCAGGATACGGAAAAGAAGGATGAGCCACTCAAGCAATATCGATTCGCGCGGGTTGAAACGAGTCATACCAACACCGGCTCATATCCTCGCCGCTTACGCTGATTGCGGACGTTCGACAACTTCGCGACCGCATCGTCGTATGACGGGCACGGCATATGTTTCATCTGGCCCATGGGCGACCCACGACGCCCCCAGATTCGGGTCAGTACCCAATCGCCCCACAGGTCCAGTTGTAGATGAATCTCATAATACCGGGATTCCTTCTCCCAACGCAGTCGAACGGGTGCCGTTTCGGATGACTCGTCAGTCATGGAGTATGCAACGGAATATTGAGAAGAATGGATCGCACCCTAACACATAGCGCCCGAATGACCAACCGAGTACAGCGGGTGGCGCGATTTGTCGCGCGTTGTGACGCATTCGACACGTCTCTTGAACATCAAAAGTCTGGATACTGCCGGCGATGGACAATGCTACCGCCAACCCGTTTGTCTGATCTGCAGCTGCTTTGCCCATCGCCACTTTGTTTATAACCGGAAAAGATAAAACCTAATTGGCATCATTTACTCCGAGCGTAACCATCTCTGGCCATACCCAGGTTCTGGTTCCTGCCGGTATAGTTCCGGTATCCATGACACATGGCGAGATTAATATAATATGAAAGAAGGGTTCTCCATACTTTTTGCCAACACCAGTAATTCTGGCAATACAATGACAGTTATTGAATGTAGCATTAACTATGGCACCTGGTTTCATATGGGTAATCCCTAATTGGTTTCACAGTCAATTTATGAGATCACTCCAAGTGAGTGGAGTTCATCGAAGATCACGCCTGTCCGGCATCAATTAGGCTGAAAAAATGAAGCTCGCATTTCATAAAATAGCAGAAATCGAGGAGCGCAATAAAGCAGGCCCGAAACTCCAAGGCGATGCTGCGAGGCTGATCAAAGAGGGCAGATTGAGAGCAGCGGACGCCGAGGAGATGCGCTGTCGTCAGCAGCGGTCAGGCGTTATATCTGCACTCGAGCGGTGAGCACTTTGCCGCATGCGTCAGCGGCCTGCGCTACGCGTCTAAACCGAAGCACGCTGAAAACCGCACAACTGCCATGTCGATACTCCATGATAAAGAAACGTTCAAGGCGTGATTGTCAGCAAAAACTTTGGCCCACGTCCGATGCCTATATTATGAAAGCTCGATAGAAGAAAGCTTATGATTCGATTGACATTCGACAGCGGCGCGGGAGGTCGGCCCGAACAGATCGGACCGGCGCCTTGGTTTCGCGTCGGCGGCAACGTCATTCACCAAGGGCCGCAAGGAAACATCGTGGCAGCCTATCGCAATCATTTTTGGGAAACTCAAGGCCGACACTTTACGCGATACGATTGCAAAGAGCCGGTGCGAATTTCGTTTGAGAATGCCGCTGGCGAACCATCGGAATGGTTCGGACCGTTTGCTTATGTTTCATGTGTGGACGGCGTGGTATACGCAGAGGAACAGCTGTTCGCCAAGTTTCAAGAAGAATCGCTCATTTGGCATTGTTATCCCACCGATACCAACTGGCCTATCCTGGTGCTTAGCCCGCCATAAAAAGACTGAATAAAATCCCGGACTTCCTCTCCGTCTTATACTGCCTCTCGGATCAGCCAGTAAGTCAGACCCAAAACCAGGGTAATCGCTGCCAAACCCAGCAGATGACCGGCACTCACGTCTTGAACTTCGAGAATAATGAACTTGCGAACTACGGCCAAAAGGGCAATCAGCACGACTACTTTGGTCTGAACGATGCTCTGCTCCCTTCTGACCACGTATTGAAGGGTGTGATTGAACTCCAGCGCAATCAAAAGTGTCATGATTTCGCCGAAGATTTTTTGAAACACGTCATGATCGAACGGATCCAGCACGCCACGCACCAGGCCCAGTACGACATCGGTCGTAAGCTGATACAGCGCTACCAGAATGGTCAATCCGATCACGATCGTCAGGACAAACGCAACCAAACTCTCGAAACGCTGGTAGTAGGAAAGAATCGCCCATTCCTCCTTCGTCGCTTTCCACCTATTAGAGATCTGCATTTAGGTCACCGAGTCAGAAACTGCGCGTAAACGTTTTAAACGATATTGTCGACTGTGCATTCGCCACCCCAATCCGCCGTTCGACGCAAGAATTGCGGAGTGGCATGCAAGTGTCTCCCGCGCCAATTCTGTATGGGTCCCGCGGGTTCACAATTCAAGGCGGAAATAAGCAGGCAACACTCCGTTGCCTTCCGGATGCCGGTTATCGACTCCCGGAATATTACGATAACGACAGACCGCCCTTATGATGTCTTCCGTTTACGGTACTCTGTCGCTTTCCCCCATTCTTACTGATTCTCACCGAGATGGGCCAAATAGCGGACAACCCCAGATACCCGTGGAGAAAACCTCATGAAATACTGGCCCTTGTTTTTGACATTCACCCTACCGCTCTGCCTCCATGCCGAAGAGCGTCCGGTCAATTACTGCAAAGATCCGCAAAAAACGGCCGAATGGGAAAAGCACCTCGCCGACACCCCGGAAGATCCGCTGATCATCAAGCTTTATGCCCTACGAATCGGGCTCTGCAAAATGGTCGACGAAGGTAAAGTCGATCTCGACGAAGCAATCCGAATCTGGAATATCGAGCACGCGCGAAGCGTCAACGAGCGGCTGCTGGATGAAATGAAGCGCGGCCGGAAACGAACGCTTTGAACTACAGGACGTCGGTGGAGCAATGAACGCCAGCGCCCTCCGTTAGCAACGTACGTCTTTACGGTTGCGAGTCGGACGATGGCAGTCGTAAGCGTTCTATCCAGAATTTTGAAATGATTCAGAAATCGACCATCCGGTACTTCCAGCATCTTCCCAATCCCTTCGATTTGGATGGAAAGCCACAAGCTCAGCCCGTCTTTGCTTGGAATTAGGGAAAAGCCTTTTCACTCGTCCGGCGACGATCTGGTGATTCGGCACTATGTAACTTTCCACTGCGGCGGCAAACATCGACCCAAGCGGCAGCGATAATCCCGCAAGGCGAACGGATGGCGGCCAGCGGCACCCGAGCTCACGATTCCGGCTACCACTGTCTCTCAGCCAAAAAATGCTTGGCCTACATTACGGATTACAGTTGAGAACGGTATCGCCCTGATCGGCTGCACAGACATCACGGTCGGCGTGAGGGCCGCCGTTGACCGTATCGTTGCCGCGGATATGGTCTATGACGCCCACGTCTTGCGCGGACGCCCCTATCAGAACATCGGGTTTGCCATCGCCATTCACATCCCCTACCCAGCCACGCCTTGGCCGAACTGGGCATAGGCCTGAGGTAACGGGTCATCTAGGAACAGTTATGAAGGCCACGATTCGTCACCACTCGGAAATGTTTCCATGCGGCGCTTGCCTGATTAAGGAGACTTTCAAGGCGGGAAGGGAGTTGCGTGAAGGATCCGGCTGGACGCCTTCGAATGCACGCATTTTGGGGAAAGAAAGACGGCTACTACTCAGGAAGAAAGCTGACTTAGAGGCGCTGCGGGCGGATGCGCCGAACTCTCAAGGCCACGGTAACGAATGCACACCGGCCGCCCCGTCCTCAAAATCTGCCCAGTCGCACGGTTCCCGAACTCCGGCCAGGCACTCACGTTGAACCCGATCGACCACCCGCTGCCGCGCCGCCGGATTGGCCGCGCGACCTCAAAAAACTTCCTGATTAGCGACGAAGTTCAGTACAGGCTCACATAGTGAGCCGCTAGGGTCCTTAGACTATGGGCATCTATCACAAGAGGGGTGTCCCATGCCTATGAACCGGGTGCAATTTCAAAAGGGTTTGTCGTTGGCCGAGTTTCTGACGCAATACGGCAGTGAAGCGCAGTGCGAAG
>NZ_JAFIBZ010000024.1:0-77834 GCF_017832375.1 Methylocaldum sp. RMAD-M | reverse complement strand
TCGGCTCGGCGAAGGGCTTTGTCGGCAAGGGATTGCCGACCTACGTTCTCCCCTCCTGGCACGAATCCGTACACCGGGATGGAAAACGCTCTAAGGACGTGAGCACGACCATGATTTATACCCATGTGCTGAATCGAGTCCTTTGGCCGGACTAAGTTGAGCTCTTTCTGAACTGGTGTGGCTACCAACCCTTTCGTCGGCAAAGGATTGCCGACCTACGACCGTGCCGCTGTAGGTCGCGATTCCTTTCGCGACATTGCGCCGCTCGGCCCGCGGCTTGCCTCTTGATTTCCAAGACGGTATCTTCAATTCGACCCGATCTCCACATCCACGACCAAGGGCACCGCTAGGTCCATCGCGCGGCACATGCGGTTGCCAACGCCGGATGCCCGGCGCCGGTACTTTCGGCCGGGGTCAATGGTTTTGTCCAGTGGACAAGGATTTTCAGATCTTCCTTAACGCATTCAATGCGCCTCATCCCAATTAGCCCCGATCCCCACATCCACGACCAAAGGCACCGCAAGCTGCGCCGCGCGGCACATGCGGTTGCCGATTTCGCGGGCGGCTTCGTCGACATAATCCTCCGCCACTTCGAACACCAATTCGTCGTGTACCTGCATGATCATGCATACCGGAGCGCGGGATTCCTGAATCCAGGCGTCCACGGCGATCATCGCGCGCTTGATGATGTCCGCCGCGGTACCCTGCATCGGGGCGTTGATGGCGGTGCGTTCGGCGTATTGGCGGCGCTGGGCGTTGCGGGATTGGATCTCGGGGATGTATAGCCGCCGGCCGAACAGGGTTTCCACGTAGCCTTTCTCCCGCGCCGTGTCGCGGGTCGTTTCCATGTAGCCTTTGACGTCGGGATAGCGGGCGAAATAAAGGTCGACGTAGCGCTGTGCCATGCTGGTGGGGATGCCGAGCTGTTTCCCCAGGCCAAAGGCGGACATGCCGTAGATGAGGCCGAAATTGATCGCCTTGGCGGAACGGCGCTGGTCGGGCGTGACCTGTTCCGGCGGCACGCCGAATACTTCTGCGGCGGTGAAGCGATGGACGTCGGTATTGTCGTGGAAGGCGGCGCGCAGGCTGGGATCGCCCGAAATATGCGCCATGATCCTGAGCTCGATCTGCGAATAGTCCGCCGCGAGGATCTTGCGGCCGGGCGGTGCGATGAACGCCTGGCGGATGCGGCGGCCTTCCTCGGTGCGCACCGGGATGTTCTGCAGGTTGGGGTCGGAGGACGACAGGCGGCCGGTGGCGGCCACGGCCTGGTGATAGGAGGTATGAACGCGGCCGGTGCGGGGGTTGATTTGCTCCGCGAGCTTGTCGGTGTAGGTCGACTTGAGCTTGCTCATGGAGCGGTAGTCCAGGATCAGTCGCGGCAGCTCATAACTTTCCGCCAATTCCTGTAACACCGATTCGTCGGTGGACGGCTGTCCGGTCGGCGTTTTCTTGACTACCGGGATGTTCAGCTTGTCGTACAGGATGGTCTGGATCTGCTTGGGCGATCCCAGGTTGAACTGGCATCCCGCCGCCTTGCAGGCGTCCTGTTCGATCTCCAGCATGCGCTTTTCGAGCTCGCGGCTTTGCTGGGCCAGCTTGTACACGTCCACCAGCACGCCGGTGCATTCCATGCGGGACAGGACCGGCACCAGCGGAATTTCGACGGTTTCGTATAGCGATTTGAGCGAATCTTCCGCCTCGAGCTTCGGCCAAAGATGGTGGTGAAGCCGCAGGGTGATGTCGGCGTCTTCCGCCGCGTATTCGGTGGCGCTTTCGATGCCGACCTGCTGGAAGGGAATCTGTTTCGCGCCTTTTCCCGCCACGTCTTCGTAGTGGATGGTCCGATGATTGAGATAGAGTTGGGCCAGGGAATCCATGTCGTGCCGGGTGGCCGTACTGTTGAGCACATAGGATTCGAGCATGGTGTCGTGGCGGATGCCGGTCAGCGCGAGGCCGTGATTCGCAAGGACATTGGTATCGTATTTGAGATTTTGTCCGAGCTTCGGGCGGTTCCGGTCTTCCAGCAAAGGCCGGAGTTTTTCCAGAACGTAATCGCGGCTGAGCTGCGCCGGTGCGCCGGGATAATCGTGAGCGACCGGGACGTAGGCCGCTTCGCCCGGTTCCACCGCGAACGACAGTCCCACGACTTCCGCGCGGCTGTAGTCGAGGCTCGTGGTTTCGGTGTCGAAAGCGAAATATTCCGCGGCCTCCAGCTTTTTCAGCCAGCGCTCCAGTTCATCCTCGGTCAGGATCGTTTCGTAGTTACCCTTGGTTGAGGTTTGCTCGACAGGGGCGGCTGGGTTTTCGGCAGTGTTCGAAGCATCCAGTTGCCGGAGCCAGGAATTGAATTCGAGCTGGACCAGAAGCTCCCGAAGGGCGGCTTGATCCGGTTCGGTTCGTTTCAAATCGTCCGGTCCGATCGGCAGATCCACGTCGCACTTGATGGTGGCCAACTGGCGCGACAAGGGAATTTGATCGAGACTGGCGCGAAGACTCTCGCCGACCTTGCCGCCGATCTCGTCGGCATGGGCGAGAATGCCGTCCAGCGAGCCGTATTCATTCAGCCATTTTGACGCCGTTTTCGGTCCCACCTTGGGAATGCCGGGAATATTGTCCGAGGTGTCGCCCACCAGTGCCAGATAATCGACGATGCACTCGGGCGGCACGCCGAACTTGGCTTTTACGCCCGCGACATCCAGGCGGCTGTCGAACATGGTGTTCTCGAGCATCACCCGGTCGTTGACCAGTTGCGCCATGTCCTTGTCGCCGGTGGAAATGACGACCGAAAACCCCTGTTCGACCGCCTTCATCGTGAGTGTGCCGATGACGTCGTCCGCTTCCACGCCGGATTCGATCAGCAAGGGCAGGCCCAGTGCCCGGATAATGGCGTGCAGCGGCTGAATCTGCGCCCTGAGTTCGTCCGGCATCGGCGGCCTATGGGCCTTGTAGTGCTCGAAAAGATCGTCGCGGAAGGTCTTTCCGGGCGCGTCGAACACGACGCCGATATGGCAAGTCTCATACTCTCCGATGAGCTTGCGCAGCATATTGGCAACGCCCAGAACCGCGCCGGTCGGTTCGCCCCGAGAGTTGTTCAAGGGCGGCAGAGCGTGAAACGCGCGGTACAGGAACGATGAACCGTCGACGAGGACAAGTTTTTTTTCGGCTGGTTCGGACATGTTTCTTATGGACTAGGGCGGGACGGAAAAATCATTTTAACAGTCCGATGATGGTTACCGGCATGGGGCGGGCAGTTTAGTGTGCGTGAAAAAAGCGGGCTGTCGGCGAAGGGTTGCCGGCTCACGAGTTCTCCCATCCCGTTTTGCGCATAAAGAAAGCAAAGCCCTATTCGGATCGCCCCCACCGTAACGGCTTCGCCCCCTCGCTTCGCTCTCCTCGGATGAGGGTGGCAAAAGCCCTCTCCAGCGGGAGAGGGTTGGGTGAGGGGAGATTAAAAGGTATTGATTCTTTTGATCCCCTCATCCCAACCTTCTCCCGGAGGGGAGAAGGAGTAACATCTTTTGCGACACCCTCAGAGAGAGCTTTTGGTTTTACTTTCTTGGCTATCGGCAAGCCAGGTTTTGAGTGTTCGCACCGATGTTCTCGCTGCAATCCGCTCCCAATAGCGCTTCGCCACCTATGGCCGAGTTTCGTTATCGCGGCGGTCCGAAAGGTGGCGGGGGCGGGTGTCCCTCGGGCACACAGGCGAAATAGGCGTGAACCTGTTCACAGCGTCCCCGTGCCGGTGGCCTGCCCGGAGGATGGAGATTACAGGCCATTCCCGCCGTCCTGCCTAGACAGGCCTCGATGGCATGGCGAGGCGGCGGGTAGGGAGGATGATCGAAACGGTGTACGAATTCGGGCTGTCCCGGTTGCCTGTTCTCCGGTCCCCAGGCTTCGGGCGCCCTTTCCGGCGGAAACGGCGGCGGCGCCGGAATAACAGCGGGCTCTTCCCTTGGAGGTGGTGGGGGCGGGACGGGTTCTTTCCACGAGGGCGGAGACAATGGAACTGCCGCGGGTTTTTCCGCCGGGGCGATGACGGGTTTCTCGCTTGTCGCGGGAGGGTTCTCCAGTCGTCGGGACAGGTCTACCGGCCCGAAAATGACGAGACCCCAAACCAGCAGAGCCGTTCCGAACAGCACCCACAGCCAGGCGGGAACAGAACGACTGCGCTTGAGCAGTCCGAGATTTCTGCCGCACTTTGCACAGCGGTAATGGCTCGGATTCGCATCCATCGGAACGGATGTTGCCGTCTTGCAGTGAGGGCAGTTCAGACGGGTACGACCCGACGATGGCGGCATTGGCTTTCGCGGAACCGCGGTCGATCCGGACTGTCCGGGGCCATTGGCTGGTACGGGAGGCATGAGCATTGCCCGAAGTTCCGGGATGGTCTGAGGGCGCCGTTCCGGATCGACGGCCAAGGCCATCATGACGGCTTGGCTGAAGCGGGTCGTTATGGATGGAATCCGCTGATGCGGAGGCACCATTTCATCCTTTTTGTACCGGCTGATCGCCTCCTGCGGCTTTACGCCGGTCACCAGATAATAAAGCGTGGCGCCGATGGCGTAGATGTCGGCGGCAGGGGCGAATTCGTGCTTTTCGAGATATTGCTCGAAAGGAGCGAAGCCCGGCGTCAGCATCACGGAGAGCGTCCGGCTTCTTTGCCCGTGCAGGGCGAGTCGGGCGGCGCCGAAATCGAGCAGGATGGGAGTTCCGCCTTTCGTCAGATAGATGTTGGAAGGCTTGATATCCCGGTGGAGAAAGCCTTTTTCATGGACTTCCTTCAAGCCGTCCAAAACGGGAAGCATTAGGGCTGTTGCCGTGGCCTCGTCGAGCTTGCCGCCATTGCGCTTGAGATATTCTTCGAGAGAAATGCCTTCGTAGTAGTCCATCACCAGATAGGCGGTGTTGTTCTGCTGAAAAAACTCCCTGACCCGCACCACGTTGGGATGGCTGAACTTGCACAGGGTTCTTGCCTCCCGCAGAAACTGTTCCAGTCCATAGGCGAATTCCTCGCTGCCATCGAGCGTGTGTGGCGTAACCGTCAGGCTGTTGGCCTCCCGTGCCACCAGGTCGCGGGGCAAATATTCCTTGATCGCCACCGTGGTGTGCAGCACCAAGTCCCAGGCGAGATAGGTCACGCCGAAACCGCCGGGTTTGCCCAGGATGCGTCCGACGAGGAATTTGTTGTTCAGGACGGCCTGATAAGGCAGTGCGAAAGGGCTGCGCCGATGATCCGGCCGATACCCGCAGGCGGGGCAAACCGCGGATTCGCCCTTGTCCTGCATGCAGCCCATGCATAAGTTGCCGAAATTGTCGACAGCCATGTGTTTGCCGACTATGGACGGTGGATTTTTGGCAAAAACACGGGATTTATGCGTTTACCCACGGCCGCGAAAGACAACCGTCCGGTTTCTGCCCGCATTTTTGGCCTGGTATAGCGCGCTGTCCGCACGTTCTATCAGGTTCCGGGAAGAGCAGGTTGCCGCCTCGGCCGGTCCGAAGGAGGCGGCGCCCAAGCTGATGGTAACCTTGATTTCTTCTTCATCCTGGACGATGGCGGCGGTTTCGACCGCGTACCTTAACTTCTCGGCCGTGAATTCTGCTTGCTCGGCATCGCTATCCGGCAGGACGATGGCAAATTCCTCACCCCCGTAGCGGCTGAAAATATCGCTGTTTCGCAGATGGGTTTTCACTGTGTTGGCGACGTGCAGCAGGACCAGGTCACCGGTCTGGTGACCATAGGTATCGTTGATGCGCTTGAAGTGATCGATATCGAACAGAATGATGGCGAATTTCGTCGGAAATAACTGGCTGTAACTGCATTTTTGTTCGAGATAGTCCAGAAAGAATTTTTTATTGAGGATCTGCAGCACGGGATCGAGCATTGCGAGCTTGTGCAATTCCTCGTGGTAAGCGAGTTCCAGACTATTGTTGGCGATGAATTTGAAAAGGGTGTTTCCGAAAGTGATCAGATCCTGGTCGCGTAAGACGCATAGCATCTGTTTTTCCATATTGACGAGAGTTCCGTTCTTGCTGTTTTGGTCCTCGATGATGAATTCCGATCCCCGCTTTCTGATGACAGCATGTTTCCGGGATACGGAACTCTCGTCGATTTGGGCGTCTGCGCTTTTGGATCGGCCGATGACCATTTCGTCTTTATTCAGAACGATCCGTTTCCCCACATGGGGACCTCTAATCATGATCAGGCAAGCCACCAACTCGTTTCGGCCGCTTTTTCTTTCGGACCATTGTGTGGCGGATGGCCTCGTTGTTTCATCTGGCGATGTCTCGTTTCCCATATTTTCTCCCGGGAAGATAGCGGACTTTTGCGTCGGCATTTTTTAAAGGATAGGAGTTTATCGGCGGATCGGGCGGGTAACGTTGGTGGGGCCTCGGCTTGCCCGTCCGAAAGCCAAATGTGAAAATACCCAATCCATTCGGATCGGCGCCCGCGATTGATGACCGATACCGGTGTTCCCAGTTGGATTTTAGCCGGAGCGTTATGAACGTTCCGTTTTTTCTTTAGAGAGCCATCGCCTATGAACGAACTCTGGATTGCGCCTTCGATTTTGTCCGCCGATTTTGCCCGCCTCGGCGAGGAAGTGGTAAACGTTCTGAACGCCGGCGCGGACATCGTCCATTTCGACGTGATGGACAACCATTACGTCCCCAACTTGACCATCGGCCCTCTGGTGTGTGAAGCGCTGCGCAAGCATGGCGTCACCGCGCCCATCGACGTGCATCTGATGGTCAAGCCGGTGGACCGCATCATTCCCGATTTCGCCAAGGCCGGAGCAAGTTACATCACGTTTCATCCGGAAGCTTCCGAACACGTGGACCGCAGCCTTCAGCTGATCAAGGACTCGGGCTGCAAAGCGGGGCTGGTGTTCAACCCGGCAACGCCGCTCAATTATCTGGACCACGTGATGGACAAGCTCGACATGATTCTGCTCATGTCCGTCAACCCCGGTTTCGGCGGCCAGTCTTTCATTCCCTATGTGCTGGACAAACTGCGCGAGACCAAGCGGCGCATCGAGGCCAGCGGGCGCAACATCCGGCTGGAAATCGACGGCGGCGTCAAGGTGGACAATATCCGCGAGATCACCGCGGCCGGGGCCGATACCTTCGTGGCCGGATCGGCCATTTTCGGTGCCGGAAAGGACAGCGATCCGAACCGCTACGACTCGGTCGTGCGCGCATTGCGCGAGGAAATGGCCAAGGCCAGAGCCATTTAATAATGCTGGATCGCACGCCGGAGCTCATTGCTTTCGACCTGGACGGCACGCTCGTGGACAGTTCGCCGGATCTGGCTGCTGCCGTCGATGCCATGCTGGGCCGGCTGGGCTTGCCGCCGGCCGGGGAATCGCGGGTGAAAGGCTGGATCGGCAACGGCGTCGACATGCTGGTGAAGCGCGCGCTGACCGGAGAAATGTGGCCTCAAGGCGAGCCGGCGCGATTCGCCGAGGCCTTGCCGATGTTCATGGATCTGTACGAGGCGAACGTCTGCAATCGCAGTCGCTTGTTTCCGGGTGTTGCCGAAGGGCTGAAACTGCTCAAGGCGGCGGGTTTCCGCCTGGCGTGCGTCACCAATAAGCATTCGAGGTTCACCCGTCCGCTGCTGGATCGGTTGGGCGTACTGCACGATATGGACTTCGTCGGTTGCGGCGATCAATTCGAAAAGCATAAGCCCGACCCTTATCCCTTGCTGAAGACCGCCGAATTTTTCGCAGTCGAGCCTTCCCGCGGTTTGATGGTCGGCGATTCCGCGAATGACGTGAAAGCCGCGCGGGCGGCTGGGTTCATGGTCGTCTGCGTGCCTTACGGCTACCACGGCGGCAACGGCGTCGAGTGTTTGGAGCCGGACGCCGTCGTTTCCTCCCTAACCGAGTTGCCCGCTTTGTTTAAGAAAGCCGCGTGAGCATCATGCATCGACCTATTCTGAAAGAGCGATGGCGTCACTGAACCAGCCTCAAACGTAAACCGGGTTGGGCCGGAAGGCCTTAACCCGAGGAATGGCTTATTGGGTTACGCTTCGCGAACCCGCCCTATCTCGATGGACAAGACATCATGACGCCCGAACGATTTCAGCAGTACGCCGATCAAGGCTACAACCGCATTCCGCTGGCTCGCGAGGTCCTTGCGGATCTCGATACGCCCCTGAGCGCCTATCTCAAGCTGGCCGACTCGCCTTATTCCTATCTGTTCGAGTCCGTGCACGGGGGCGAGCAGTGGGGGCGTTATTCCATCATCGGTCTTCCGTGCCGCACCGTGATCCGGGTATGCGGTTCGGAAATAATGGTCGAGAGGGACGGACGCATCGTCGAGGCGAATCGCGTCGATAATCCCCTGGACTGGATTCGCCGCTACGGCGCACGCTTCAAAGTTCCGCAGATCGAAGGCTTGCCGCGTTTCACCGGCGGGCTGGTCGGCTATTTCGGCTACGAGACGATTCATTACATCGAACCCCAGTTGCACTGCGAAAAACCCGATCCGATCGGGGTACCGGACATTTTGTTGATGGTGTCCGAGGATGTGCTGGTATTCGATAACCTGTCCGGCAAGCTGCTGGTTCTGACTCATGCCGATCCCTCCGAGGCGAACGCCTACCATCAGGCGCAGGACCGGCTGGAAACGCTGATCCAGGGGCTTCGGCAAAACCGTTTGCCGGCGAATCGGGGGCAGGGGACGCAAAGACGGGTCGATGAAAGCGACTTCGTCTCCGGCTTCACCCAGGAGGGTTTCGAAAACGCGGTGCGAAGGGTGAAGGAATACATCGTCGAAGGGGATGTGATGCAGGTGGTTCTTTCCCAACGCTTGTCGATTCCGTACTCCGCCTCGCCCATGGATTTGTACCGTGCCTTGCGCTGTCTGAATCCCTCGCCTTACATGTTTCACCTGAATCTCGGGGATTTTCACGTCGTCGGTTCTTCGCCGGAAATCCTGGTGCGCGTCGAGGACGAAACCGTTACCGTCCGGCCGATCGCCGGCACCCGGCGGCGCGGCAAGACCCACGAAGAGGATCTGGCCCTGGAGCGGGAGCTTTTGGCCGACCCCAAGGAAATCGCCGAGCACCTGATGCTGATCGACCTAGGCCGCAACGACACCGGCCGGGTGGCGGAGACCGGCAGCGTCCGCGTCACCGACAAGATGATCATCGAACGCTATTCCCACGTCATGCATATCGTGTCCAACGTCACCGGCCGTCTGGCCAAGGGCAAGGACGCTTACGACGTGCTGGCCGCGACATTCCCCGCCGGCACCGTCAGCGGCGCGCCCAAGATCAGGGCCATGGAAATCATCGCCGAGCTGGAGCCGGTCAAGCGCGGAGTCTATTCCGGCGCCGTGGGCTACATCGGCTGGTCGGGAAACCTGGATACGGCCATCGCCATCCGCACCGCCGTCATCAGGGACGGCACCCTGCATATCCAGGCGGGAGCGGGCGTGGTGTACGATTCCGTTCCCCGAAACGAGTGGGAGGAAACGCTTAACAAGGGGCGTGCGGTATTTCGTGCGGTCGCCATGGCGGAAGCCGGGATCGAAGGAGGGCGGAGCTTATGAGCGCTCGCGTATTGATGATCGATAACTACGATTCGTTCACCTACAACCTGGTACAGTACCTGGCGGAATTGGGCGCCGACGTGGAAGTGGTGCGCAACGACCAGATCGACGTCGAGGAAATCGAAACGTTCGCCCCGGACAAGATCGTCATTTCGCCGGGACCGTGCACGCCGAAAGAGGCGGGCATCTCGGTGGACGCCATCCGCCAGTACGCGGGCAAATATCCCATTTTGGGCGTCTGCCTCGGCCATCAGAGCATCGGCTACGCGTTCGGCGGCAATATCATTCACGCCAAGAGCATCATGCACGGCAAATGCTCGATGGTGCATCACCGGAATACGGGGGTATTTCGCGGGTTGAACAATCCGTTCCAGGCGACCCGGTATCATTCCCTGGTCATCGAGCAGGAAACGCTTCCCGAGTGCCTGGAAGTCACCGCCTGGACCGAGGACCGGGACGGCAAGATCGAGGAAATCATGGGCGTCAGGCACAAGCAGCTCGCCATAGAGGGCGTGCAATTCCATCCGGAGTCCATCCTGACGGAGCAGGGCCACGACCTGCTGCGAAATTTTCTGAATCAGTAAGGATTCGCGATGGAAATGCCTGTCGTCCTGCAGACTCTGTTGGATAAGAAAAATCTCGGCGCGTCGCAGATGCGCAAGGTGATGCGCACCATCATGAGCGGCGGCGCCACGCCGGCGCAGATTGGAGCCTTTTTGGTCGCGCTTCGCGCCAAGGGCGAAAGCGTGGAGGAAGTGGTGGCGGCGGCCAAGGTGCTGCGGGAGATGGCCACCAAGGTTCCGGTGAGGGGCGATCATCTCATCGACACCTGCGGCACCGGCGGCGACGCCAACCACACGTTCAACATCAGCACCACGGCGGCATTCGTGGTAGCGGCGGCCGGCGGCAAGGTGGCCAAGCACGGCAATCGCTCGGTTTCCAGCCGTTCGGGCAGCGCCGACGTGCTGGAGGCGGCGGGCATCAATCTCGATTTGACGCCGGACCAGGTCAAGGCCTGTATCGACCGGATCGGCCTGGGATTCCTCTTTGCCCAGCGCCATCACGGCGCCATGAAGTACGCCATCGGCCCGCGGCGGGAAATCGGCGTGCGGACCTTGTTCAATCTGCTCGGACCGCTTACCAATCCGGCCGGCGCGCCCAATCAGCTGGTCGGCGTTTTTTCCGACGTCTGGGTGGAGCCGCTCGCGGAAGTGCTGCGGCAGCTCGGCAGCAAGCATGTGCTCGTGGTGCATGCCGAGGACGGGCTGGACGAAATCAGCATCGGCGCGCCCACTCACGTCGCGGAACTCAAGGACGGTCAGATCACGACCTATAGGCTGACGCCGGAACAATTCGGCATCAAGCGAGCTCCCTTGAGAAAGCTGACGGTCGATACCGCTGCCGCGAGTCTGAAGATGATGCTGAGCGTGCTCGACAAGGAACCGGGTCCGGCTCGGGACATTACCGTTCTCAATGCGGGCGCGGCGATTTATGCGGCCAATCTGGTGGACAGCCTGGAGGCGGGCGTCGAGCGTGCGAAAGCGGTCATCGACGACGGTTCTGCCCGACGGAAGCTGGACGCCTTGATCGAATTCAGCCAATCCATAGCCACTCATGAATAATCCCCCCGACATCCTGCAAAAGATTCTGGCCCGCAAAGCGGAAGAAGTTACCGAGCGCCGTTTGCGCACGCCGCTGGAGGACGTCCGGCGACAGGCACAGGATGCCGATGCGCCCCGCGGTTTCGTACGGGCCTTGCGGACTAGGATCGAAGACGGCGCGGCCGCCGTCATTGCCGAAATCAAGAAGGCTTCGCCCAGCAAGGGCGTGATGCGGCCGGATTTCCGCCCGGCGGACATCGCCCGGAGCTATGCCGATCACGGCGCGGCTTGCCTTTCGGTGCTGACCGACCGGGATTTTTTTCAAGGCTCAGAGGAGTACCTGAAAGAGGCTAGAAGCGTTTGTTCGCTGCCGGTGCTGCGGAAGGATTTCATGATCGATCCGTACCAGGTGTTCGAGGCCCGCGCGATCGGGGCGGACTGCATTCTGCTGATCGCCGCCGCCTTGAATGACGGGGCCATGCAAGAACTCTCGGATGTCGCCGTCGACCTCGGCATGGACGTGCTGGTTGAGGTACACGATGCCTCCGAATTGGAACGCGCCTTGCGCCTAGACCTGCCGCTTGTCGGCATCAACAATCGGAATCTTCGCACCTTCGAGACCCGCCTCGACACGACGCTCGACCTGCTGGAACGGATTCCGCCAGGCCGCTTGGTCGTGACCGAGAGCGGCATTCATACGCCGGAGGACGTATCGCTGATGCGGCGTCACGGCGTCCACACCTTTTTGGTCGGCGAAGCGTTCATGACGGCGGAAGATCCGGGCGCTCGTTTACAGGCCTTGTTTGCTTCAAACTAAGGTGGATTCGGTGCCGCATCGTCCTGGGATGGTGTCGCAACGGTAGGTCGGGATGACGACCGAATCGCGGCAACCCCGAGGAAATGCTGGGTTTCGTTCCTGAGCCCGGTCGACGTGTTAAGCTCACGACATTAGCCCTCCGGGAGAGGGCAGGGGTGAGGGTAATCGAAAGATCGCTTTCTTTCCGTAATTTGCAGTAACACGGTTGTTGGACACTCATTCACCGAGCCCACCGAGGCATAGCCTTCATGCTTCCTCATCTCGACGATCTCGCGATTCTGGTTAAAGCGGTAGCCGAGGAAGAATTGCTGCCCCGGTTTTCGGGAACCGAACGCCGGTTCAAACCCGACGGCAGCGTCGTTACCGAAGCCGATTTCGCCGTGCAAAAGCGGCTGACTATTGAATTGCGCGAGCGTTATCCGGAATTTGAACTGCTGGGCGAAGAAATGGACGCTCAGCGGCAACAAGAACTGCTGGCGCAAAACGATAACGGGCTCTGGTGTCTGGATCCCCTGGACGGAACCAGCAACTTCGCCGCAGGTCTGCCTTTTTTCGGTATTTCGCTGGCTTTGCTCATCGAGCGCAAACCGGTCTTGGGGATCGTCTACGATCCTATCCGCAATGAATGCTTCACCGCGCAGCGCGATCATGGCGCCTGGCTGAACGGCGTCCGACTCAGGGTTCGCCCCACGGATCTGCCGCTGCGGCGCAGCTTGGCGGTGGTGGATTTTAAGCGCTTGGGGCCGCTGGCGGCGAAGCTGGCCGCCCGTCCCCCATACAGTTCGCAACGCAATCTAGGTTCGGTGGCTTTGGAGTGGTGCTGGCTCGCAGTCGGCCGATTCCATGTTTATCTGCACGGCAAACAAAAGCTCTGGGACTATGCCGCGGGCGCGCTGATCTTGTCCGAAGCCGGAGGCCATGCGGAAACCCTGCAAGGCGAGCCGATTTTCAGCCCGGAATTGCAGCCCCGTTCGGTGGTCGCTGCCGGCGATGCGCGTCTGTTCGAGGAATGGAAGACCTGGCTGGTTGAACAGTCGAGCGGCGTCGATTCTCCCTGATCTTTTTCATGCGGCAGGACTGCCGTTTCAGGCCTGATGTCTTTTGGCCGCAGAGCCGATTGCGAAATCGCATTGTCCGTTTATCCCTCGATATGGTCCGATCGTCACCGTGAGCCGGGATATCGGCGACATGCGGCGTTCGATGCCAGTGATATCCTATCGCAACCTTCAGCATAGAGATGGGGCGGAACGGAAGCCGAGTCGATGCCGGTAACGACGCACCGCGAAATCGATGGCCCAGATATGGAGTGGTATGGGCATGTACCTTGCATAAACGGCTATTTTTCGGCCAGACGCGGAGGGGTTAATATCGTGAGTGATGCTGTTCTTGTACGCCAAGGCGCGCCATATTCGGATCGTCCGGTACACGCCGGCGATTTCAATCGCACAAGGGCCTTTAGTCAGCCCCTCGCTCAACTGCGCTTGCCGCTGCTCCTTCTTGTTGCCGGTTTTCTTCACGCCTGCGCTTGGTCGCCTTTCCGGCAGGAGGAGCCGAAAGCCCCTCCCGAGCCGCTGGTCGAAAACATCGAGGGCAACCGCTTTGCGTTGGGAAAAGACGACAGTGTCGTCGGACAACTGGCGACGGTGAAGATAGCGGAAGGGGATTCTCTTCCGGACGTGGCCCGGCATTTCGGCCTGGGCTTGGAAGGGGTCGGTGAGGCCAATCCCGATATCGATCTATGGGCGCCGCAGCCGGGCAGCCGGGTTATATTGCCGATGCAGTTCACCCTTCCGGACGCTCCACGCAAGGGCATAGTCGTCAATCTCGCCTCTATGCGCCTTTTTTACTTCCCGAAGAAGAAAGGCGGAGAGGTGGTCACCTATCCTGTCGGCATCGGCCGCGAAGGCCGCTCCACGCCGACCGGCGAAATGCTGGTCGAGCGAAAGACCAGTCATCCGACCTGGCACGTTCCGGAGTCCATTCGCAGGGATCACGAGAAGAAAGGCGATCCTCTTCCGGCGGTGGTGTCGCCTGGCCCCGACAATCCCCTGGGCGACTACGCCATGTATCTGAGCCGTCCGAGCTATTTGATTCACGGCACCAACAAACCGTATGGCATCGGACTTCGTGCGAGTAACGGCTGCGTCCGACTTTACCCGGAAAATATCGAAACGCTTTATCGGGAAGTGCCGGTCAAAACGCCCGTGCGCATCGTCAATCAGCCCTATTTGGTGGGGTGGCGCAACGGCGAACTTTATCTGGAGGCCCATAAGCCTCACGAGGAACTCAATGCAAAGCAGCTCAAGAAAAATCTGATGGCCGCGCTCAAGAAAATCGAAAAGAAGCAGGAGCGAAAGCTGGATTGGCCACGCATCGAGCAGACCGTGAGCGAGGCTCGGGGCATTCCGGTACCCATTTTCGAGAACAGCGAAAATCTCGCTCGGCTGGTGAGTAAAGCCGTGGCTCTGAAATATCCCGATGAGCTATACGGTCGGCCGAAAACGCCGGCGATGACCGATAGCGGCTGGTACATCACGGCGCTGGAATCGGGGGACGAATTGAGCGCTCAGCGTTTGGCGGCGGTTCTGAATCATCAGGGACCGCAGATTCCGGCCCGGGTGGTGGCCCTGGAGAACGGACGCTTCAAAGTCATCGCCGGCCCCTTCAAAGACAGCAAGGCGACCAAGGCGGCGGCGAAGCGGATGAAGATCGATCTGGATATCACGGGCGATATCGTGTCGCCGAAAGAGCGCGTGAGTCTCAAATAGCGTTTATCCCCGAGGCGGCATCCAAACGCCGGTAACGGCTGCCGCCTCGTCCCGGCGGCGTCGATCGCCTCGGGCGAGATGGTCCGATTTCAGGTCGTAGGTCGGCAATCCTTTGCCGACGACCCTCGCTAAGTACATTCCGCAAATATTTGCGGAATCTCGATAGATTAGCTTGATTGGCGGGGTTGTCCTGCAGGTTGCCTATGCCGCAAGACTTCCCTGAATGTACTTAGAGCATTTTCATACCGATTGTACGGGCACTCGCGAGTAGGTCGGGAATCCCTTCCAATCGCAAACGGTCGCTTTAGTCGCGACCCTTCCCGACGATGTCGTTGGGCCAACGGGTTCGTCGGCAAAGGATTGCCGACCTACGACTGTAGCACCCTGTAGGTCGGGAATCCTTTCCCGACGCCATGCTCCGGCCGAGCGTCTTCATCGGCAAAGGATTGCCGAATGCTTGAATCCATTCACCCGAGCCGAAAGCCCAACGACTTCCGCCAAGCCGGTTTTGCCGTACGAGCGAGATAAAAACGCTCTAACTCCAAAGCGCTTTAAATCAAGGAGTTAATTCTTGTAGGGGATTGGGCCGCGAGGCCGTAACCTACCGGGCGAGGTTGCGGAATCGGTGGGTTACGGCACGCGGAGACATCACCGTAATTTTCCGGAATCGGCGCAATGCGTGCCTAACCCACCCTACAAAGGTATCAAAACTCCGGAGCGGCGCGGTAAGTCCAGGTAACGGCCAAATTGCCGAAAAAGCCGTCCCCCAGTTGGACCTGGTCGAATTCGCGGCGGGGATTGGCGAGCACTACGTGCTTGGTGTTCAGATCTTCATAAATCGGCAAGCCGACCGACCCGCGCAGCTTGAAGTTTCCGCCGAAAGCGTTGAGAAAGCGGTAGTCGAAGACGAATGCAAGATTGGTCACGGTGCCGCCGCTGTTCCCGATCTTGTAGCCGTGGTCTTCGCTTTTTTGCGTGTAGCTGGCGTCCATCTCGATGCCCAACATCAGATCATAGTTCGGCGTGTAGTGGAAAGCCGCGCCGACGGTGGCGACGTCGCCGAAGGCAAAGTCGTTGTCATTTTCCGGGTTGACGGTGTAGAGGGCCGAACCGTGAAACCAGAAATCTTTCCAGCGCTGCGAGTAGAGCAACCCGCCGGTGAAGGTGGCGGTGTCTTTGCCCAGCTGTAGAGCGGGGCCGGTGGAAACGAGCCTTCTCCCGGCCACGGGATCCGTGGTCGCTCCCCTCTCGCCGTCGAACTGTCCCGTCGGCAAGGTGGTGCCGAGCAGAATGGTCCCGAATTTGTCCCAGCGGGTGCTGCGCCAGAAGTTATAGCGTCCTTCCAGGGTAATGTCGCCGATGCCGTTTTCCTCGCCGACGGTTTCCCTGACGCTGGTGGGCGACGTTCTGACTAGCGTCTTGGTTCTACGTTCGAACCAGGGGACGTTGACGAAAAGAGAGAGATTGTCGGTGGGCGAGTAGTTGACGATCAGTGCCTGCTGATGCGCCTGGACTTCTTTCGGAGCCCGCGGCTGGGTCCTGTTGCTGTTGATGAACTCGCTGGGATCGGTGCTGTTTGAGCCTGCTTTGACCTGGTCTTTCTGCATGTAGCCGTAGACGGCGCCGATGCTGAAGGCTCCCGCTCCCGGCGTCACTGCCGTACGGATACGGAATGGCGCGGTGGTCCCGACCGGCGAGACATCCTGATAGGCGATCCCGAAGTCGATCACGTCGCCCCCTTCCTTGGCGGCGAATGCCTCGGCCTCTTCCCGGTTGGCGAAAGCGATATAGTTCGGAACCATATCCGGAATGACGCGGCTGCCGATGACATAAATGGCGTCTTCGGCATCTATCAGCTTGCCGGAGACCCAGTCGTGCACTTTTACCGATTCGAAGGCGGAAAGTCCGCCGGCATCGTCGACCTCGCGCAGCATGCAGGCGACGCCGCAGGTGAATTTTTTCTTGCCGTCCTTGTAAACCAATTCGGCGGCACTCTTTAGGTACTGATCGATGTACATACCACAGACCCGGCAGCTTTCCCGTTCATGGGGCTCCTCGGCCGAGACCGCAAACGATATGAGCAGAAGCTGGCATATCGCCAATGCTGGCCCCAAGCCAAATCTAATGAGTGCCGTCATAAAATCCCCCTTTGTATAGCACTGTGGTCAAAAGCTTTTCGAAAGTGTCGATACTGGCTTCCCCGGTGATCTTCTCCCGCACGATGCCTTTCTCGTCGAGCACCAGGGTCGTCGGCAAGCCGATTACGCCGAACTGCCGGGCTACTTTTCCGTATTCGTCCACCAGCATCGGATAAGTGACGTGATCGAACTTCCGGAACCGCTCGTCCGCCTCGACGGGCCGGCTTTCGTGTATGGCGACCGGCAGGAAACCTTTGTCCTTATATTTTTGATAGAGGGTTTCCAGGGCCAGGACGGTTTCTTTGTTGCAGTGGGAGCAATCCATAGCCCAGAAGCGCACCAGGACCACCTTGCCCCGGATGTCCTTGGGCAGCGTCACGGGATTTCCGTGAAAATCGGTGAGCGTGACGACGGGCGCCATGTCGCCGATCTGCAAGCCCGGCCGTCGACCGTTGCAGGCGCCGAGCGACGCCATGATCGACGCGGCCAATAAAAGTCGAATCCAAAATGTGATCGTCATGAACGCCGGTCCAGCGATTCGATGACGGCCGGGGTCACATCCTGAAAGCGCAAGATCTTGGTGCCCTTGTGGTCCTCCAGAAATTCCTGGGCGGACTCTTGATCCCTGAAGGGGAGCAATTCATGACCCATGGGGCCCAGTACGTCCGAGCCGATCACGTAAAATGCGGGCTTGGCTTCGATCAGTTCGACTTCGTAATAATCCGTGACGTAAATGGCGACGATTTGGTCCGCCGTTTTCCCCGGTGTGTATTTGGACGTGTCGAAGATATGCTTGAACATATCCTTGGCGCCGTCGTAAAAGTACGAGGTGCCGTCCTTAAAAACGATCTGCGCCACCCACTTCGGATATTTGTAGACGAACATGCCGCAGACCGGGCAGCGGTCGCTCTTCTTGAGCACCGCCTTTCCTGCTGCGTCGGCGACGGAGCCGGGAACGACCCGGGACAAAGCCAGCGCCGCGAGGGCGCGCAAACAGTTCCTTCGGGATCGATCGGTCATGAGGGTTACCTTGCTTACATAACGAGATTGGAGATCGCAATTCGATAGGTCACGACGGACGCGAAAGCCGTGTAGGACACGATCGAGGTCAATGCGAGTCTTCTTAGCAGCGATGGTATTGCCGAGCTCAGGCTTGCTATCCCGCGGAACGGGATCAGGACGGCGATGCCCGCGCCGGCGACTACGGCGCTGAACAACAGGATGTATAGCAGATAACCGATGTAGTTATATTCCTCCATGATGATGCAGAACGGACAATGGTGGGTCGGCAATTCGTAGATATAAAGCGAGATGCAGGAAATGATCGCGACTATGGAGACGAAGAAGGCCACTACCGCCAAAGCGGAATAGACATAGCCGCCTTTTCCCCGAAGATAGAAATAAATGCCGGAGAGCAGCGCCGCGGCAATGCTGATATAAAAAGCCCAGAGCGTGGGTAATGCCGGCAGGGCCGCGATTTCCGAGCCGAGTCCCTCGACCCGTTCGCTGCTGAAAAGGGCGCCGCAGCACGAGGTGATGACATTGGCGTCCAGCTTCAGGAAATAAGCCAGTTCCACAATCGTTTCGGCCACGATGAACGGGGCGATGACCGCCAGCAGGAGGTATTTTTTCCTGATGAGAGGGTAGTCGTAAGCCTGATTGTCCGCGTGGTTCAGCACCAGCCAGAGTCCCGCCAGCAGGAAATTGCCGACCTTCAGGATCAGGGTCGGATAACCGAAGGCATTCACGCTCAAGGCCCCCGCGGCGCACATGGCGCCGACGAACAGCGGGTAGAGCGTGTCGGCGGTGAACACGTAAAGGAACAGCGAGATCAGTTGCAGCCCGAAGGTATAGGACAGCAGCGTCGAGACCAGGTAGGTCCGCCGCTCCAGGGTCAGCTGCAGTTCGCTGCCGCTCTCGATGTTCCAGTGGCGATAGATCTGTAGCCCATAGTAGGCCGAATAAACCACCATCAGGCTCACCGTCAGCGCGGCGATGATATTGGCGATCACCGCCGGATGCATGATCACGGCGCTTCTCCTTCGAGCCGGCCGTCCCGCAGCCGGACCACCTCGTCGACGACGCTGGCCTGGTACACCAGGGGGTCGTGGCTGGTAATCAGGACCGTTTTGCCGTCTTTTTTGAACGTTTCCACGATTTCGAGGAATCTGTAAGAGAGCTTGGTGTCCAGGTTGGAGGTTGGCTCATCCGCGATGATGACGGACGGGTCGTTGATCAGTGCTCGGACGATGCCCACCCGCTGCGCTTCGCCGCCGGACAGCCACTCGATGCGCGAGTGTGCCTTGCGGGAAAGGTCTAGCCTGTCGAGCAGATGCATCGCGCGCTCCTTGAGCGGCCCATGCCGTTCGCCCAAGGGGTAGGCGGGCAGCATGACGTTTTCCAGTGCAGTGATCCCCTTGATCAGATTGTGCTGTTGGAAGATGAAGCCGAAGGTCTTGCGGCGGATATCGGTCAGAAAGCGTTCCGGCAAGCTGGTGATTTCGCGTCCGCTCAGTTTCACCCGTCCGGCGGTAGGGCGCGACATGCAGCCGATGATGCTGAGCAGGGTGGTCTTCCCCGAGCCGCTGGGGCCGGTCAGAACGGTGACCTTGTTGGAGCTGATGTTGAGGCTGATGCCGTTGAGCGCCGAGTATTCGCTCGGCTTGCCTGTGTTGAATACTTTGCGGACGTCGAAAAGCTCGATCATGAATCACTCTCCCGTATGGCGCATGGCGGCGTCCGGATCGATGGTCGCCGCCCGCCAGGCCGGAACGATGGTGGATACCGTGTAGGGCACCACCGTGAGGAAGAAGAGGGTGGTCAATTGCTCGGCGCTTACGAAAGGCATCAGCTTGAACTGCGGATACAGGGTCGACCAGCCTTTCAAAGCCGGTTCGAACACCAGGGAATGGGTGAAGAATACGTGGATGTAAGCGAGGATCACGCCGGCGAGAAACGCGGTCAGCGAAATCACCGCGCCTTCCCAGAATTTCATGCGGATGATGTCCGAGGTTTCCCAGCCGATGGCCTTGAGTATGCCGATTTCACGCCGTTCCCCGGCGCTGAGCCCGGAGGCCTTGTCCCAGGCGAAGATGACGAATGCCAGGACCGCCGCGGACAGGATCACGATCATCATGCCGCCGCGCCAGTTGAAGATCGAGTCGTAGGTGCGGAGGATCTCGTCCCGTATGATCGGGCGGGAATCGGGAAACAGCCGGGTGATCTTGGCGGCGATCGTGGAAAGCTCCTCGGGATTTCTGACCGAGACCGCCAGATCGGTCACATAGTTCTCGGGGATGCCGAAAAATCTGCGGAAGTCGGGCTCGGTCATCAGGATCAGATCGGAGGAGACAAGTTCCGACGCGGAGGAAAGCGTGTCCTTGATTCTCAAGGGCATTCCTTCGCCGGCATGGGTGCGGAACAGTATGAATTCGCCCTTGCCGGCATTCCGCACCCGGGCGATGCCGTTGCCGATGACGATGTTTCCCGCGCCGATCGTTTCGGCGCCGACGAGAGGCATGGCTTGCTCTTCAGGGCCGTGGCGGTGCTCGTTTTCGGTCACGACCGTGCGCATCGGCTCGGTCTCGGCTTGTTCCGTCGCTGTCGTGGCGGGCGGCACCAGCAAGGTGTAGTTGGCTCCGAAAACAGGGTCGAAATAATAGCCCCAGAGCCGCCCCTCGACTGCCTGCACGCCCCGGATTTTCAGAATTTCGTCCCGATAGCGCAGCGGCATGAGGTCGTGGCGTCCCGCCACGACTTTTTGCACGATCATTTCCGGCGACTCTCGAAGGACGAGGGATGCCTCTTTCTTGATCGCGTGGGTAAAGAACATCACCGAGGCCAGGATGAACACGATCAAGGCGTACAGGATCAAGAGGCCAATGTTCTTCACCTTGCGCCGCAGCAGCGACGACAGGGTGAAATCGATGATGTATTTCTGCTTCTCAATCCAACTCTTCATTGATTTTCCGAATGTTTTCCGGTGCGCCCAGGAAGGAGCCGGAAGGGAAATGCTCCAGGGATATGGGATGGTCCTGAAAGGGTGTGCTCAAGTCCGCTTGCGAGAGATGACGCGTGTAGCGGGCCTCGGTAAACAGGCATAGATCGGTGAGATGGAGTGCCTTTACCAAAGCCCGTTTTTCAGTCAATTCCGGTGGATGCGTCCGAGTGGAGATTGCGGCGTGCAGGAGCAACAAACCGAGGATGGCCGATTGCGCTGCGATCGCCGATAAAAAAACGCTCGATTTCCTGGTCATTGTTCTTGTGAATTGTCTTGTGTTTCGGTCTGCGGCGCGTCTTTCCTCAAACTATGCTCTGCCGCTGGCGGGGGGCGAAGAGAAGAGTGTGACCGCCATGCAACAGGTATGCCTGAATTTGAGACCTTTTTTTGATCGGAGTTTTCCGATGTTCATGTGCGTTGATTGCGGCGGAAGTGTGGGAAATCCCGCATCGGTAGTGTAAATCCCACAGTTTTCGGCGATACGTCGACCGCTCGACAACTTCGCTCATTCGGGCGGGCGACGGCCGGGTTGTTCGTCGCTCTTCCCCTGTTCTGGGCCGGCGGCGTCTTCTTGCACGATGAAGCTGCCGGGAATCATGCCCATCCAGCAACTCCAGGGAATCACGCCGGCCTGTTGCGGCGTGAACTCGATGATTTGCTCGCCTTTTACCACGTCGAATTCGAGCCCCAGAGACGGGACAATGATCCGGTGGTTGCAGTAGTTCAGTTCCTTTCCCTCGATGATCCACTTCACGGGAACGCCTTTTTTCAGTACGAACGTGTCCGGTTTAAAACCCCGCTTATTGACCTCCATGCGGATCACCTGGTAATCGCCGGCGGGAGCCGTGGAGTCCTCTTTCTTGGTCAAATTTTCCAGGCGGGTTGCGGCCAAGGTCGCCAAGGTCCGAAAGTCGTAGCCGGAGCCGCTCATGATCAGGCCTCGATTCAGCATGATGAGTCCGAGGGCCATCACCAGAAAGGCGGATGCTTTCAAGAGTCCTCGGGTCGCCTGGGCGGAAATCAGGCTGGTCAGCACCCCGAAGCCGAACAATATCGGCAATGTGCCCAGCCCGAAGACGAAAAGGAGCTTGGAGCCTTCGATAAAGCTGCCGGTGCCGGCGGCCATGATGTACATGGCCTGGAGCGGACCGCAGGCGATCATCAGACCGTTCAGCAGGCCGATCAGGAATGGACTTTTGCTTTTTTGCGTCCTGCCGTATACGAAGCGGTTCAAGAATGTCGGTATGCGAATGTGAACGCGCCGGAGGCTCTTGAACCAGTCCAGCATGTTGAGGCCGAACACGATCAGGAAGATGCCGGCCGCGATCGCGGCGATGCCACGGATTTCCGGGGTAAAGGCTATGAACGAACCGAGCAGCCCGAATAGGCCGCCGATCAGGGTATACGATAAGGTCTTGCCGACCCCGTAAAGGACGTGGGAGAGCACCAAGGAACGTTTGCCGGTCGCGGCGGCGCTCGCGGTATAGCCGACAACGAAACCGCCGCACATTCCCACGCAGTGAAAACCGGTGACGAAGCCGATCAGAAACAAGAGGCCATAGCTCATGCTACGATCGAACTCTGGCAGGTGCATGCGCTCGGCGAGCTGATCGCCTTGGATCAGGAGTGCGGCAATAACGGTTAGTGAGAGCAGGGCGACCAGCAATCGTCCGAAGGCGCGGAGCCGCGAAGAACCGCCGGCCGGCGCCGGTGAGCATTGATAACCCTGGCTATCGATGGCTTCGATGATTTTTCGGGGATCGGTTCGAGCGGGGTCGAAGCTGACGGTGGCGGTCCCGGCCGCAAAATCGGCCTTGATATCTTGGACCCCGGAAAGTTGGGCCACCGCTTGCTCGATCGTCGTTTCGCATCCCTGGCAGTGCATGCCGTCGACGCGGAATTTCCGGGTTATCATCGCCATCCAATAGTACCTGCTGGGAAATTTCAGCCCGTTACCCGCGGAGCTCAGTAGGGGTGAATTATATTAGCGGATTTTAATGATGACGTTACAAGAGTGTTTCATCAATGTATCGTTTTCGGGCGAATGAGGAGCCTTGAAACAAGGAACCGCGGTAATGATGGCGTTTCTCGTTTTCGGCAAGGATGAATGGCTGCAAAAACTACGCCTCTCGATGAAGCGTGTTCAAAGCACGGCTCGGATAATAGTTGGCGGGAAACCGCGAAAGGCGTTATGAGTCAGTCTTCACGCTTAAATTCGCCTTCTATCGTGTGCCGGGTTTCGCGTGTCGTCTTTCCGGGAGGGTGGGAAATGCCGCTTTCGAGAATACGTTGCGCGATTCGTTTCCGGGTGGCCGGCAGCAGGCAGAACAATGCCAGCATATCGCTGATGAAGCCGGGTATCAGCAACAGCAAACCCCCGGCGGCTATCAAGCCGCCTTCGATCATCTCGCGGGCCGGCAATTCGCCACGCGCCAAGGCTTGCTGAACCCGGAACCAGGTGGTCCAACCCTGTATTCTCAATAAAAAGCTGCCTAGCGCCGCAGCACCCAGCAACAGGAATAAAGTGGGGAAAAAACCCAGAGAACCGACGAGTTTGATCAGTAAATAAATCTCCAAGACCGGCAAGCTCAACAGCGCGAGCAATAACCATTGACCGATGTTCATTAAGCCCTCATACGTTTAGAATTCCGATTAATCCAGTGCTTTTTGCCATGTCTACCCAATACTGTCTAGTTTTGTGCACTTGTCCGGATGCGAACACCGCGGAGACGTTGGCTAGGGCGGCGGTCGCCGAACGCCTGGTCACCTGCGCCAACATCGTTCCCGGACTGACATCCGTTTATCCTTGGGAAGGCAAGATAGAAACGGCTCAGGAGCATCTCCTCCTGATGAAGACCGAAACGGCTTCTTTGGAAGCATTGGAAGTCTTTGTGCGCGAGAAACACCCGTACGAACTTCCCGAATTCATTGCGGTCTCCATACTGCATGGTTCGACCGCGTACCTCGATTGGATCAGCAGATGGCTGCCCCCCGAAAATTGATGGACCGTCCGGACAGATTGCTTCCGGACAGAGTCCGCATCCCCGACCTTCTTCCTACTGAGTGATTTTGTTATGCCGCAGTTCCCCGACAAAGGTATCTACACAGATCGTCACCCCGGCAGGGAGTGCCGGGGTCCAGGCGCCAAGGATGGCAAAGGCCTTTCACATCCCTGTGTTCTGGATTCCGGCAATCCATGCCGGAATGACGGCTTTGCAAACGTGTGCATATACCTTTGGTTCCGCGAGTGGGTTTTTGGGTTGTTGTTTGTCTTTTTGCCGGCCTGGACAGGTACGGTTTGGGCCATCAGCAGCGAAGAGCTTCTGCCACCCGAACAGGCTTTCCGGGCATCGGCAAAGATCGAGGGCGATGAGGCCTTGGTCGGATTCGACATCGCGGACGGCTATTATCTGTACCGGCAAAAATTCAAGTTCGCGTCCAAGACTTCGGGCGTCGATTTGGGCGAGCCGGTTTTTCCGAAGGGAGAAACCAAACACGACGAATTTTTCGGCGAGATGGAGATTTATCGCGGGCACGTCGATATCCGTCTTCCGTTGATGCGGAGCGGCGGCACCGCCGATGCACTGGCTCTCGACGTAACCTCGCAGGGCTGTGCCGATGCCGGAGTATGCTATCCGCCGTACAAGCGGACGGTGAACGTGGCGTGGCCTCCGACTGGCGCAGGCGGTGCCAAGACCGATTCGCTCGGAAAATTGGCCGAAGCCTTCAAATCGCTGGGCGTGAAAACCCAGCCCGTCGATTTGCTGCCCCCGGACGAGGCGTTCCGTTTCTTCGCCGAGGTCAAGGATGCCGGTACGCTGTGGGTCAGCTGGCAGATTGCCGACGGGTATTATCTTTACCGGGAAAAATTCAAGCTGGCCTTGCTCGGCGAGAGCGGGGTAAAGCTCGGGAGCTATGAGATTCCGCACGGCGAACCCAAGCACGACGAAGAGTTCGGGGCGGTGGAGGTATTCCATCGGGAAGTCGGTTTTGCCGTTCCGCTGTCGCGTGCCGATGGCAAGCCGGTCAATATTCAGTTGCAGGCGAATTATCAGGGCTGCGCGGAGAAGGGTGTGTGCTACCCGCCGATGCAGAAAACCGCGAGCCTGGATTTGCCGGCCGGTGGTACCGGAAAAATCGCGTCGGTAGCAAATCCTGCCGAGCCGGTATCGGAGCAGGACCGAATCGCCTTCGCGCTGCAAAGCGATTCCCCCTGGGCGACGGTTCTCAGTTTTCTCGGGTTCGGGCTGCTGCTGGCGTTCACGCCCTGTATTTTTCCGATGATCCCGATTCTGTCGGGCATCATCGTCGGGAATGGCCACACGATCACGACCGGCCGGGCTTTCATGTTGTCCCTCAGCTACGTATTGGCTTCGGCGTTTGCTTATACCGTCTTCGGCGTTTTGGCCGGGCTGTTCGGCAGCAATCTTCAGATTCTGTTTCAAAAGCCCGAAGTCATCGTGGCATTCAGCGCTTTGTTCGTGCTGCTGGCCTTGTCGATGTTCGGCGTTTATACGCTGCAAATGCCCGAATTTATCCAATCCCGCGTGGTTTCCATCAGCAATCAGCAACGCGGCGGCACTCTGACTGGAGCGGCGATCATGGGCGCACTTTCCGCCTTGATCGTCGGGCCGTGCGTGGCGGCGCCCCTGGCCGGCGCGCTAATCTATATCGGCCAGACCGGCGACGCCGTGCTCGGCGGGCTGGCTTTGTTCGCGCTGGGTTTGGGCATGGGGATCCCCTTGCTGGCCATCGGCGCATCGGCAGGCAAGTTGCTGCCCAAGGCCGGGACCTGGATGAACGCGGTAAAGGCCGCTTTCGGCGTGGGTCTTTTGGCGATCGCGGTTTGGCTGCTCGAACGTATTCTGCCCGCCGCCGTATCCATGTTCCTTTGGGCACTGCTGCTGATCATTCCGGCCATTTACCTCGGCGCCCTGGATGCCTTGCCTCATCCGGCCTCCGGATGGCGCAGACTGTGGAAGGGCGTAGGCATCGTCATGCTCACGTACGGGGTGCTGCTGTTGATCGGCGTTGCCTCGGACAGTACCGACCCGCTACAGCCGTTGCGCGGGATCTATGCGACGACCGCCAAGGCGTCGCCGCAGTCGATCGCGTTCCGAAAGGTCAGGACCATTGACGACCTGAATCAGCAGGTGGCGGCGGCCGAGGTCGCCGGAAAGTGGGTCATGCTGGATTTCTATGCCGATTGGTGCATCTCCTGTAAGGAAATGGAGCGCTATACCTTCGCCGATCCCAAAGTACAGAATGCGCTCAGCAACGTGGTATTGCTGCAGGCCGATGTCACGCAAAATTCCGCGGACGATCAGGCGCTCTTGCAACGCTTTGGTCTCATCGGTCCGCCGGCGACGCTGTTCTTCGGACCTGATCGGGAGGAGCGGAAATCGTTCCGCGTGGTCGGCTATATGAATGCGGATGAATTTTTGGGACATTTGCAAAGGGCGTTGCAGTGAAATCGACAAAGTTTCTCTACGGATTGCTCGCATTGGCCGCGCTTCTTCTCGGCATTCTCGCCCAAAGCTGGCTGAGCGGAGAGTCGACAGCCCCGAGGAATGGGGCGCCTCCGGAGCCTGTGACGCTCAGGGATCTCGATGGCAATCCGCACGATATCGCCGAATTGAAAGGCAAGATCGTCGTACTCAACTTCTGGGCGACCTGGTGCGCCCCCTGCCGGGAGGAGATGCCGGAGTTCGTCCGATTGCAGACGGAATTGGGCGACAAGGGCGTCCAGTTCGTCGGCATTGCCATAGACGAATCGGAAGCCGTGCAGGACTTCTTAAGAGAGACGCCGGTCAACTATCCGATATGGCTGGGTGACGAACGTGCCGCCGCCTGGGCGGAGAGTCTCGGAAACCGGCTTAACGTCTTGCCGTTCTCCGCCGTTTTCGACCGTGCCGGCCAGCAGGTGGACGCCCATACGGGGCCATTCTCGAGAGAGCAGCTCATGAAGGTTCTCGAAGCGCTGCTTCATTGACCTTTCCGCCAAAACGCGCTAACTGCGTCGAATGTAAGCGAAATCCTTCATTTGTGGACAGATTTTGCGCATTTCGGCAAAATAGCCGCGGTTTTTCGGCTTCTGCGGTAATCGGAAACGGGGCTGCTCTCGTAATATGGCAAACATCCTTGTGCTCAACGGCCCGAATCTCAATTTGCTTGGGTTTCGCGAGCCGGGGTTATACGGCAGTCAAACGCTTGGCGACATCGAGTCTGCACTGGACTCCAAGGCGCAAGCGCTGGGTTGCCATCTGGATTTTTTCCAGAGCAATGCCGAGCACGAGCTTATAGACCGTATCCACCAGGCGTTCAGGGAATCCATCGACTTCATACTCATCAATCCGGGAGCTTACACGCATACCAGTATCGCGCTTCGAGATGCGTTTCTTGCAACCCGCATTCCTTTCATTGAAGTCCATTTATCCAACGTTCACGCGCGGGAGCCTTTCCGCAAACACTCATATTTATCCGATATCGCCAAAGGCGTTATTTGCGGATTCGGCGCGCTCGGTTATGAGCTCGCCTTGACTGCCGCCATACACATCCTAAAAACAGGCTAAAACATGGATATTAGAAAAATAAAAAAGCTCATCGAAATGATCGAAGAGTCGGGCATTGCCGAAATCGAGATTCGCGAAGGGGAGGAATCGGTACGCATTAGTCGGTACAGCAGTACGGCGCCGCAACCGGTGCAGGTATTGCAGGCTGCTGCGCCGGCCGTTGCGCCACAGCCGACCGCAGCGCCTCAGTCGGCCGAGGCGACGGCGGATAAACTGACCGGGCACATCGTCCGATCGCCCATGGTGGGAACCTTTTACCGTTCGCCCTCGCCAGGAGCGAAGGCTTTCGTCGAGGTCGGCCAGCGCGTGGAAGTAGGCGATACGCTCTGCATCATCGAGGCGATGAAGATTCTGAATCAGATCGAGGCGGACAAAGCCGGTGTGATCGCAAAGGTGCTGGTGGAAAACGCCCAACCGGTGGAATACAACCAGCCCTTGTTCGTCATCGAGTAACGGCTTATCGCTGTTGCTTCTAATTCGGCCCATCCACCAGGTGTCAGTTCATGCTCGGTAAAGTTCTCATCGCCAACAGGGGCGAGATCGCCCTGCGCATTCTTCGTGCTTGCCGCGAACTCGGTATCAAAGCCGTGGCCGTGCATTCCGAGGCCGATCGCGACCTAAAGCACGTGCGGCTCGCCGACGAGTCCGTGTGCATCGGTCCTGCGCCGTCGAAGGAAAGCTATCTCAACATTCCGGCTATCATCAGCTCCGCCGAAGTCACCGATTCGGTGGCTATCCATCCCGGTTACGGGTTTTTGTCGGAGAACGCCGACTTCGCGGAAAAAGTGATCCAAAGCGGTTTCATTTTCATCGGCCCTCGTCCGGAGACCATCCGGCTCATGGGAGACAAGGTGTCTGCCATCGAGGCCATGAAAAAAGCGGGTATCCCGTGTTTGCCCGGCTCGGATGGCCCTTTGAGCGAAAATCACGACGAAAACCTGAAAGTCGCCCGCCGAATCGGTTTTCCGGTCATCATCAAGGCGGCGGGCGGCGGTGGAGGACGCGGCATGCGGGTCGTCCACAGCGAGGCGAATCTCCCGAGCGCCATCACGCTGACTCGAGGAGAGGCCGCGGCGGCATTCGGCAACGACATGGTCTATATGGAGAAGTTCCTGGAAAATCCGCGGCATATCGAGGTCCAAGTGATTGCCGACGGACACGGGAATGTGGTTCATCTGGGCGAGCGCGATTGCTCCACTCAGCGTCGGCATCAGAAAGTCGTCGAAGAGGCGCCGGCGCCCGGCATTACCGAGGAGCAGCGTCGCCAAATTGGTGAGCGTTGCGTCAGAGCCTGTCAGGAAATCGGCTATCTGGGCGCCGGAACCTTCGAGTTTCTTTACCAGGACGGCCAGTTTTATTTCATCGAGATGAATACCCGGGTACAGGTGGAACATCCGGTGACGGAAATGGTGACGGGCTTCGATATCGTCAAGGAGCAGCTTCGCATTGCCGCCGGCGAGGTATTGGCGATCAGGCAGGAGGATGTTCAGATGCGGGGCCATGCCATTGAGTGCCGGATCAACGCCGAGGATCCGCAAAGTTTTATCCCGAGCCCCGGCGTGATCGAGCAGTTCCATATGCCCGGAGGTCCTGGAATCCGGGTCGAAACGCATATCTATAACGGCTATCGGGTACCGCCTTATTACGACTCGATGATCGGCAAGCTCATCGCCCACGGCGAGACCCGGAGCGGGGCTATCGCGCGTGCCCGCATGGCGCTTCAGGAAATGGTCATCGGCGGTATCAAGTGCAATATTCCTTTGTTGCTCGATATCATCAACGATGCGGCTTTTAATGCCGGCGGGCAGAATATCCATTATTTGGAGCAGAAGCTCGGATTGAAACACTGATGTGGCGTCAGCTGGCGATTACGGTCGATGAATCTTTGGCGGAGCCGGTTTCCGATCTTTTGTCGAATCTCGGCGCCGTTTCCGTCAGCTTCGAAGATGCCGGCGACCAGCCTCTGTTCGAACCCAAGCCGGGGGAGACGCCGGTTTGGCGGCAGACTAAAGTGATCGGGTTATTCGATGCCGACGCCAATACCAATCGCATACGGAACTCGGTCGCGAACCAATTCGGCGAGCGAGTACTTCAATATCAGCTCGAGGATTTGGAAGACCGTGTATGGGAGAGAGCGTGGCTGGATCATTTTCAGCCGATGCGCTTCGGCCAGAGGCTCTGGATTTGTCCGACCGGCTTCGAGCCGCCGGAACCCGAGGCCGTCAACATAGTGCTCGATCCCGGCTTGGCTTTCGGAACCGGCACTCATCCCACGACAGCGCTTTGCCTCGAATGGCTGGACGGCCAGGATCTCGCAGGCAAGACCGTGATCGATTACGGCTGCGGATCGGGAGTTCTGGCTGTGGCTGCATTGAAGCTGGGTGCGGCGAAAGCCTATGGCGTGGATATCGATCCCCAGGCGCTCACCGCCTCGGACGAAAACGCGCGCAAGAACGGCGTGGAGGACAGGTTGGCCCTCGGGTATCCGCGCGAGCTTGCCGCTGTCCGCGCTGATGTGCTGGTCGCCAACATTTTGGCTACGCCTTTGATCGAACTGGCGGCGGAAATCAGCGAAAAAGTCCGGCCCGGCGGGAGTTTGGCATTGTCCGGTATTTTGGCGACGCAGGTCGAAAACGTCCGCGCGGCCTACGCGTCGCAGTTCGATTTCTCTCCCCCCGTGGTTCGCGAGGAATGGGCATTGCTTACCGGCGCCAAGCTTCGAGGTTGAATCGTGTTTACCCGCTGTCCCGAGTGTAAGACCGCATACCGCATCAGCGTCGGCCAATTACGGGCTGGACGCGGAGAAGCGCTTTGCGACCGCTGCCATATCGTTTTCAACGTCTTAGTATCCTTGGGGCAAGCCGTGAAGGATGCGGTTCCGGAGGACACGCCTCAAGCCAGACCTCCGGTTTTGGGAGATCGAGAAGCGGTCCTCCTCCGAAAATTCGAGCGGGAGCTGTCCGAGGAGTCGGGTGGCGAGCAATCGGGGACCGAGCACAAAAGCAAGGCGTTTGACGGGGAAGCTCGGGCAGGCCATGGCAAAGGAAAGTCCGGTCCGTCCTCGGTAACGCCGGGTGCTTTGTGGGGGCTGGGCGTGTTCGGGCTGCTGGGTCTCCTGATTGCTCAACTGGTCATTTTCGAAGGAGACAGAATAGTACAGAGCGCACGACTGCGTCCCTGGCTGGACATGGCCTGCAAGACGATCGACTGTTCTTTGCCGCCCTATAAAGACGTGCGCCGCATCCAGATTTTCGATCGCGCCTTGCGGCCGGACTCGACCCGCGATGACGCACTGGAATTCCAACTCGTCTTTGCGAATCAGTCCAACTTGCCGCAAATGCTCCCCAATCTGAAGCTGGTTCTCACCGAACTCAACGGAAGCCCGGTGGCGGAGCGGATATTCACGCCTGCGGAATATCTTCCCGAAGGGGAAAAAACCTCGCTGATGCCTGTCGGCAAACCGTTTGAAATTCGCTTGCTATTGGCCAAACCCACTAACGACGTGGGCGGCTTCACGTTCGAACTGCTCTGATCCGGGTCTTTCATGCTTTCCGATAGCGAAATAGCTATCGGACGTCAAATCAGCTGCAAGAATGCGCACAGGCAAACGGGTGAGTCGAGCCCGAGCCTTGCTGTTGATGGGCGAGGCCGCCTGCCTGGAAATGAAAAGAAATCGGCACCCCGCTAAATTTCGGGCAGGCGGCATTAAATGGGCTTATTTCAGCCGCTTGGCTAGCATCCTCTTGAAACACGGACCTCGGAATGCGAGCCCGAGTCTTTAGATTTTGCGGGAACGTCTTGAGATCAGGCCCAGCCCGGCGATGGCCGAGCCGAACAGCCAGACCGCGCCGGGAACCGGAACGGGTGCCGGCGCTACTCCCGGGCCGTCGCCGCCGCCGAAATAGCCGCTCGTGATCTCGCCGTTCTGGTTGCCGTTCATGGCCGGTTCGGGGCCTGAAAAGTCCGTCACGTGGGCGGCGTACCAAGCGTTTCCTTGGTCCGCAGTTCCGGTAGAGGGGGCGTGGTAGGAGTCGGGCGTATCGCCGTTGATGTCGGTGATGCTAAAGCTGAGCGGCTCCTGGCGGTTACTCCCGGTGCCCGACACGACTACGTCGAATCTGCCGAATCCGTTTAGTGTCCGGTTGAAATCGACGTTCCAGCCGGCGGGTAAACCGGTGATATTGTCCGATTCCAAGCTGGTTCCGTTTGCCAGATTGAACCCGAACGATTGGATGCCGAAATTGGATAATTCCTTGTCCGCAAATGGCTGGCCCGGATCATTCAGTGCATCGACGTCAAAGGTAACATCGTTCCCCGATGTGCCCACATTCACCGTCAAGTAATTCGTTCCGTCGGTAAAGGGGGCTTGGTCGATGTTCGTTTGGTCCAGGAAATAGGATGCTGCCTGGGATTGGCCCGTCACGGCCAATGCCGCTCCCAAATAAAGCGGTGCGAGTCTCATGATTCTCTCCTTGAAAATCCAGTTTGGCCAATTCGGTGGGCGGATACAAACCGGGTCTATCCGGACTATCCCTGATCCCGGTTACGAGCGTGAGCCCGTAACGGTGTTGACGCACTTGAATCGCCAGAGTTCCCGATTGTGAGCAAGGTTTTACGTTCCGTCTCACGTTTGCGACGGATGCCTTCGAAGCATTTGAGAGAGCGGGAAGCCGGTTTCGACGGTTGAAGTTGTATTCCGAGGGAGGAGGCGACGGAACGAAGGCGAAGCGATTGGGCGGTGTGCGCCGTTTGAGACAACAGCCGATTCGCGTCCGAATCGGGCAAGTCTTCCTTGGAGCGCCGAAAGTTCTTGGCTTATTCTATCCGGCGACCGTGGGGCATTCCTTTGTGTCAGGGCTCCAAACGTTGGTCATTTAGTATAAGTAAGTCTTATTACAGTAATCATAACAACTGAATTTTTTTTATGAACGGAACGGCTTATAGTTCCTCGCTGTGAAAGGACAATACGATTTGCGGTCCAAGTAGGACCAGAAAAACATTCCTGAGAACAATCCACAGATGTGGTAGGAGGAAAGTATGGCTGTAAAGACCTATAGCGCGGGCGTAAAAGAATACCGCGAGACCTACTGGATGCCGGATTACACCCCGGCGGATACCGATATCTTGGCCGTATTCAAAATTACGCCTCAGCCTGGCGTGCCTCGCGAGGAAGCGGCAGCGGCAGTCGCCGCAGAATCGTCCACCGGCACCTGGACTACGGTTTGGACCGACCTTCTGACCGATCTCGACTATTACAAAGGCCGCGCCTACCGCATCGAAGACGTTCCGGGCAGCGACGAGCAGTTCTATGCCTTCATCGCTTATCCGATCGATCTGTTCGAGGAAGGGTCGGTGGTAAACGTTTTCACTTCTCTGGTCGGCAACGTGTTCGGCTTCAAGGCCGTCCGCGGATTGCGCCTGGAAGACGTGCGCTTCCCAATCGCTTATGTGATGACCTGCGGCGGTCCGCCCCACGGCATTCAGGTCGAGCGCGACATCATGAACAAGTACGGCCGCCCGCTCTTGGGCTGCACCATCAAGCCGAAACTGGGGCTGTCCGCGAAGAACTACGGACGCGCGGTTTACGAGTGCCTGCGCGGCGGCCTGGACTTCACCAAGGATGACGAGAACGTAAACAGCCAGCCGTTCATGCGCTGGAAGCAACGCTTCGATTTCGTCATGGAAGCCATCCATAAGGCGGAGCGCGAAACGGGGGAACGCAAGGGCCATTACCTGAACGTGACCGCGCCGACCCCGGAAGAAATGTACAAGCGTGCGGAATACGCCAAGGAAATCGGTGCGCCCATCATCATGCACGACTACATTACCGGAGGGTTCTGCGCCAATACGGGTCTTGCCAACTGGTGCCGCGACAACGGCGTTCTCCTGCATATCCACCGTGCCATGCACGCCGTGATCGACCGCAACCCGAATCATGGCATCCATTTCCGTGTGTTGACCAAGATTCTGAGACTATCGGGCGGCGATCACCTGCACACCGGCACCGTCGTCGGCAAGCTGGAAGGCGATCGGGCGTCCACCTTGGGCTGGATCGATCTGCTTCGCGAGCGCTACATCAAGGAGGACCGCTCTAGAGGCATCTTCTTCGATCAGGATTGGGGCGCCATGCCGGGAGCGTTCGCCGTCGCTTCGGGCGGTATCCATGTCTGGCACATGCCGGCGCTGTTGTCGATTTTCGGCGATGACGCCGTGTTCCAGTTCGGCGGCGGTACTCTCGGCCATCCGTGGGGCAACGCGGCGGGCGCCGCAGCCAACCGCGTTGCTCTGGAAGCTTGCGTCGAAGCCCGCAACCAGGGCCGTCAGCTCGAGAAAGAAGGCAAGGAGATTCTGACATCCGCGGCCAAGGACAGCCCCGAGCTCAAGGCTGCATTGGAAACCTGGAAGGAAATCAAGTTCGAGTTCGATACGGTTGACAAACTCGACGTGGCGCACAAGTAATCGCCCGGACAGTCCGACTGATTTGAAGCGATACCGTTGAAGAACCGAACGTCGCTAGAAAGCAGTCCCCTCTGAAACGGGAAGGGATTGCTCAAGCGATCAATGAACGAGGATTGGAACAATCATGAGTGAAATGCAAGATTACAAATCCAGCCTGACCGATGTTTCGAGCCGAAAATTCGAAACTTTCTCCTATTTGCCGCCGATGGACGCCGCCAATATCCGAAAACAGGTGGAATACATCGTCAGCAAGGGCTGGAATCCGGCCATCGAGCATACCGAACCGGAGAACGCCTTCGACCACTACTGGTATATGTGGAAGTTGCCGATGTTCGGCGAAACCGATGTGGACCGTATTCTGGCGGAAGCGGAGGCCTGTCATAAGGCGCATCCGAACAACCATGTGCGGTTGGTCGGCTACGACAACTTCAAGCAGTCGCAAGGCGCTGCCATGGTGATTTACCGGGGGCCGATCAAAGCCTAGGCCTTACGAGGCTCAGGTTCGAAAGCCCCGGTCTGCGAATACAGTCCGGGGCTTTTTTATGAAAGGGGTGTTCTGGCTTGATGGTTCAAGAAAGCATGGATTCAAGCAAGCAGCTCGATCAGACCATGACGCTCGAGGACGGGCGCAGGCTCGGCTTCGCCGAGGTCGGCTATTCCGCCGGGTTACCGGTCGTCTACTGCCACGGGTTCCCCGCCTCCCGGCTGGAGAGCGTCCTCATTGCGCAGGCGGCCGAACGTCAGCGGGCACGCATTATCGCCCCCGATCGTCCCGGCTACGGACTGTCGGATTTGAAGCCGGCGCGCACTATCGGGAGTTGGGCTGACGACGTCGCTCAATTGGCTGATTCTCTCGGCATCGAACGGTTCTCAGTGCTGGGCACGTCCGGCGGGGGACCTTACGGGCTGGCCCTCGCCGCGCAGCTGCCGGACCGGGTACAGGCGGTCGGGATCATCTGCGGTCTCGGGCTATTGGAAGATCCGGAAGCGACGCAGGCTATGCATTGGCCGGCACGGTTCGGATTCGGCGCGGCCCGTAGCGCACCCCGGATGCTGCGTTTGATTTACGGAGAGTTCCTCGGACGCCTGATTTTCCGAAGCCCCGAAGTGGCGCTGTCTCTACTGGCTTTAGGCAGTCCGGCTTCCGACCGGTCGACCTTGACGCGCCCGGAGATTAAAGCGGCCCTCTGCGCCTCGGTGCGGGAGGCCTTGCGTTCGGGCGGGGAGGGAGCAGTACAGGACATGATTTTGTATGCTCACGACTGGGGGATTGACCTCGCGCAGATCCGAATGCCGACTACGTTCTGGCACGGCGAAGCGGATGTTACCGTGCCGTTATCCCACACGCTGGCGCTCGCCGAACGACTTCCCCACGCTCAGGTTTTTACATTTCCGGGCGAGGGCCATTTTTCTCTGCCGATAAACCGTGCGGACGAAATTATCAAAACGTTAATCGAGTCGATAAAACGTGGAAATCCGTGAAGAGGATTGAGCGATGACCATCTCCGAACAGTATTTTATCGAAGAACAACCCTATTACCGGCCGGTCTCTAACGAGATCGAGTTATTCGAGGCCGCCTATGCCGCGCGGATGCCGGTCATGCTGAAAGGCCCGACCGGTTGCGGCAAGACCCGTTTCATCGAGTTCATGGCTTGGAAGCTGAAGCGGCCGTTGATTACCGTCGCCTGCAACGAGGACATGACGGCCTCCGACCTGATTGGACGTTTCCTGCTCGACGCCACCGGCACGCGCTGGCAGGACGGGCCATTGACCACGGCGGCCAGGATCGGTGCGATTTGTTACCTGGACGAGGTGGTCGAAGCGCGCCAGGACACGACGGTGGTCATACACCCTTTGACCGATCATCGCCGGACCATGCCGCTCGACAAGAAAGGCGAGTTGGTGCATGCGCATCCCGATTTCCAGTTGGTCATTTCCTACAATCCCGGCTATCAAAACCTTTTGAAGGACTTGAAGCAATCCACCAAGCAACGCTTCGGCGCCCTGGATTTCAATTACCCGAAGACCGAAGTGGAAACCGAAGTGATTTCCCACGAAACCGGCGTCGACCCGAAAACCGCAGAGAAGCTGGTGCAGATTGCTCATCGAGCCCGCAATCTCAAGGGCCATGGTTTGGACGAGGGAATTTCGACGCGTCTTCTAGTGTATGCGGGGCAGCTGATCGCGAAGGGCGTCGAACCGAGGGCGGCATGTCAGATGACCTTGGTTCGCCCCCTGACCGATGATCCGGACATGCGGGATACTCTGGACGCAGCGGTTGCTACGTTTTTCTAAAAAAGGACTAAGCCGCTGCGGGGCAAGACGAGGCGAGCCATGAGCATCAACCTGGAAGACTACCGCGAATACCTGGAGCGGGTCGAGCCGCATATCAAGGACACCCTAGAGGCCAGCTTCCACGAAGCGGGGCGGGTGATGTCGCCGGGCGGCTTGCGCAATTATATCGAGGGTGCCCGCGTGCTTTCGGAACTGGGACGCGGGTCCGAACTGGTGGTGTCCTATATCCAGGAAATGCCCCTGGTCGCCAAGGAAGTGGGCGACGAAATCATTCCCGATGTGGTGACCTCGGTGATGAAGCTGGCCTCCATGGTCAGCGGGGGCGTGATCGCCGCGCTGTTCGACAGCCTGCCCACGGCGGCCAGCCGGCTGGGCGATGCCGACTTGCTGCGCCAGTATCTGGCCCTGGTCCATCAGCTTTCGGCGAAAGCACCACGCGGATTGCGCCCGATGCTTCAGCACCTCGACCAGCTATTCGATAAGTTGACGCTGGGCGGGCTGCGCCGCTGGGCGCTCTGGGGCGCACAGGCGCACGGGCGCGATTTCGAAAACCTGGCCAAATATTTCGGTCTCGAAACGGCGGACAGCCTCGCGGTGCTCCAGAAGGAACGCCGCGGCACGCTGTTCGTCGATACCCAGCGCAAGCTGAACTTCTATCTGCGCGCGTTGTGGGGCCGCGATTTCCATTTGCGCCCGACGGCCGGCGATTATGAAACGCGCGAAGGACTCAAGCCTTTCATCGAGTTTCCGGTCATCTACCTGCCCGATGCTTTCGACGATTACGGCGGCATTTCCGGCAAGGAGCTGTACCGTGCTGCCTGCGCCCACGCCGCCGCGCATCTCGCCTACACCAAGAAGCCGATCTCGGCGGAAGCGTTGAATCCGGTGCAGATGTTCATGATCGGTCTGATCGAGGATGCCCGTGTCGAGCATCTGGCCATCCGGCAGTTTCCAGGGCTCCGGCAGCTCTGGCTTCCGTTGCATGAGGCGGATGCCGAAGGTCGGGAAAGCCGCGATCCCGCTCTGTCTTTCTTGGAGCGCTTGGCCCATGCGCTGCTCGATGCGGAACTCGAAACCGAGGATAGCCTGATTCGGGAGACGGTAGCGGCCTTCCGGGAAGTCTTTGCGGCTCGTCCTGATGACAACCAAATCAGCTGGGATCTGGGTGTAACGCTATATAACAAGGTCAAGGATCGACTCGCGCTCCCGTCGTTGCGCATCCTGGAGGGCATAGCTATCCCGTACCGCGACGACAACCGGTTCATCTGGGCGTTCGCCGAGCAGTTCTGGGAACAGGCGGAATACGCACCGGCCAGCGAGCGCCAGGTCCGCAGGAAGGTTTCGGTCATGGAGATGGTCAACGAGGTGGACTGCGAACTGGCGGGGGACGATGCCCAGGAGGTCTGGACCCTGGAGACGCCGTTCCATTTGGATCAGGAAGGCTGCACCATCAATGAACTGGAAGGCAAGGAGCCGGTCAGCGATCCTTATCATTACCCCGAGTGGGACTACCAGGTACAGTTGCACCGCCCCAATTGGGCGACCGTTTTGGAAAAACGGCAGCCCAGGGGGGAGCAGGAACTGATCGAGCAGATCCTGGTGGAGTACAAGCCCGTCGCCAGCCGCCTCAAGCACATCATCGATGCCTTGCAGCCGCGGGGTTTGGTCCGCCAGCGGCGGCAGGAGGACGGCGACGAGATCGATCTCAACGCCGCCATTCGCGCCATGATCGACATCCGCATGGGTGAGATGCCGGACCCGCGCATCAATATCCGCTATATCCGCAAGACGCGGGATCTGGCGGTGCTGGTACTGCTGGATCTATCGGAGTCGACCAACGAGACCCTGCCGGGATCGGATCGCGCCGTGATTCAGCTTGCGCGGGAGGCGACGACCCTGCTGGCCTGGGCTATCGACGGTATTGGCGATCCCTTCGCCATCCACGGGTTTGCTTCGGACGGGCGGCACGACGTGCAGTATTACCGTTTCAAGGATTTCGATCAGCCCTTCGACGATCAGGCAAAGGCGAGATTGGCGGGCATGCAGGGAGGGCTTTCGACCCGGATGGGGGCGGCGCTGCGCCACGCCGGAAAGTTTCTGCTGCGTCAGCCGCAGCAGAAAAAACTGCTGCTTTTGGTTTCCGATGGGGAACCCGCGGACATCGACGAGCGCGATCCGCAGTACCTTCGGTTCGATACCAAAAAGGCGGTGGAAGAACTGGCTACCGTCGGAGTCATGAGCTACTGTCTTACGCTCGATCCCGAGGCAGACGAGTACGTGTCCAGAATCTTCGGTCCCAACCGCTACACCGTCGTGGATCACGTGCAACGATTGCCGGAGCGCCTGCCTTCGCTGTTCGTTAGCTTGACTGGATAGATTGAGAGGAGCACCTATCCCGAATCTCGGAATAGGCGCTCGGGAATATGGCGTGAAACGACGCCGATGATTCATGGGGAGTCGGCCGATAAGCCGGGTTCAGTCGTGGACAGTCATTCATCTAGGGCGCGCGTCACCGTGCGCCTCGAGCGACCTACCCGGGAGCCGTGCGGGCCGCACGTCAGGAGTTGCCTCCAATGCCCCCCTATTTGGTCTTGCTCCGGGCGGGGTTTGCCCTGCCACTTCCGTTACCGGAAGCGCGGTGCGCTCTTACCGCACCATTTCACCCTTACCGCGGTCCCGGAGGACCGTGGCGGTATATTTTCTGTGGCACTTTCCGTAGGCTTGCGCCTCCCAGGCATTACCTGGCGCCTTGCCCTGTGGAGCCCGGACTTTCCTCTCCCCGCGTCGACGACGTGGGCAGCGACTGTCTGGCCAACTCCCGAAGGTATTGTATTAAGAGATCGGTCGAGTGGCTAGTAACCGAGCGGTTACGCCACTGTTTCGAATCTTTTGTCGAAACGACAGAAAAGCGGGCGTTTGTTGATTTAAGTCAAAATCGTACCGTCCGGTTGAGGCTAGTATTTTGACCACGCGAGAACGCTAAGTTGATTTACCTCCATCTCCTCTTTGGAACTTGTTATAGCATTCTCCGGGTTAGCGACATTGCGTTTAAGACCTCTTAATCCTCTGGGATGTTGTCAGGGCCGAAGCTTTGCTAAGGCCCTTTTTTTTGTGCTGAATTTTGAAACAGTCCTGTAACCAAAATTAGAGTCTCGGCCCCCGTTTTTCCTTCTGATTCAAGAACTCCGCGCGTTGAGCCCCTCGGGTATTTGTGTTCTAATACCAGACGGTTTACCTAAGTCTTAGGGAAACGCCGAGCATACCTCTCGCTACGCGCAGCTTCGATTTGAGGCGCGACGTTTTGAATAAACTCGTGGCACTCTCTCGGCGCGCCTTAAGCCGAATACATCTTAGCACTCCCTCTACCGTCTTCTTCGAACCTGTTGCAGGAATGCGAGAGGGGTGGTTTGGCCGTCAATTTGTGCGATCCACAGGCGTATATATGCTAATCAGAACAAAGAAAGGCTTGAATCTGCCGATCACTGGGGAGCCCGAGCAAACGATACACGACGACGGTAACGTTGTTAAATCCGTAGCGTTACTGGGCTTGGATTATGTCGGATTGAAGCCCTCCATGAATGTTTCGGAGGGAGACCGGGTCAGGCTCGGTGACGCGCTGTTTTCGGATAAACAGTATCCCAAGGTTTTGTTCACCTCGCCCGGGAGCGGCGTGGTCAAGGCGATCAATCGCGGCGCCAAACGCGTGCTTCAATCCGTGGTCATCGAGTTGGACGGCGATGACAGCGTTCAGTTTCAATCATACGACCAATCCAAACTCGCCGATCTGACTGTCGAGCAAGTAAAAGAGAACCTGCTGGCTTCCGGCTTGTGGACCTCTCTTCGAACCCGCCCCTACAGCAAGGTTCCCGATCCCGATACGGCGCCCCATTCCATTTTTGTGACGGCGATCGACACCAACCCATTGGCCGCTCGGCCGGATGTCATCATTCAGGAACGGGTTCAAGACTTCAAAAACGGACTGACTGTCGTTTCCAAGCTGACCGAGGGGAAGGTTTATCTCTGCACGGCGCCGAATCATTCCCTGCCTTCCGGAGACAGTAACAAGATCGAGATCGCGGAGTTCGACGGGCCGCACCCCGCCGGTCTCGTGGGTACCCATATCCATTATCTCGATCCCGTCAGCGCTACCAAGATAGTCTGGCATCTCGACTATCAAGCCGTCATGGCGATCGGTAGCCTGTTCACCACCGGCCGATTGAACGTGGAGCGAGTCGTTTCTCTCGCCGGGCCGATGGTCGAGCGCCCCCGTTTGATCCGCACTCGGCTGGGCGCCAATCTGAGCGATTTGGTTCGAAATGAAACCGTTGCGGATAAGGAAGCACGCGTGATTTCGGGGTCCATACTGTGCGGCCAGAAGGCGGAAGGATGGTCGGACTATCTCGGGCGCTATCACAATCAGGTCAGCGTCATCGAGGAAGGGCGGCAAAGAGAGTTCATGGGGTGGGTAGTACCGGATCGCGACAAGTACTCTTTCCTGAACGTGCTTTTATCCAGTCTTCCCAAAGAACAGGGGCGCAAGTTCGCTTTCACCAGCGCCAAATATGGCAGCGCGAGAGCTATCGTGCCGGTCGGCGTCTACGAAGAGGTCATGCCCATGGACATTCTGCCGACGCAATTGCTGCGCTCGCTGATCGTGGGCGACACCGATACGGCGCAGGCCTTGGGTTGTCTCGAACTGGACGAAGAAGACCTGGCGCTTTGCACCTTCGTCGATCCGGGCAAGCACGATTTCGGCCCGGTGCTTCGCAAGAATCTTACCCAAATTGAGAAGGAAGGCTAATGTCTCGTACTAGGCAATTCTTAGACAAGATACATCCGTACTTCGCGCATGGCGGTCGGCTGGAGAAGCTCTATCCGATCTATGAGATGGTCGACACCTTTCTCTATAGCCCTCCCGATGTGACGGCTGGCGGGGTTCACGTCCGCGACGCAGTCGATTTGAAGCGGGTCATGACCTACGTCTGGATCGCGGCTCTGCCGTGTTTGCTGATGGCGCTGTTCAACACCGGCTATCAGGCCAACTCGGCCATGGAGAGCATGGGTATCGCCTCGGCACCCGGCTGGCGCGGTGCCATCATGGACGTTTTCGGCTACAACCCGGTCAATCCGATTTCCGTCGTGATGCACGGCGCCTTGTATTTTTTCCCGATCTATATCGTCACGCTCGTGGCGGGCGGTATATGGGAAGTCTTGTTCGCCGTCGTCCGGAAGCATGATGTAAACGAAGGTTTCTTCGTATCGTCCATCCTGTTCGCGTTGACGCTGCCGCCCAATACGCCTTTGTGGCAGGTGGCCATCGGCATTTCGTTCGGCGTCGTGATCGGCAAGGAAATTTTCGGCGGCACCGGCAAGAACTTCCTGAATCCGGCGCTCACCGGCCGCGCATTTCTGTATTTCGCCTATCCGGCTTCCATGTCGGGCGACGCGGTATGGACCGCGGTAGACGGATTCAGCGGCGCGACCGCTCTGGGCTTCGGAGCCTTGGGAGGCGTCGACGCGATCACGGCGGGCGGCATCTCTTGGTGGCAGACCTTCGTCGGTTTCGAGCAAGGCTCGCTGGGCGAGACCTCGACCCTGGCCTGTCTGATCGGCGCCGCATTCCTGATCTACACGCGCATCGCCTCGTGGCGGATCATGGCCGGCGTCCTGGTCGGCATGGTCGCAACGTCCACCTTGTTCAACATCGTCGGCAGCGATTCCAATGCCATGTTCGCGATGCCCTGGTACTGGCATTTGACTCTGGGCGGCTTCGCTTTCGGCACGGTGTATATGGCCACCGATCCGGTCAGCGCGGCGCATACCAATGCCGGGCGTTGGGTTTTCGGCGCCTTGATCGGTTTCATGACCGTGCTGATCCGCGTCGTCAATCCGGCTTTCCCGGAGGGCATCATGCTGGCCATCCTGTTCGCCAACATTTTCGCGCCGCTGATCGACTACGCCGTAATTAAAGCGAATATCACGAGAAGGGTTAGACGTCATGCCTGATTCAGCAAATCCCAACACAGCGGGAACGCAGGTGTCCGATAAGATCGCCGGCTTCATCGAAAAAGCGAACGAGTACGCGCAGAAGATTCTGGTGCTGCCGAACGACAGTTTCCAGAAAACGCTCGCCGTCGCTTTCGCATTGTGCCTGGTCGGAGCGGTATTGGTATCGGGTTCGGCCGTTGCGCTCAAGCCGCTGCAGGAAAGCAATAAGTCCAAGGACGAAAAAGTCAACATTCTCGAGGTGGCGGGCCTGTTGGATGAAGGAACCAAGGTCGACGAGGCCTTCAAGAATATCGAGCCGAAAGTCGTCGACTTGGCAACGGGCGATTACGTCGATTCGATCGATCCGAAAACCTTCGATCAGCGCAAGGCAGCCAAGGATCCGGCGATGAGCGAGGCCATACCGCCGGAAAAGGATATCGCCAATATCAAGCGCAAGCCCAAATACGCCAAGGTCTACTTGGTCAAGGAGGGCGGCCAATTGAAGTCGGTGATCCTGCCGGTCAGCGGTTACGGGTTGTGGTCCACCATGTACGGTTTTATGGCGCTGCAAGCCGATGCGCAGACGGTTATTGGCCTCAATCTTTACGATCAGGCGGAAACTCCCGGCCTGGGCGGCGAGGTGGTGAATCCGAAATGGAAGGCGCTTTGGAAAGGAAAGAAAGTGTACAACTTCACCGGCAAGGAATTGCACGAGAGCAACTTGACCGAGAAGGGACAGCAGATCGAGATCGGCGAAGTCGCATTGGGCCTCGTAAAGGGCTCCGTCGATCCGTCCAAGCCGGGCTCGGAATACCAAGTGGATGCGCTCGCGGGCGCTACGCTCACGAGCCGCGGCGTCAGCAACCTGGTGAGCTACTGGATGAGCAGGGAAGGCTTCGGACTTTATCTGGCAAAGCTTAGATCTCAGAGGGGTTAAGCCGATGAACCTTAATGAAGAACACAAGAAAGTTCTTGTCGAACCGTTAGTCGATAACAACCCCATCACTCTGCAGGTGTTAGGGATCTGTTCCGCTCTGGCGGTGACTTCGCAGCTATCGACCGCGCTGATCATGAGCCTCGCGTTGACCTCGGTCACCGCCTGCTCGAGCGCCGGTATCGCATTCATCCGCAATCACGTTCCGAGCAGCATTCGTATCATCGCTCAAATGGTGATTATTGCCTCGCTGGTGATCGTGGTGGATCAGATTCTCAAAGCGTTCGCTTACGAAATCAGCAAGCAATTGTCGGTGTTCGTAGGTCTGATCATCACCAACTGCATCGTCATGGGACGCGCGGAAGCCTATGCGATGAAGAATCCGCCGTGGGAAAGTTTTCTCGACGGCATAGGCAATGGCCTCGGCTACAGCCTGATTCTGATCACCGTCGCCGTCATCCGCGAACTGTTCGGTTCCGGCAAACTGCTCGGCATCGACGTGCTGCCTCTTTTGAAGGACGGCGGCTGGTATGTCCCGAACGGCTTGCTGTTGCTCCCGCCGAGCGCTTTCTTCCTGATCGGATTGCTGATCTGGGCGGTGCGTACCTGGAAGCCGCAACAAGTCGAGAAGGCTGACTTCGCCATCATGCCGGCTCACGGGGAGGCACACTGATGGAAGCCTATATCAACCTATTTATTAAGTCGGTCTTTATCGAGAACATGGCGCTGGCCTTCTTCTTGGGGATGTGCACGTTCATTGCCGTCTCGAAGAAGATCGAAACCGCAGTCGGCCTCGGCATCGCCGTTGTCATCGTGCAGACGCTCACGGTTCCTGCCAACAACCTGATCTATACCTATCTGTTGAAAGAAGGCGCACTGTCTTGGGCGGGTTTGGAAAACGTCGACCTGAGCTTCATCGCTTTGATGGCGTGTATCGGCGTGATCGCGGCGATCGTGCAGATCCTGGAAATGGTGCTGGATCGCTTTTTCCCTGCACTTTATAACGCTCTCGGCATCTTCCTGCCGCTCATCACCGTGAACTGCGCCATCCTCGCCGGCAGCCTGTTCATGATCGAGCGCGATTACAACTTCAACGAAAGCGTGGTTTACGGCGTCGGCAGCGGCTTCGGCTGGGCTCTTGCGATCACCGCCATGGCGGGCGTTCGCGAGAAGCTGAAATACAGCGACGTGCCGCCGGGACTTCGCGGCCTGGGCATCACGTTCATCACGGCAGGCCTGATGGCGCTGGGCTTCATGGCGTTTTCGGGCATTCAACTGTAAGGGGCAGGGCATAAGACAATGTTGGAAATCATCCTAGGCGTATTGTTTTTCACCCTGATCGTCATTGCCCTGGTCTTCGTGATTCTCGGCGCGAAATCGAAGCTGGTCGCATCCGGCAACGTCGATATCCTGATCAACGACGAAAAGACCATCCACGTTCCCATCGGTGCCAAGCTGTTGACTGCGCTTGCGGACAACAATCTGTTCGTATCCTCGGCTTGCGGCGGCGGCGGTACCTGCGCCCAGTGCCGGGTAAAAGTGCACGAAGGCGGCGGCGACATTCTGCCCACCGAACTTTCGCACATCACCAAGCGAGAGGCGGCGGATGGGGATCGTCTGGCCTGCCAGGTCACCGTCAAGCAGAACATGAAGATCCATGTTCATGACGAAGTCTTCGGCGTGAAGAAATGGGTGACCACGGTTCGCTCGAACCATAACGTCGCGACCTTTATCAAGGAGTTGGTGCTGGAACTGCCCAAGGGCGAGCATGTCAATTTCCGCGCCGGCGGCTACATCCAGATCGAGTGCCCGCCCTATCATGCGAAGTTCTCGGATTTTGATGTCGAAGAACGCTTCCGTGACGATTGGGACAAGTACAATCTGTGGCAGTACGAATCCGTCGTCAAGGAGCCGGCCATTCGCGCTTACTCCATGGCGAACTATCCGGAAGAGAGCGATATCATCATGCTCAACGTCCGTATCGCCACGCCGCCGCCGGGAGCCAATGGCATTCCGCCGGGGGTCATGTCGTCCTATATCTTCAATCTGAAGCCGGGCGACAAGGTGACGATTTCCGGGCCGTTCGGCGAGTTCTTTGCCCGCGACACCGACAACGAGATGGTCTTCATCGGCGGTGGCGCCGGTATGGCGCCGATGCGCTCGCACATCTTCGACCAGCTTCGCAGGTTGAAGAGCAAGCGGAAGATGACCTTCTGGTACGGCGCTCGTAGCTTGCGGGAAATGTTCTACGTGGACGATTTCAACAAGCTGCAGGAAGAAAATCCGAACTTCAAGTGGTTCATCGGTCTTTCCGAACCGAAACCGGAGGACAATTGGACCGGCTACGTCGGCTTCATTCATAACGTTCTGTACGAGAACTATCTGAAGGACCACCCGGCGCCGGAGGATTGTGAATACTACCTTTGCGGTCCGCCGATGATGAACACCGCCGTGATCAAAATGCTGGAAGACATCGGCGTGGAAAGGGAAAACATCATGCTGGACGATTTCGGCGGCTAGTCCGCCCGGTTCGTCCGGCCGAGAAAGCGGGAGGGGTTTTCGGGCGCCTCCCGCTTTTCTTTTTTGGAAAACGTAGTAAAGTCGACAACATTTTTTGAAGGCATACCCGTTTCGGTGTAATTCCAAACCGCTTTCAACAAGGCATTAATTTTTATAGGGTGGGTTAGGCCGCGAGGCCGTAACCCACCGAGTGACCTCGAATCGGTGGGTTACGCTCCGCTAACCCACCCTACGATGAGTGTTCACTCGAATGCCGAATGGAATAACCCGCGATGGGGGCTTGCCTTAAGATCATCCTTATTGGATTAGTCGAGGCGAACGATGACACTGTTTCTGATTACTTTTGCGGTGATAGCCGCCGTTATCTTCTTTATGGCGATAGGCGTCATGTTCGGGCGAGGCGCCATCAAAGGCACCTGTGGAGGCGTAAACAACGGCGAATGCGTTTGCGTTCAGAAATGCGAGAAGCGGCGAAAGCTCGAAGCTATGGCCGAAAACTCCTGATCAACAGGCGCTTTAATTCCCACAGTCGCCAGCGGATAGGCGCTAATACATTAACGATTTTTTCCCGCAAACAACCCATGTGCCGGATGAAGACAGTACCGTGGCGGTTTACGTTCCTCGCTTGGACACGTAAACCCTAGGTACTTCCGGCACATGTCCGCCTGCTCTTCCTTATATTGGTACGATTACGAAACCTTCGGGACCGATCCCAGGCGCGACCGTCCTGCGCAGTTCGGAGGCATTCGAACCGATCTGGAACTCAATCCGATCGGCGAACCCGTAACGCTGTTCTGCAAGCCCGCGCGTGATGTATTGCCGGTACCCGAAGCTTGTCTGATTACCGGCATAACGCCTCAGTTGGCTGCGGAGCGGGGCGTCACGGAAGCGGAATTTATCGCCAGGATTCATGATCAGTTCTTGGTGCCGGGAACCTGCGTAGCCGGCTATAACAATATTCGGTTCGACGACGAAGTCACCCGAAACTGTCTTTACCGCAACCTGTTCGATCCGTATGAACGGGAATGGCGCAACGGCAATTCCCGATGGGACATCATCGACATGCTGCGACTGACTCGGGCGCTCCGGCCCGAGGGCATCGAATGGCCCACGGACGATTCCGGCAGGCCGAGCCTACGATTGGACGCGCTGACGGTCGCTAACGGAATACAACACGAGAATGCGCACGACGCCTTGGCCGACGTCTGGGCGACCATCGCCATAGCGCGTTTGGTTCGCGAGCGCCAGCCCAAGCTTTTCAACTTCGTTTTTTCTAATCGCGGGAAGAGAGAGGCCTTCGAATTGCTGCGGTTCGGCGCAATGCAGCCGGTCTTGCACGTTTCGGAAAAATTCGCCGCAGAGCGGCACTGTATTGCCGTCGTGGTTGCGCTCGTCAAGCATCCGCGAAATCCGAACGGGATAGTTGTTTACGATCTTTCCGTCGATCCCACGCCACTCGTCACCCTGAGTGCTGAAGAGCTTCGGGAACGCCTGTTCACTCCGGTTGCGAAACTGCCGCCGGGCGTCGAGCGTGTTCCGCTGAAAACGGTCCACGTCAACAAATGCCCCGTTATCGCGCCGTTATCGGCTCTGCGTCCCGAAGATGCGGAACGGCTGCAAATCGACCTTGCTCGCTGTAACCGCCACCTCGATTTACTCAAGCGGGAATGGACCTTGGCGAAGAAGATCCAGGAAGTGATGGAATTCAACGGTGTCGAGATGGTTATGGATGATCCCGATCTCATGCTGTATGACGGATTCATCGGCGATGCCGATCGCGCGACTCTAAAATGGCTACGCGGTTTGTCTCCCGATGAATTAAGCCGCGCGCAACCAACATTTAAGGATGCACGTCTGCCGGAGCTGGTTTTCCGCTATCGTGCTCGAAACTTTTCCGAGACTTTGTCGGCGGAAGAAGCCGCCCGCTGGGAAGCGTATCGCATCCGGCGCTTGACGGTTCAGGGATGTGGCGGAAGTATAGTTCTGAGCGAATATCAAGCAAGAATCGATGCGCTGGAAACATCTCCCGGCTTATCCGCCAAGGATCTGGAAATCCTCGCGAGTCTGCGGCGTTACGCTCAGGAAATTATCTCCTAACCCATAAGCAATTTGCCTTATACTTTCGGCTTTGTTCGTTCACACCAGGAGAAAATAATGAAAAAGCTCTTGTCATTAGTCGCCGTCCTGTCGTTGCTGTGGGCGGGGTTTGCGAATGCCCACGGTCCGAGCCGTCAGAAGGTTACCGAAACAGTCGACATCAACGCCACGCCGGACGCGGTTTGGGCCCTTGTCGGCGACTGGGCGAATCCGCAGAAATGGTTGCCGCCGGTTGAAAGCACCACGGCGCAAGGCGGTACCGAGAAAGGCGCGACGCGGGAACTCAAGCTGAAAAGCGGCGGCGTGATCAAGGAAGAACTCAAGAGCTACGATGCCTCCAAAATGACCATGCAATACAAGATCACCGAAGTCGATCCCAAGGATCTGCCGGTAGCCAATTATTCGTCGAATATCAAAGTCGAACCGAACCCGGCCGGTGGTTCCAAGGTGGAATGGAACGGCGCCTTTTATCGCAGCTTCATGAATAACAATCCTCCGCCGGGGCAGAGCGATGAAGCCGCCCTCAAAGCGGTTACCGAACTATACAAGGAAGGATTGGCGAATCTGAAAGCCGTTGCCGAGAAGAAATAACGACATGTTTGGCGTTTACGATTCGGTAAATCGGGCGAAAGCGGTGGCGTACGCCACCGCTCTCCTGTTTTCCTCGGTCGGTGACGTTTCCGCCGAACCCTATGCTTATGTCACTAACCAAAAGGACAACAGCGTATCCGTGATCGATACGGCGAGCGGAACCGTCGTCAAGGCTGTCAAAGTCGGGTCGGAGCCGGCCGGCGTCGCCGTCAGCCGAAACGGCGCCAGGATTTGCGTCACCAACCCCGGCAGTAAAGACGTTACGGTTCTGGATGGACGCACCCAAAACGTGATCGCCACCTTGCCCATGGGCGAGGGACCGTTGGGCATTGCGGTCGATCCGGCCGGGACGAGGGCCTATGTGGCGGATTGGTACGGACACTATCTTTCCGTGGTCGATCTCGATAGCTCGAAAGTACTGAAGCGAATTCCGGTTGGGCATTCTCCTTCCGGTGTCGCTGTGAGTCCGGACGGAGCGAAAATTTACGTGTCGAACCGGGACGACGACACGGTTTCGCTCATCGATGCCGCCGAGCTGGAAGTCAAGAAAACGGTCACCGTCGGCAAGCACCCCTTCGGCGTCACACTGGACTCAAGAGCCAGCCGTCTGTACGTCGCCAACGTGGAAAGCAACGACGTCTCCGTGGTCGATGCGGAGAGCATGGCGCTACTGAAAACCATTCCGGTCGGCGACAGACCCTATGCGGTGGCTTTGGGCGCCGGCGGTAGTCGTCTGTTCGTGACGAACCAATACGACAACACCGTATCGGTCATCGCGGCCGACCGGGGCGAAGTCATCGCCACGATCAAGGTGGGCGAATACCCCGAAGGCATAGCCGCCCATCCCGACGGCAAGCATATCTATGTCGCCAATTGGTTCAGCAACTCCGTTTCCGTGATCAATGCGGACACCTTGCAACTGGAAAAGACCATTCCCACCGGTGACGGCAGTCGGGCCTTCGGCGAGTTTGTGGCACAGGCGGTTGAGGCGAATCCGCACTAGTTTCAGTGTCGTGTTTGACGCATGGACGCTCTGCCGTTTTCCGATTGGGACTTCGTTCCGTTTCACACCAGAACACCGAGCCGTATCCATATTACGAGCAGAACGGCATTGCTCAGGATGAATAAAAAGAAGCGGACGGGAACTTTGTTGAACGTCAGGTGCACCATGCTGTGCCCGATCCTTAATGCTACGTAGCTCCACGCGAGAGCAATGAAAACAGCGTCTGTACGCGCTGTTACCATAATTGCGAGGGCGGCGACATAGAACAAGGGTGGAAACTCTGAGAGATTTCTCAGATTGTTCCCGGTCTTCAATACCTCTTCCGGAGGTTCGGGGCCGCGGAAGAGTTCGAAGTATTCGTTTGTAAGCTCTCCCTTCAAAACCGCCCGGACTCTGACCTGTACATTCCTGAGCATGATCAGAAACGTCCAGCAGAACAGTGTTAGCATCGGATAAACAAGATCGTACGTCTGAACCGTCATCGATCAACTCCCGTAAATAGAGCCTCTTATGAACTTTTTTCGGGAGGCCGGTCATAGGGAAGTATGACCGAACCCAAACCCCGACCTTATCACTAGAGCCCCGTCACGATAACCACGGGAGAAGGCACGGATATGCCAGCACCTTCAAAGCGGACAATCAAGCTTGTCAGTGTCATGGCTGTCTTAGTGCTGACCGTGTTCGTCGGCACCGTAAGAGCAGTTGACGAACGGGTTTGGTATCCGAGGTCCGTGATCGACACCACCGAGTCAGGGCAAGTTTCTTTTCCTCAGCTGCGCGACGTCGCCAAGCAACTGGATACAGGTGCAACAGATGTCTGGCTCATCGCCAAGGACGGAACCCTCTGGCGGCATGGCGGCGGCCCCTGGCCCCCCCGAATCGCCGGTCAAGTCGCAAGCCCCGGCGGACTTGCACGCGTGGATGTGGCGTACGACGGCACGGTATGGTGCATCACTTCTAGCGGCTTTTTGTGGCATCGGCGCAATGATGAAACGTGGAAGCAGGTACCGCAGAACTTGGCCGGGCCATTGGTGGACGTCACGGTGTTTAATGGAACCGTATGGGTCGCGCGCGCCGATGGGTCTGTCTGGATGACGAGGAACGGTATCGATTTCGAGGACCGAAGTGCCTTGATCGGCTTTAAGCGACTCGCCGGCAACAACCGTAGTCAAATGTGGGGTATAGCGAACTACGGTGCTCTTTGGTGGCGCGGCAACGTGGGGACGCCCGATGAAGCCTGGTTTCCTGCCGAGGGAATCGGCAGCGAAATGCAATGGGAAGATGTCTCGGTCAGCCATGATGGCACAGCCTGGCTCGTCGCTGCCGATGGGACCGTCTGGTTTACAACCGATGGAATCGGATATCAAAAGATCCCAGGGGAAGGGTTTAGCAGCATCTCCGCTGGAAGGTATCTTGATCATTGGGCGGTAAAGGCCGACGGCACGTTATGGGCTTGGCAACCCTCCGAAGCGCCTCCTCCCGCGGCGCCACCTCCACCACCACCGCCGCAGTCACCATCTCCGCCGCCGCCGTCCCAACCGGAGCCCAACCTCGGCGTCTCGACCACCGGAGCTGGCCTGGAAACGGCCTTCCACGTAACGGGCTCGGGCTTCCTCCCCAATACACAGACGACTATCCGCGGGGTGCGCATCGGCCAAGACGAAATCTCCGAGTATTATTGGACGACGACGGCCAATGCCGATGGGGAAATTGCCGCTGATCTCCCTATCCCTTGTCTTTCCGGCATCATAATCAATTTTTCGGCAAACGATGGCCGGCCGGATCCGAACGATCTCACTAATCGTTTTTGGAGTAACACAGTCCCTGCTTCCTGCCCCTGATGAGTATGAGTCAGGCTCGAAAAAGTGGGCGCCATCGATCGGGTAAATCCTTTAAATCAATCATTAATTTGCCGCCCTAACGGGCTTAGAATCCCCCAAGGTTTGAACAGCTTAGGGTCTGTGGTTCGTCGATGATCGAAAAGCTGAATTTTCGAGTCGAGGGTTTTTCGACGCGTTTGTATGGGCGTCTACTCCCTGGCAAACCGGAAACGGCAGCCGTATCGAGACGTTAAGCGAAGTGTGCGACGATAGCGTAGCGGCCCTTGTCCCGGCCGGAGCTTGGTTCGTTCATGAACTCGGCGACGAGTGGCCTGAAACCCAGCTCGCCGAGCATAGACATTACCTTCTCCGGAGGAAACGAGTCGTAGAAGAACGTCTCGCCGAACATCGTATCCGTGAACGCCGGATGCTCCGACCCTCCCACGGTCAACATCAGTCGGCCTTTCGGGATAAGCATTTTGGCAATGCGGGCCAGGATAGCCGGGTGACGCTCGCGCGGAATGTGGAAGAGGGCGTCCCAACAGACAACGCCGGCGAAACGATCGTCGGTCTCGAATCCCTCGATCGTCGATTCGATCCAGGTCCCTGACGGCATGCGCGTTCTGGCGCGCTCGAGTAGCTCGACTGCCTGATCGATACCGGTGACCTTATGCCCCTGGTTCAAAATGCACTCGGCCATCGGACGTCCAGTGCCGCAGCCCAGGTCCAAAATAGGGGACCGCGCGGCCATATCGCGGAGAAAAGTGTCCAGGTACGCCTTCTCGCGGCCATAAAAGGCATTGCGCGCTCGATCCCATGACTCGGCGATGGCGTTGTAGGCGTCGCGATTCATTGTTCGGACTTCAGCCAGTCGCATTGTTGCGAGCGCCGCAAGGGGATCATCGTCGATTTGGTAAAGCCGAACCGCTCGTAGAATCTTTGAGCGCCAAGATTGCCGGCGTCCGTTAGGAGCGTGATTCGTGCACATCCTCGTTCGCGGGAAATCTGCAACGCATATTCAAGCAGCTTGCTGCCAACCCCGTCGCCTCTCTTGATGGGATCAACGACCATGTCCTCCAAGATCGCCGCCCGAGCTCCGAGCGCCGTTGAGACGGTATAGAGGAGACTCACCATCCCAATGATCTTGCCGTCCGCTTCTGCAAGCATGATCTCTCCAACCTGAGGGTTTGAGATGATCGTTCTTAAACCGGCCTCCTGCAGCGCGACGTTGGGCGTGAATTCTTCTTCTTGCGCGAACAGGATCTCAAGGAGACGAGACAGCTGAGAGATGTCCTCGTCTGTTGCGATTCTCAGATTCAATGCCGCCTCTCCTGTGAATGCCTGACGAAGCTGTGGAAAAGTCTCATTTTCACGCCAAATTAAGTCCGCTATCGACCGATTTTTCATGCCGTGGTTTTTTCGAGTTTAAGGTTTTCTACACCCTCAACATCCAAGTTCAGCCGGCGCGAAGGCGCGCATATCATGATCGATCGGCGTCACTGGTCGTGAGCCGCCAGCAGGCTCCGCTATCACGCTTGAAGGCCCACTCGACTAATCCAGATCGGCGAACTGGCTGCGCGCCTGACTGATAAGCTTCTCCGCAGGGGATAGTACATCCTTCTTCGGATTATGGACGATGGCATCAAAGTTCTGCGCCAAGGCGGCTGCGATCATAAGCACGCACACGTCCTCACGGGGATCGCCTTCCGAGCGCAAGGTGATTAGGGTGTCGCGCTGGCCGGCCTGCGCCTGCAGGTTGGGGAATCGGGCCAGATAAGGCTCCAAAGCATCGAAACGGATATTGACTCCACTGTCTTCGCCATTGATGGTACAGGGCAAATAGCCAGAGCTTTCGAACGGAGCGTAGGACTCATCGACGGAGAGCTTGAACTTGAGCCCCTTGATGGCCTCCTGAAGCGCTTCGCGCGTGGGCACGTCGGGGCGGTTAAGGATTACGGATTGCGATTGCGACACGTTGAATCTCCTGGCTTTTCGATTAATCAAAAGTGAATGCCCGTGCTACGTCGCGCCAGTACACAAGCAGTGAGGTGGCCCATGCGGTTACCGGTTCTCGGCTGTCATGGATTCGGGGCTCCTTGGGCTTACCAGCTGCATTGTTAGCAGGCCGAGTCGCATGGAGTCCGAGGCGCGAGATCCTTTGAGCTACCATCCCAAGAGCAGATCGATATATGCGCCTAGTCGGCGCTAGGCTTGACCAAGGCTCGGTGAAGGTAATCGGCAATGATGCTCACCCCGTCATCGTCGAGGCCGTGATAACTTCCGGGTTTAGCCAACCTTTGTATAGGGATTCCCCACTTGGCCAATTGGTGCTGGGCCTGATTCAAGCCCACCGCGCCGGCGCCGGCCTCCACATCCGCCTCAACCAATAACACCGGCGGACTGGATCGAATCATATTGCGCTCGATAGGGTCTTCATCGATGCCGCCGGCGACAGCGACGATCGCGCCCGGCGGCTTGGCCCGCATCAGGCCGGCGCGAAGCGCGAGAGCCGCGCCTTGGGCAAAACCGACCAACGCGAGCTGGCTGTCTTCCAGCCGCCGTTTGGCGAGGACAGCGTCGAGAAACACCTGAAGACGTTCAGCGGCTTCGTCCAGCCCAGCGCCCGAGTGTTGAGCGTTGTCGGTCGGGCAAGTCCACTGGCGCCGATTGCTTTCCCCATCGCTAAGCCAGGGTGCGTTGGGCGCCAGGAATTCCGCTTTGTTCAAGGTGGGAGCCCAATCAAGCGCCAGTTCGATGATCTCATCGCCATTCGATGCCGCACCATGCAGCAGGATCACGAGGTACTTGGGTTTTCCGCAGGAAAGCGGCGGTTGACTCGGCCCGTCCAGAATGATGTCCATGCTCAGGGACCTCCAAAGAGCAAGTATTGATGTTTTCCATTTTCGCCATTGCCCAGGCTGTTGGAAACAGGAAGGCGCGCCGGAAAACTTCGCGGGATTCACCGTGCAGAGGCTTGAACACCGCAATTTCAAGGCCTGCAGCCGTATCGAATCATTTTCGGAAACAATGAGTCGCCGGATAGGGAGCACTATCCAGCGCCTGCGACGATTCGTATAGGACGCATTGGCTTTAGCGTAATGTGCTAAACGGAAAACCAGGTGGGAGACTGGGTGGACTCTTTTGCGAAGACGGGGATTCCAAAGACGCCAAGACGTACTCAGCCGGGCAGGCGAATGAATTCCTGACTCGTTTGCTATGGATTCTGGTGTATGCTATGGCCTCTGAATCTAATGCCGATTCATGTCGTCGGACGAGTCAGGCAACCGTTTGATTAATAAGAGAAAACTAGAGAATGGTTGAAAAATACCATTCCGATTGAGCTGTCCGAGCAATAGCTCTATTCATTCACATGCAAGATCCGAGGTTTCCATGGCTGTGCATGAACTGGTTTCAAAGATGAAGAGACTTCCCAAAACCGCGTCAATTGTGCTTGCGGGGGCGGTGTTCCTAGCGGGATGCGGGGAGTCGGACAAACCCGCTGAAATGTTCCAGGGGCTGCCGCAAAAATTCCAGGAAGAGCAGAAATTCGAAAAAGAGCAGACCCTGCGAGGTACGGTAAACGACGAGAAGGAACCCGTCATCCAAGGAAAAGTGGTGGCCACCGACGAAAAAGGCAACACCATTGCGGAAACATCCTTGGAAGGCAGCAACCGCTTTTCCATCGTCATTCCGGCCGGCACCGCATTGCCGATCCTGCTGAAAGCGTATCGTGAAGGATCGGAGCCGCTCATAGTGGCCATCGTGGACTCGTTCGAGAGCCAATACAACATCAATCCCAAGACCACGGCCATCGCCGAAAAAGCCAAGTCGCTGGGCGGCTATACCCGGAAAAACCTGATGGCGGCCGCGATGATGAGCAGTACCGTTCCCGAGGAAGACAAGACCACCTCCGGCTTCCGCGGCGATCCGACAAAACGCTACGGCGGCTGGCATTGAGGCGATGCGGGGCACAAGCGGCCTGTCGCTGGCTGAGCACGGTCATGCGATGGCTATACATCGGCCATAAATGACAAGCGGCCCCTTCCCCTTGAGTTTCTCGAAGGTCTTGGTGCGCATCTCTTCAAGCGATCGGTCGCTTGTCGTGAATCAATCCCGTGCCATGCCCCGCTCGCCATAAGAAGCGTTCGCACATCAATCCGTACACTCCCGATCGGTATTGCATCAATCCGCCAACCTTTCGATCACGACAGGGTGCCTATCCCGGCGGCCCTCGAAACTTCGCGACAGGGCCGGGCGGATGGTCAGGCGTCGCTGCCGTTTGTGCCGGGCGTGTCTAGTTGTGAACAAAATCGACCTATTCCGAGTCTCCTTTTATACAGGCCCGAATCGGGTAATCGGGCTTTTCTGCCTCCCCCGCTCCAAACCCATGGCGGCATCGGGTTCGCTACTTAAGCGTTTCACGAGAGCCAGGGGCGTTTGTCGAAAATCGCTCCTCGTGCCGAAGCGATAACAAACGCCCGCCGCGTTCATGAGCAGGAAACTCATACTGGAATAGTGAGGAAAGACTTATGGATAGAGTCAGCCTTATCACCCGGACAATCACCCCGTTATTTCTGTCACTTGCGGGGTTTTTGCTCAGCTTGGCGGCGTTTGCCAATGATTCCCACAGAACCGGCAAATCAACAGAGGCCAACACGGCTTCCCAATTGGAGCGCGACCGAATTGTCCAAAATGCCGCGCAGATGGTTACCCAAGGACGGGAAATTTTTCGCTTCGATAGTTTTGGCGACGAGCAATTCTGGAGTGATGCGCTTCAATTGCATAAAGCCATCGAAGGGGAACGCTTCGGCGGAATCGGTAATGGACTGACACCGCAACAAGCCCTGGACTTGGGGCTAAAGGTCGACGTAGAGGCGCTGCCGGGATCAGTCGTCCAGCAACTCGAGCAGGGGGCGGTCGATTTGAGCGACGTCGCGGTTACGCTGGCCCTGATCAAGCAGGACGCCGTATTGGGCGTCAAAGGCACGTTCAATTCCGACGGTTCGCTCAAATCCGTGGGTCTCACCTGCGCCCTTTGTCACTCCACCGTGAATGACTCGCTCGCTCCGGGCGTCGGCGAGCGCTTGGACGGCTGGGCGAATCACGATCTCAACGTCGGGGCCATCATCGCCCTCGCTCCGAACCTGCAACCAATCGTCGATTTGCTGAGAATCGTTCACCCCGACATTACCGACTCCCAAGTCCGCGACGTGCTACAGAGTTGGGGACCCGGCAAGTTCGATGCGCAACTCCTCCTCGACGGCAAGGCGTTCACCCCGGAAGGCAAGCCGGCTGCCACGCTCATTCCCGACGCCTTTGGGCTTGCCGGCTACAATCAGCACGCCTGGACCGGCGACTGGGGTACGGTGACCTACTGGAATGCATTCGTGGCGGTATTGGAACTGCGCGGGGTCGGTACCTTCTTCGATCCCCGGCTGGATGACGCCGATAAGTTTCCGATCGCTGCCGCGAAAGAATTCGGCCACATATCCGTCGATCCGAAAGAGGATCAGGTTACTCCCAAGCTGCCGGCGCTCCATTTCTTTCAGCTGGCTCTGCCCGCACCCAAGCCGAAAGCCGGCGTGGACTTCGATGCAGGGGCGGCCGAACGGGGGAGCGAACTGTTCGGCGGCAAAGCCAAGTGCGGGAGTTGCCATGTCGAGCCGCTGTGGACCGAGCCGGGCTGGAACCTGCATACACCCGACGAGATGAGGATCGACGGTTTTCAGGCGAATCGTGCTCCCGGAGACGCTTACAAGACGATGAACCTGGCCGGGATTTTCGTGCGTGAACGCGGCCTTTTCATGCGTCCGGAGAACAAAGGGCGTTTTTACCACGACGGTCGGTTCAAAACCTTGCTGGACGTGGTGGACAGTTACGACGCACGCTTCGATTTAGGACTGAGCAATCAGGAAAAACGCGATCTAGTCGAGTATCTGAAGTCGTTATGACGACGCCGGCGGGACGCCGGGCTGTGCGCATGACCTGCGGGCGGCTCCGCCGTATAAATCGGCTTTCCGGCCAATTTGTCATACGGCACGTTCATGTGCCGTCCCCTTCGGGCGCTTTGCGTGCAAATCGGCTTTCCTGCCGATTTGTCGTACCTCAGCGCATCCTACGGGCTCGTAGGATGTGCTGAACGAAGGTGAAGCGCATCATTCGCGATTGGTGCGCTGCCATCCATGTCCTCTGGACCCCGGCATTCCAATCGCATAAACGGTTCCGTGCCGGGGGGCGTTCTTCGGCTTAACGTAACGGCATTGCCTGTTAGCCCGTGTATCTCGGCTATGACGTAAAGAACTGACGCAGTCCTCCGTTTTTGTCAGGTCGAGGCATGATTGCAAGACCCGACCTCATCCATGGAAGCGGAACAAATGCCGAGCCTTGCAATCTAGCAGATTATGACGGCATGAAAATTTTTTGATGCAAGGCGCTTCTGCTCTGATCCATTTCCGCAACATGGGGCGCTTTGCCGCATTCGTTTCACTCAGGACACTAGGTCGGTCAGGAGGACTCATGAGAACCCACATGCTTTGCTTCGCGTTCGCGGCGATGATTGCATTTGCGTCCGCGGCGAACAGTGAGAACAACGGATCGAGTAACGACAATCAGCTCCCCGAGTCGCTGGAGCAGAAGGTCCGGAATCTCCGGACCGACCTGGAGGCGAAAGGCTACGAGGTCGCTCGGGGAGCCTGGAACCTGTTCAGGATCGAAGACTGCAAGTTCGCGCTCGAGACCATCGGAAACTGCCTCGGCAACAACCCGGCGGCGCCCTATCTCATCCCTTCCGTTCCGCTCTGGCCGGACGAGTTCGTGGACCAGAACATGAGGGACTTGCTCGGGCCGACGCCGGGCGACACCTGGTGGACGTACCGGCTTGACCAGCGCGAGGCGCTGGTCGTGCTGGCGCAGCTTCCGCCGCCCGGAAGGTACTTCGGGATACAGACGTACATCTTTACGCGCGAAGGGGAGATCGACACCACGGATGAAATCTACCAGTCCGTGGCCGATGATCCTTTCATGCAGAGCATCCTCTTCATGATGTCGCCGAATCCGTCCCGTGCGCTGGTGTTCTCCAGCATCGGCAACAGCAACAACAACGTCGTCATCGAGCGGCAATCCGACGCGGCGTTCAACCAGCAGCGCTTCTTCATCATCACACCGGACGCGGTGATGGAGCGTGCGCTCACCGAGGCGCTGCTGCGGGCGGGCGTACCGGATCGCAACCAGGTGTTCGTCGAGCCCGTGTCGACGGACCTCGGCCGGCTGGGGTTCGGCTCAAAGGCGGACGACCTGATGACCGTGATGCGTTATTCGCTGCCGGAAGACGAGGCGGCCGGCGATGAGTGGCGCCAGAAGCGCCCGCTCGCCATTCTCCGCGTGAGGGACACGAACACGGCGCGTCCGACCGAGCCCTACCCAAAACCTGTCCGGGACGAGAGGATCGCCAAGTCCGAGCTCGGGTTCGAGGGTAATGTCGAGAATCTGGTCGAGGCGGTCAAGCAGCACTGGGGACAGCCCGACGCCAAGGACGGGCCGTTCGAAAGCCTGCTGCTCAAGGTGGACCTTATCGGCGAGCATTGCGTTCGGCGCCCCATGAACTGCCTCGGCGATACCCAGGACGCAGACTACCAGATCAGCCCGACGGAGAGCATCGACTCGGGCGAAGTCCTCGCCGTCGCGGGCACCCTCGGCACCGCCACCGGCAACGCCACGTACACGAGTCTGGCGCCCAACCGGATCCCGGCTCTGGTGGGCGTCACGAACGTCTCGGATCCCGATCTCAAGGGGAGCGCGTCCGCCTTCTCGGAGACGGTCGGCAACACCGACAAGCTCTACGTCTACTACTTCGCACGCGACTGCGGGAACCTTCCGAATTGCCGCGAAATCACCGAGGAAATGGTCCCCCCAGGCGACGCAATCAAAATCATTCAGCGGAACTACGTCGTGCCGGGGTCGACCCGAGGTCCTGACCCCAAGCAGCTCGTGAACCCGACGCTCATCGTCTTCGACGGGGCGAAACGGCCGTCGAGCCGTTAAAGGGGCCTCTGAGCAAGCGGATTCCGTTCATGACCCTTCGACAGGCTCAGGACAGGCCTGTCGAAGGACTTAATCCGAGCTTCCTTAAGGACAACAGGATGGTCGGTCAGGAGGACTTATGAGAACCCACACGCTTTACTTCACGCTCGCGGCGATGATCGGATTTGCGTCCGCGGCGAACGGCTGGAACAACGGTTCGAGCAACGACAATCAGCTCCCCGAGTCGCTGGAGCGGAAGGTCCAGAATCTTCAAGCCGACCTCGAGGCGAAAGGCTACGAGGTCACACGCGGCTTCTGGGACCTGTTCACGATCGAGGATTGCCAGTTCACGATCGCCGTGATTGGAAACTGCCTCGGGAACAATCCGGCGTCACCGTACGTTATTCCCGCCGTTCCGCTCTGGCCGGACGAGTTCGTGGACGAACACATCAAGGATCTGCTCGGGCCGACGCCGGACGACACCTGGTGGACATACCGCCTCGATGAGCGCGAGGCGCTGGTCGTGCTGGCGCAGCTTCCGCCGCCCGCGAAATACTTCGGGATGCACACCTACGTTTTCACGCGCGAAGGGCGCATCGACCCCGCGAATATAGTCTTCCAGTCGGTCACGGACCCCTTCCTGGGGGAACTGCTCTTCGCCCCGTCGCCGAACCCTTCCCGCTCGGTGATGTCCGCGACCTTCGGCAACAGCATTAATAACGTCGTCATCGAGCGGCAGTCCGGCGCGGCCTTTAACCAGCAGCGCTTCTTCATCGTCACGCCGGACGCGGTGATGGAGCGGGAAGTGACCGAGGCGCTCCTGCGGGCGGGCGTCCCCGATCGCAATCAGGTGTTTACTACCCCCGTGTCAACGGAGATTTTCCGAGCAGGGCTCGGGCCCGAGGCGGACGACCTGTGGATCACGATCCGCTATACGCGTCCGGAGGACGAGGAGGCGGGTGATGAGTGGCGTCGGCAGCTTCCCCTGGCCGTGCTCCGGGTGAGGGACACGAACACGGCGCGTCCGACCGAACCCTATCCCAAACCCGATTACGATGAGCGGACCGCCCGCTCCGAGCTGGGGCTCCAAAGTGAATTCGCGGCTCTGATCGAGGCGGTCAAGAAGCACTGGGGGCAGACTTCCGCTCCCGAACAGCCGTTCCAGGCTCTGGAACTGACCGTGGATCTCATCGGGCAACACTGCCTCGAACGCCCCATGAACTGCCTCGGCGATAACCAGGACGAAGACTGGCGGCTCAGTCCTCGTTCGAGCATCGATTCGGGCCAGGTGCTGGCCGTCGTGGGGACTCTCAAAACGGCTACGGGAAACGCGACGTACTCGGCCATCGCACTCAATCGTTCGTCGGTTCTCCAGGGCATCGGGAACGTTTTCGACGAAGATCTCGCGGGGAGCGCGTCGGCGTTTTCTGGAACGGTCGACAACACCGACCGGTTTTACGTCCAGTACTTCGCGCGCGACTGCTCGGGGCTCTCCCACTGCTTTGAAATCACGGAGGAGATGATTCCGAAAGGCGAGACAGTCGCGTTCATCGAGCGGAACTACGTTGTTCCGGGTACGGCCCGCGGCGCCGATTCCAGGCAGACGCTGACGCCATTGGTCATCATCTTCGATGGCAAGGCGCGGCCGTCGAGCCGCTGAGGAAGTGTGCCGCTGCGAGCGCCCGCGGAAACGCAGAAAGGCCCCGTGGACGCTTGTGGCTGCAAGATGCCCATACACGGAGGTAAACCATGCGTCCCAACGACCTCAAGGAAGCTCTGATTAAGTCCTTCGACAGGCTCAGGACAGGCTTGTCGAGCCACGAACGGAATCCACTTGATCAGAGCTTCCTCAAGCACCGAGGCATCGTCGCCGCGGCACTCGCCGCCTTGTTGCTCGTATCCTCGCCCGGCGTCCGGGCACTCACCATCGCCCTCAGCGACGACGACGGCTGGGACGCCATCGGGATCCAAGCCGCCAAGCGGGCGCTGGCGGCCGCCGGTCACACCGTGATCCTCGCCGGCCCGCTCAATGAGCAAAGCGGCAGCAGTGCGGCGATCAACCTGACTGACCTCCGGATTACCAAGCGACGCGACGACGAGGGCGCGCTCGAGTATTCCGTTGCGATCGGCGACGGGACGGAAGGAGCCGAACCGGCGACCAGCGCGCTCGTTGCCATCGACATCGCCCGGCAAAGCACCGGCCGGTTGCCCGACTTGCTGGTGTCCGGCATCAACGTGGGCGCCAATATCGGCGCCGCCACCCAGTTTTCGGGTACGGTCGGTGCCGCCATTGCCGCGCTATCCCCCATGCTCAACGGCGCTGTCCCCGCCATCGCGATCAGCACCGATCCGTTGTGCGGCGAGTCCACACCGGATTGCAAGACAGCGAACGAGGCCCATTTCGCGCAGGTGGCGGACTTTCTCGTTGCCGTCATTGCCCGCCTCGAACGCAAGGCCGGCTCTCTGGAGGGCGAAAAGGGCCTGCTGCCACGGGGGATAGGTCTCAACATCAACTACCCGCCGTTACCCGAGCCCGCCGGCGTCGTCGTTACACGGCAGGGTCGCACGGTCACCTTTGCGGACGATCTGGTGGTGAGCTATGGCGCCGATACGGTCACCATCAACATCGGCTGTCGTGAGCCCTGCGCCGATGTACCGGTCGGAACCACGCTCCGGGGCGGGATCACGAAGATTGTCCCCGACGAAACGCCCGAGGTGCCCGGCGCCGACACCACGTGGTATACGCGAGGGTACATCACCATCGTGCCGATCACGCCCGACTATACGGCTGACGCGCCGAGTGCCTTCTCTCTCGGGATAGATATCAAGGCTGGCCTTGGCAGGCGATAGACGGTGATTTCAACGGGCTCAGCATTTGTAGGTCGGCAATCCTTTGCCGACGAAAACGTTGGCCCAACTGTGCACCGTCGGGAAGGGCGGCTTCGGCGCTCCAATCGCAAACGGTCATCCCAGGACGGCCGTTTGCGATTGGAAGGGGCGTCCTGGCGCTCCCAGGACGGCCGTTTGCGATTGGAAGGGTCGCGACTAAAGCGACCGTTTGCGATTGGAAAGGATTCCCGACCTACTCGCGAGTGCCCGTACAGCAGGTATGAAAATGGTCTAGACGGTGATCCCGACGAGAACGGTTCTTTAAATGTTGGAATGTGAAGACTGACCGCGATAGATGCCTATCCCACATCTTTGGCTTGCCTGCCGAATTGGGCAGCTTTGAAATGTGTAAAATGACCATATTTGACACACATCGGAATCAGGCATGCGAACCAATATCGTCATCGATGACGAGCTAATGAACGAAGCTCTGAAATCCACCGGCCTTTAAAACCAAACGGGAGGTGGTAGAGCTTGGATTCAAGACACTCGTCCGCTTGAAAAACAGGAACAGATCAAAGCGTTCAAAGGAAAGCTCAAATGGGAAGGCGACCTTGACGCTATGAGAACCGACGGGTGATCGTGGTCGATTCCAGCGTCTGGATCGATTATTTCAACGGCAGCGACACGCCCCAAACCGCCATACTCGACGAACTGCTCGGCGTGGAACCGCTGGCCATCGGCGGCTTGATTCTAACCGAGGTCTTGCAGGGCTTCCGCAAAGATGGCGATTTCCGAACGGCTAAGCGGCTGCTGATGTCGCTAACCGTCTATGAGTTGCTCGGCACCGAACAGGTACTCAAAAAACGGGGCATCACCATTCGCAAAACCGCCGACGTCATCATCGCTACATTTTGCATAGATAAACGGACACGCCCTGCTGTTTTCCGATCGAGATTTCGTTTCGTTTGTCGAGCACTTGGGATTGCGAACGGTCGGGAGATACGGGGTCGAATAGCTGGGGCGTATTGAAGTCGGAAGCAAATAACAAAAGCCTAACCCTTTCACTGCCCGAACGATGGGTTGGATACCTTTTCAACTATGGTTGGCTTCGGCATGGAGCTTAAGCCCGAGGGCGCTAATGACCTTGAGGATGGTATCGAAACCTGGGCTACGTTCGCCGGAGAGAGCCTTGTAGAGGCTTTCCCGAGAAAGTCCCGCATCCCGAGCAACTTGCGCCATACCTTTGGCACGGGCGATGTCGCCAAGGGCCTTTGCGATGAAGGCGGCGTCTCCGTTCGCTTCTTGCAGACAAGCTTCAAGGTAGGCGGCCATTTCCTCTGGGGTTCTGAGGTGTTCAGCAACGTCATAGCGAGTGGTAGTAGTCTTGGCCATAGCAATTACTCCGAAAGATTACGAGCGAGACGCAATGCGGCCTTGATGTCCTTGGCTTGGGTGCTCTTATCACCACCGGCCAAGAGAATGATGAGCTCTCGCCCCCGCTTTTTGAAATAGACCCGGTAACCGGGACCGTAGTTAATCCGCAACTCCGACACACCTTCGCCGACGGGCTCAACGTCGCCAGAGTTACCGGCGGCGAGCCGTTCAATTCTGGCTTGAACACGCGCTCTCGCTTGGATGTCTCGCAGGCCATCGAGCCACTGAGCGAAGACGTCTGTCTTGCGGATTTCGATCATGGGCTAACCGTAGCCGCTCGGCTACATAATGTCAATGGCGCGAGGACACCGCTGCAAGATGCCCAACGTCTAGCTAAGCGGCGCACCGGACAACAGAACCTGAGCAAAGCGCCGGAGCCGAATGTAAAGCAATACCTGTAAACGGCCAGCGTCCCGGCGGGTCGCGCTTTAATGCAAATTAAGCGCTTTGCGGTAAGACGTTCAATAAGAAGATGGCGGCCGCTAGGCGACCGAAGACGTGAACGAGGAGCCCCCGAGAGGAGTGGACCTCGCTGGCCGCATCGATACCGGTTTTCTCCTGAATCCAGTTAAGGAAGCTCTGATTAAGTCCGTCGACAGGCCTGTCCTGAGCTAAGTCGAAGGGCATGAACGGAATCCACTTGTTCAGAGCTTCCTACAGTGAACGCCTGGATGAGTGCCGATCTCCGACATAGTGTAAGCGCCGGATAGATAGGCCCGCGCCAATGCCTCATTCCTGTCCGGATAGCGTTGCCGATAGTCGTCAAGGGGCAGGGCGATAAACCGCCGATGCGCTTTGGAGCCCGGAGTTCTTCGGGCTTTTGTTCTGCCGGTATCGCTCGACGAACGCATTATCGCCCAATAGCAATTGATGGTGGGTCTGATCCAGTGGACTGGGCAGCCCTCTGCCGTCCATTACGAATCGACGGCAGGACTTGATCGCGCTCTTGCGTTCCCGCCCAAACTGGCTGAGCAGCCAACCCGTATCAAGTAGGTGTCCTTCTGAACCAATATCGCCTTATAGCGCCCCTGAAGTCGGTGTCCGACCATCCCATAGTGCTGAAATGTTGGAATGTGAGATCTGACCCCGGTGTGCCCTCCTTCAACGGCATCGACACGCCCCAAACTGCCATACTCGACGAACTGCTCGGCGTGGAACCGCTGGCGATCGGCGACTTGATCCAACCGAGGTCTTGCAAGGATTTCGCCAGGATGGCATTTCCGAACGGCTAAACGGTTGCTGATGTCGCTAACCGTTTATGACTTGCTCGGCACCGAACAGGCGCACAAAAACGTGGAGAATTATCGGGCACTCAGAAAACGGGGCATCACCACCCGCAAAACCGCCGACGTCATCATCGCTACATTCCGCATCGAAAAGGGACACGCCCAGCTGTTTTCCGATCGAGACTTCATTCCGTTTGTCGAGCATTTGGGATTGCGAACCGTCGGGGGATACGGGGTGGAATAGTCGGGGCGTGTTGGAATCGAAAGTAAACAAAAAAAGCCTGACCCCTTCGTAGAAAAGCCTGACCCCTTCGTAGATGACCCCTTCGTAGACGGTGATTTCAACGGGGTCAGCATGTAGGTCGGCAATCCTTTGCCGACGAGCCCGTTGGCCCAGCGGCTCCGAGGACATGGTCCCCGAGGCGACGCAATCAAGATCATTCAGCGGAACTACGTCGTGCCGGGGTCGAGCCGCTGACGCTCGTGACTGCAAGACGCCTGTACACGGAGGTAAGCCACGCGTCCCAACGACATCAAGCAAGCTCTGATTAAGTCCTTCGACAGGCTCGGGACCGGCCTGTCGAGTGTTCTCCTGAGCCTGTCGAAGGCGCACGAACGGGATCAAATTGACTCGTTAGGCCTCGCCGTGCTGGGCATAGAACACATCCAGGGTAGGGAACCTTGCCTCAGCAACAATGCAATCCCAGAGAAAGACTGCCAGCCCCAGATCGCCTGTCCAAAGGGAGTAGCGATGCTGACGGTAGCGCGCGGCTTCTTCCCTTGCTTGAGTGATGCCGTGCATCGCGAATGCGCGTGCACGCTGTAGCCAAATCAAGTCTTGGGTTCGCCGATACAGCTTCAGGAACGCATAGGCGTTCCCTGCCGTGCCGTGGCACAGATTCGAACCCTTCACTAGTGGACCAGCAGACCAGATTGTCTCACCGGCAGCGAGCAACAATTCATCAAGCGCAGAGCTTGGCATGCCGGCAAGACAGATGACAAAGCCTGGAGCGCCGTGACAGAACTGCAACAGCTTCTTGCTCGCATCCGGCGTGTGATCAAGCTGCGGGCGCCAGTTGGCATGGTCCCCATCGCGATCGACGGTGTGCTGGACGGTGTTGGTGATGCAGGCCTCCCATGCGTCCCACCTCTCCGTACCAAGAAGATGTCTCCCGCGAATCAAAGGCAGAGCTGTGGCTACGAAGCCATGGATAGCACCAAGGTACGTCGATGGATTGCGGTCAAAGTGTTGCGCCCAATAGGAGCACTGATACTGCGGAGACCACTCAAGTTGTGCCCATAGTCGTTCTGCGGTGACTTGGAACAAATTCGACCAACGCTGCTCGCCAGTGCGTTCGTGCAGGAACAAGGCCGCAAGCATCGTACCCGGGGAGCCCATCATCAACTCGCGTGCAGGATGTTCGGTGTTGCTCGCAACCAACGCGTCAAGGACCGTTCCAAGTTCGTGTGTTGGCTGCTGACCGAAGGCAAGCATTTGAATCGGCGTGTCACCGAGGAGAAAGGAAGCTCGATTGCGCTCCGCGGCATCTCCAAGCTGCTTGCGGTTTCGCGACAAGAGTTCAGGCAGCCCGGTTAAATAATTTCTGGACAGACGAACCGCACCAACCGTCTGCAGGTACTCCAATGCCCAGAAAACCCCGCATGCGCCGTCGTATAGCGCAGTCTCGTACGCCCGGGTATCTCTATCCCCTTGTCGATCTGCTGGATGCAGTTGCCAGTACATATCCTCCGAGTACCGCGCCTCGACGTCTCGCACAATGCGCTCGATAGCAGACAACGCAACGCTTTCATCCCATGCGAGATGGTGCAACGGCTCGTGTCGTTCCGGGGCATACAGCATTGATAGATTGCTCAAGCGTTGGTAGTGAGTGGTAGAGTCCACGGAAGTGGTGTAAATCGAGGGAAAGAGATGGGAGGCCATCGCGAACTCCGGTAAGGTTGAGATGACGAGTAACAACCGAAACCTTGGAGCAGGCGATGGCCAAAGAGAGTATGGCATTGGTGGAGTGGTTGGGGCAACAGGGCGGAGAGGATTTTTTGCGCACTCTGACGGAACGGATTCTGGAGCGGTTGATGGACTTCGAGGTGTCGAATCGCATTCAGGCCGAGCGGCACGAGCGGACCGAAGACCGGCAAGCCTATCGCAATGGCTATCGGGAGCGATCGCTGCATACGCGCCTGGGCACGCTGGAGTTGAAGGTGCCGAAACTCCGGAGTGGAACCTATTTTCCGTCATTTCTGGAGCCGCGACGACTGACCGAGCAGGCCCTGGTAGCGGTGATTCAGGAGGCGTGGATTGGCGGGATATCGACCCGCAAGGTGGATGATTTGGTGCAGGCGCTGGGCATGACGGGCATCTCCAAGAGCCAAGTCTCGGCTTTGTGCCGGGACATCGACGCGCGGGTGGAGTCCTTTCTGACCCGGCCCATTGAGGGCGAGTGGCGGTATCTGTGGCTGGATGCGACTTACCTCAAGGTTCGGCAAGGTGGTCGGGTGGTGTCGGTGGCGGCCATAATCGCCTGTGGCGTGAACCAGGACGGACGGCGCGAGATTCTCGGGTTGGGCCTGGGCGAGTCGGAGGCCCGGGTGTTCTGGGTGGACTTCCTCAGGAGTCTTAGGCGACGGGGCTTGGCCGGGGTCCAACTGGTCATCTCCTAGCCCTAAGAGGGGTTGAAGGCGGCCATTGAGCAGGTGTTCTCGGCCAGTTGGCAGCGGTGCCGGGTTCACTTCCTGCGCAATCTCCTAGCCTGTGTGCCCAAGACCAGCCAATCGTTGGTTGGTACCCTGGTGCGGCAGGTCTTCGTCCAGCCCGCCGTCGAGAGTGCCCAGAAGGCGTGGCGACAGGTCGCGGATCAACTCCGGCCGCGCTTCCCGAAAGCGGCGGAACTGATGGATCAAGCGGAAACCGATGTGCTGGCGCACCTGAACTTCCCGGCGGCTCACCGGGTGAAAATCCACTCCACGAATACTCTGGAGCGGTTGAATAAGGAAGTGAAACGGCGGGCCAATGGGGTGGGCATTTTCCCGAATGAGGCCAGCATCCGCCGCCTGATCGGCGCGGTGCTCATGGAACAGAACGAAGAATGGCAGCTGCAACACCGTTATCTGCCCCAGCATACGATGGCGGATAACCCAGCAGCCACAGAGGAGTTGACTTCACTCCCTGCTGCCTAAACAACGATTCCTGAGCCGGAGTTCACCCTCGGAATTTACACCACCTTGACGGACTCAACCCGAAAAGGTACTCGCGAATAGCTGCAAATAAACGAATTCAGCCGTTCAAAAGCACCCGAAACAGAATAGCAAATGCACCTTGCTTTATCCGGACGACAGAGGGGCAGCAAGCCGGGCGACACTGTTAGCTTTCGTCCGTCGCTGCCAATCGAACCATTCCGTTTCGTTAGAAAGTCCTTAACTGGCGGGCCGACTCGTGCTCAGGCTGATCTTCTTAACGAGTTCGTCAACAGAAACCGCTCCGCTGGTCTCGATCATCAGCGCATCGCGCTGCTCTTCTTCGGTTAATTCATCATGCGCCGCAAGCTGACGGTCTAGTACCGACAGATCGGCTTCAGAGGGGTCGCGGCCCAGCAGAGCGCGGGATTCGATGCGGCTTTTCAGTGTGGCGATCGGTGCCTGGCAGTCGAGGATCAGGAATGATGCGCCGAGCCGTTCGGCCAGCATTTTCTGGCTTTCCCGCTGCTCGTGTTTTAGGAACGTGGCGTCGACGATGACGGAGAGGCCGGATTTCAGGATATCTTCGGCGGTATCCAGCAGATAGCTATAGGTTCTGCGCGTCATGTCCGCGGTGTAGATGCCGGCGTCGAGGGTCGATGCGGTGCTGGCGTGTTCGGCGAAGCCGGCCAGGCGTTTTCGTTCCAGGTCGGAGCGCAGGCGTATGGCCGGGAGGCGCTCGGCGATTTGGCCCGCGATGTGGGACTTGCCGCTGCCCGAGAAACCGTGGGTGATGAGCAATGCCGGTTTTTGAGGCCGGATGAGGCCGGATGCGTAATCGAGATAGCGCCGGTACAGGTCCAATAACTCCTGCTGCTTCGCGGTGTCGCCGGTAGAGGCGCGGGTCAGTTGGGCGATCTTGGCCCGAACCATGGCGCGGTAGACGCGGTAATAATGGAAGAGCGAGAGACCACGGTAGTCTCCGGTAACTTCCAGGTAGCGGTTTAGAAGCCGGAAAGCCAAATCCCGCTTGCCTTTGACTTCCAGATCCATGACCAGAAAGGCCAGCTCACTCATCACATCGATCCAGCGCAAGTCTTCGCTGAATTCGATGCAGTCGAACGGCGTGGGCTCGTCGCCGATGAGCACGATGTTTCCGAGGTGGAGATCGCCGTGGCATTCGCGAACGAAGCCGGCGGCTTTTCGGGCGAGCATGGTCTCCCGGCAGCGCGAATACGCCTCGGACGTCCAGGCGCGCACGGCTTCCAGCTTGGCGACGTCGACCGGATCGTCCTGCAAGGGCTCGATGTGGGTGAAATTATGTTCGGCGGCGTCGTAGATGTGTTCCGGGAGTCCGTGGGCGTCTTCGATGGTGCTGCGATTTACGCTCGCGTGGAATCGGGCCAGCGTCTCGGCCAGCTTGTCCATGTGTTCGGCCGACAGGCGATCGTCCTGACACAGACGATCGAATAGTGCCGCTTCGTCGAAGCGGCGCATCTTGATGGCGAATTCGATGGGGGTGCCGCTGCCGCCGATTCGCGGATTTCGGGGATCTCCGGCGATGGGGACGACGGCCAGATACAAGTCCGGCGCGAGCCGGCGATTGAGGCGGAGTTCCTCTTCGCAAAACCGGCGGCGCTTGTCCAGGGTGGTGAAGTCGAGGAAGCCGAAATCCACCGGCTTCTTGATTTTGTAGGCGTGTGGAGCGGTCAGCAAAACCCAGGAGATATGGGTCTCCCGGATTTCGATGGCTTCCGTGGGATGATCGTAGGCGGCGGGGTTCCGCAGCGCCGAGATCAGTTCGGGATAGCGGGCGTCATCCATGCGGTTCCATCCGTAAACGGCCGTTGATCACTCTGAGTTGCCGTTCGCCCTGAAGGAGCGCTTCCAGTTCCGCTCCGGCCATCGCCTTGCGCCAGCCCTGAAGCAGTTTCGATTGCTCCGGGTCATCCATCAGTTGTTCCAGGTCCTTGCGGCCTGCGAGCACCGCCGGGTTCAGGGTGTGCTGGGCGGCCCGAAGACGCACTACGGCGGTCAATACGTCGAGCAGCGCTTCCTGTTCGGGCGTCTTTTTGGCCTGCCGCGGCCTGAGAGAAACCGCCGGCGGCGGACGATGTTTCGCCTCGTCGATGATCCGGCACAATTGGCTGCCGTAACGCTTGAGCGTCCGTTCCTCCAGTCCCCGGATCAGCTTGAACTTGTCGGCATTCGTCGGCTGAAGCCGTGCGAGATCGAACAAAACCTCGTCCTTGACCAGCCAACTGCGTGGAATATCCTGCTGGCGCGCGTCGTCCTCGCGCCAGGCCGCGAGCGCCTGCAGCACGGCGAGCTGGGACGCATTCAGCTGATAATGTCCGCTGATACGCTGCCAGGCTTGATCGGACGCATTCTCGTAAAGCTTCGGATCGAGCAGGGCGCCGAAATCGCCTTTCGGCCAGTCCAGGCGGCCCAAGGCTTCCAGTCGCTGGCACAGTTTCAGGTAAGCGGTTCCGAGATGGATGACGTCGTCGGCCGCATAGCGCAATTGCGCATCGGCCAGGGGCCGGAGCGACCAGTCGGTGCGCGCATGTCCTTTGCCCAAGGTTATTCCGAGCAGTTCCGAAATCAGTCCGGCATAGCTGATTTGTTCGGGCAAGCCGATCAGGGGAGCCGCGATCTGGGTATCGAAGATCGGTGTCGGCAAACGTCCCCACAAATGAAAGAAGATTTCCAAATCCTGTCGCCCGGCATGAAAAACCTTGGTGATGGCCGGATCGAACAGTAAATCCGCTACCGGCTCCAAGGATTCGAGCGCGAGCGGATCGATGCAGGCGACCTTGTCGGCGGTCGCGATCTGGAGCAGGCAGAATTTGGGAAAGTAGGTTTTCTCGCGCAGGAACTCGGTGTCCACGGCGAGCCATGGAGAGTTCTTGACGGCGCGGCAGAAATCTTGGAGTTGGCTGGGCGAATCGATATAGCTGATTTGGGAGAGAGGCGTCATGTCGAAGAGAGTGCTTTTTCGAGTCATAAAGTTATTATATGGCTTAGGGACGAAGAATACGCTCCCGCCGACGATCCGAGGTGGCGCATGAAGGTATTGGTGAGTGTAAAGCGCGTGGTGGATTACAACGTGCGCATCCAGGTGAAGCCGGACGGCTCGGGTGTCATGCTGGATGGGGTGAAGATGAGCATGAATCCCTTCGACGAGATCGCCCTGGAAGAGGCGATTCGCCTTAAGGAGGCCGGCAAGGCGACGCAAATCGTGGCCGTTTCGATCGGGCCGCAGGCGGTCCAGGAGCAGCTGCGGAGCGCTTTGGCGCTCGGTGTGGACCGGGCGATTCATATACCCCTGGATGCAGCGCCTCAACCCGTCAATGCCGCACGCGCCCTGGCCGGGCTTGCCCGGCGCGAAAATCCCGATTTGATCCTCATGGGCAAGCAGGCCATCGACGACGACTGCAACCAGACTCCGCAGATGCTGGCGGCTCTGCTCGGCTGGCCCCAAGCGACCTTTGCTTCCAAAATCGAGTTGAATGACAAGTCCGCCACCGTCGCCCGCGAGGTGGATGCCGGGCTCGAATATCTGTCCGTCGACCTTCCCGCGGTGATTTCCGCCGATCTTCGCCTCAATATTCCCCGTTATCCCAAGTTGCCGGATATCATGAAGGCGCGCCGCCTGCCGATCGAAACGGTTACGCCGGAAGACCTGGGCGTCGAGTTCGTACCGGAGGCCAGGCTGCTCAAAGTCGCGCCGCCACCAAAGCGCCAGGCCGGCCGGAAAGTGGCTTCGGTCGACGAGCTGGTAGCGGCGCTGCGCGAGCGAGGGCTGTTGTCATGAGCAAGGTATTGGTTATTGCCGAGCACGACGGCGAAACCTTGAATCTTTCGACTTCGAGAACCGTGGCCTGCGCGCTGGCTCTCGGTCCGGAGACGATCGATGTGGCAGTGTTCGCCGAGGCGGAGAACAAACCGGCTGAAGCCGCGGCCCGGCTGAATGGCGTGACACGGGTGTTGCTGGTCGAACATGCCGCCAACCGGAACCCCGTGGCGGCGGTTCTGGCGCCGCAAGTTTCCGCGCTGGCCAAGGACTACACCCATGTGCTGGCGCCGGCGACCACCTTCGGCAAGGATGTTCTGCCACGCGCGGCGGCGCTGCTCGGTGTTCCGCAAGTGAGCGACATCATGCGGGTGCTCGGCCGAAATGTCTTCGAGCGGCCGATTTATGCGGGCAATGCGCTGGAAACGATCGAAACGCCGCCGGGCATCGTCGTCGCGACCGTGCGTACGGCTTCGTTCAAGGCGGTTGCCGAGACAGGATCGGCGCCTGTGGAAAAAATCAGCCTCGATTTCGACTGCCCGACCCACACGCGTTTTCTCCGGGTCGAAGGTTCGTCCGGCGGCGGGCGTCCCGATCTCCAGTCGGCCCGCGTGGTGGTGTCCGGCGGGCGCGGCCTGGCAAGCAAGGAAAACTTCGACTTGATCTACGCCCTGGCGGATCGGCTGGGCGCGGCGGTCAGCGCTTCCCGCGCGGCGGTGGATGCCGGATTCGTTCCGAACGACTTGCAGGTGGGGCAGACCGGCAAGATCATCGCGCCGGAGCTTTATCTCGCCTTCGGTATTTCGGGCGCAATACAGCATCTGGCGGGAATCAAGGATGCGGGGACCATCGTCGCCGTCAATAAGGACCCCGATGCGCCAATCTTCGAAGTGGCGGATATCGGCCTGGTGGGCGACTTGTTCGAGGTGCTGCCGGCATTGGCCGATGCTCTGCCCAAGGATAAGTCGTGAATCGGGAGAGTCTGGAGTTCGATGTCGTCATCGTGGGGGCCGGCCCCGCGGGACTGTCCGCCGCCTGCCGATTGATGCAGCTGGCCAATGAAGCCGGAAAGTCGCTCCGGGTCTGCGTCGTCGAAAAGGGTGCGGAGGTCGGCGCCCACATCATTTCCGGCGCCGTGTTCGAGCCGACCGCCCTGAACGAACTTTTCCCGGACTGGAAAGGGCAGGGCGCGCCCGTCACCGTGGCCGTCGAACACGATGAATTGCATTACCTCCTTAGCGAAAAGCGCTCGTTCAAAGCGCCCGGCTTTCTGATGCCGAAGCCGATGCGTAACGAGGGCAATTACGTGATCAGCCTGGGCCGCTTGTGCCGATGGCTGGCGGAAAAAGCCGAGGCCCTTGGCGCCGAGATATTCACGGGGTTCGCCGCGGCCGATGTGCTTTATGACGACGCGGGCGCAGTAGCCGGCGTCGTCACGGGCGACATGGGCATTGCCAGGGACGGTTCGAAGAAGCCGAACTATCAGCCGGGCGTGGAGCTGCGAGCGCCCTACACGATTTTTGCCGAAGGCTGCCGCGGGCATTTGGGCAAGCGGCTGATGGAGCGCTTCGAATTGCGGCGGGACGTCGATCCGCAGCATTACGGCATCGGCATCAAGGAAATCTGGCGCATCGATCCGTCGCGTCATCGGCCCGGATGGGTCGTTCACACCTTAGGCTGGCCTTTGGACAACGAAACCGAAGGTGGCGGCTTCGTTTACCACGGCGAGGACGGATTGGTTTCGCTCGGTTTGATTGTGGCCTTGAATTACCGTAATCCTTATTTGAATCCTTTCAGCGAAATGCAGCGTTGGAAGCACCATCCGGTGGTGCGCCGGTTCCTCGAAGGCGGAACCCGGATCGGCTACGGCGCCCGCGCGGTGAACAAGGGCGGCTGGCAGTCGGTGCCGAAGCTGTCTTTTCCGGGCGGCGTGATGGCGGGTTGCGATGCCGGTTTTCTCAACCCGGTGAAGATCAAGGGCAATCATACCGCCATGAAGACCGGCATGCTGGCGGCGGAGGCGGTGTTCGAGGCGCTGGAAACGGGCGGAATTCCGGATATGGGCGGCCGTTATCGCCAATCGTGGGTCGATCAGGAGCTGTTCCGGGGCCGGAACTTCGGTCCCGCGTTGGCGAAATTCGGAACGCTTGTTGGAAGCGCGTTCATTTGGATCGATCAGAATGTTTTCCGGGGAAAGCTGCCGTTTACCCTGCACAATCGCGTTCCGGATCACGCCTCGTTGGATCGAGCCGCGGACAGTCGTAAGATCGATTATTCGAAGCCCGACGGCGTGCTGAGCTTCGATAGACTATCCTCGGTCTATCTATCCAACACCAATCACGAGGAAGACCAGCCCTGCCATCTCGTTCTGACCGATCCGGCCATCCCGATCGAGCGGAATCTGCCGCTGTACGACGAGCCGGCGCAGCGTTATTGCCCGGCGGCGGTTTATGAAATCGTGGAGGCGCCGGGACAGCCGGCCCGATTCCAGATCAACGCGCAGAACTGCGTTCACTGCAAAGTGTGCGACATCAAGGATCCGGCACAGAACATCAACTGGGTGCCTCCAGAAGGGGGCGGGGGACCGAACTACGTAAACATGTGAAAGCAAGGTCGTTCTGTGTGTCGAAGTCGGGAGAGTTATAGGGTAGCAGGACGCTGTTGAATAAAATCTTCGTACCGGCTGTTCTCCAAGCCTGGCTAAATCGCGAACGCACGCTTCTGATCGAAAGTTGCAAATATGTCCGGGTGGCGGATACTCAGCTGTTAAACTAGATTACCGGGAAGTAAAGTTTGATTGACTTTCGCTCCAAATCTTGGCAAATGTCAGAAAGTTTTACAAATGTGCCAAAATTGTTGCGTATGTGAGCAAATTTTGCCAAGAAATCAATTTATTAGGGTGATCGGCGCGTAAGTTGCAATAGAGTTTTTGATAATCCCAAATTCGCACTAACAATGGCTAAAGATATGCTTCATGAAGAACAGTCTGAGTTGCGGTCATCAACGCAGCAAAAGGAAATTGATCAAACGCGGCGCAATTTGACGAGAATTGGTCTGACCACGCCTGTCCTGATGAGCTTTTCTGGTTATTCGCCGTTGGCTAATGCTTGTGCCACTCCATCCCGGCATGCATCTGGAAACACCAGTCCCCAAACAGAGGAGCCGGTTTATTCCTGCAATGGAAAACCGCCTTCCTATTTGGTGATGTGTGCTTCGTTCGGTTCATGGCCTCTAGGTGGATTGGATGCACCGCAACTGCAGATACAAGACGGCAGTGGAAATCCGATCGGCTGTACCGGGAGCGGTGTCCCTTCGTTTGACACATTTTTTTCATCGGACTCGAATCCTCCCGCTTCAAAGATATCCAGTTTTGGTACAACCGTGGATGTGTATGTTGGCGCCACTACTACTTTTATACCAGTTTTACCAACAAACGGTGCCGGGACTGTAGATCAAACTCGGCTTGCGTCTGTATGGGAACTTTTGGCGTTTCCGGAAAAGCAGCCCGATCCGCAAGCCGCCCAGTTCGCCCAATTCATTATTGCGGCGATTTATAACGCAAATGCCGATTCGAAGTATCCAGTTTCGGTAGATCAAGCAAAAGAGATGTTTGCGAAAGGTCCTTTAACGGAGTATCAGCCCACGAATGGTGTTAAATGGGGAGTAGCGGAAATCATTTTTTATCTACAAAGCACCATGGGGTTTGTCTAAGGATTAGATGGGTTTGGTATAAACTGCTTTTAATCTTCATGACCTTACGCGTGGTCACTCTTTGTTCGGCGGTCCGCCTGAAGATGTCGCCGCTTTGGCAGGACGAATGCGTGGTATTCGATGCAGCCAGCTGTAACACTTACGCAGTGCCGAAATTGAGTGCTCAGATTCTAGAAATGCTGCAGGCTGAGAAGGCGCTTAAGACTTCAACCATTCTTGCCAGAATAAACGCAAAAGGTGATCTCGACGAACAGGAGTTGATTCGAGTTCTTGACATCACATTAGAAGAATTTCAGCGTCTTGGCCTAATTGAAATAATTGCCAGTTGAGCTCTTTTAACTCCTTCGACGAGACCCTGTCCGCGCAATTTTCGGACAAGGGCGTAACTCTAGAACTTGCTCCGTTTGTTGTCCGAATCTATACCGATATTCCTAGCGTTTTAGCCGGCTTACAGCTTTACTACAGCGAGTACCCGGTACCAGGTTCAAGCGCGTTTGCAGATTTCCACGTATCGTTGCGGCGACCTCGATCGGCGTATCGCTGGTTCCGCCCTCAGGTCAGCTTTGAATTCGACGGCACGGTTCCATTTAAGCCTTTGCCTTACGAGCAAGCTTATCCCATGTTCGAATGGGGGCTTAATTGGTGTATAGCGAACCATTGCCATCGGTTTCTGATGATTCATGCAGCGGTCGTTGAGCGGGAGGGATGTGCGGCAATTTTGGCGGCTCCCCCGGGTTCGGGCAAGAGTACACTCTGCGCCGCTTTGGTCAGTCGCGGATGGAGGCTGCTTTCCGATGAATTGGCTCTTATCGATCCGGCAACGCTTCGGATAACGCCTATTCCCCGCCCGATCGGGCTCAAGAATGATTCGATCGAAATTATCCGCCATTTCAATCCTTCGGCAGTGATTGGGCCGGTAGTAAAAGATACCCGCAAAGGGACAGTAACTCACATGAAAGCGCCGGTCGGCAGCATTCTCCGTTCTCGCGAAACGGCTTGTCCTGCGTGGGTCATCTTTCCTCGTTACGAGCGCGATGCTGCCGTTCGGTTGCGGCCTCACTCCAAGGCTCGGACAGTCGTGCGTCTCGCCGAAAACTCATTTAATTACACCTTACTGGGTGCAATAGGCTTTGATGCTTTGATAGGCATAGTCGATCAGGCTGAATGTTATGAATTTACCTATAGTAAGCTGGATGATGCCATCTCGATATTTGCTGATTTGAAGGCGCCTCCGCTATGTCAGGCCCGATGAATGTCGCCGCCGCCAAGGCGCTGACATGCACCGAGACTCTAATCGATTGTTCTCTCGGCGACTGGGACATCGTTATCCGCCAGTGCAGGGCGGCAAAGGTACTCGCCAAGTTAGCGGCCCGACTCGAAGACCATGGCTTGCTCGATCTAATCCCGGAGGCTCCCCGCAGACATCTGATCTCTGCGCACCTGGTTGCACGCCGGCAAAACCAGGCCGTGGAAATTGAGGTCGAGCAAATCCGAAAGGCCCTGGCTAGAACTCAGGCTCCAATCGTCCTGCTCAAGGGGGCGGCCTACGCAATGGCCGGCCTACCGGCAGCACGGGGGCGTGTGTTTGCTGACATCGACATACTGGTGCCGCGCGAGCGATTGGCCGATGTCGAAGCGGCGCTGATGCTGCATGGCTGGATAAGCACGCATCATGATGCTTATGACCAGCGCTACTATCGCCAATGGATGCACGAAATCCCACCGATGCAGCACATTAAGCGTGGTACGGTTATCGATGTACATCATGCTATTACACCGATTACTTCCAGGATTCGGGCCGATTCGAAAAAAATGCTCGCTGCGGCAGCGCCGTTGCCGGGACATGACAGGCTGTTTGTGCTTGCGCCCGAAGATATGGTGCTGCACAGTGCTACTCATCTTTTTTTGGAAGGCGAACTGGATTCGGGATTTAGAGACCTCGCCGATATCGATACCCTGCTTACGCACTTCGCAGCCGCTGACGACAGCTTTTGGGAGCGTCTGATGGAACGAGCCGTGGAGGTCGGTCTTGCCAGGCCTTTGTTTTACGCTTTTCGTTATACGGAGAAGATACTGGGGACGCGAATTCCTCCGCGGATTCAGGCCAAGGCTGCGGTGGGATCGCCGGCGCGGCCATTGCTCAGCCTGATGGATGCGCTGTTCTTACGGGCGCTTCGGCCGAAGCATTCCACAGTCGCCGACCGTTTCACGGGGATTGCCCGGTGGATGCTTTATGTTCGGGGCCATTGGCTGCGCATGCCTTTGCCTCTGCTCGTTTATCATCTCGCTCGTAAGGCATTGGCGGTTGAACAGTCCGGGTGAAACGAGGGCTCGATGCGAGCTTGCTGGTGCTCCGGAGGCATCCTAGAGCGTTTTTCATCCCGGTGTACGGCTTCGTGTCGGGCGGGAAGAACGTAGGTCGGCAATCCCTTGCCGACTTATCGGCTCGGCAAAGGATT
>NZ_JAFIBZ010000023.1:0-78085 GCF_017832375.1 Methylocaldum sp. RMAD-M | reverse complement strand
CTTTTATCGGTCTTGGTGCGGCTCAGTTCGGCTTGGCCGAAGGCGTGGATTTGGGCGGGGTTGACCACGCTGACGGCGAGGCCGTGGTCGACCAGGAACAGGGCCAAGCCCTCACCATAGCGGCCGGTGGCCTCCAGGCACACGTGGGGCGTCGGGAAGGCTTGCAGCCAGGCCAGAAACGCCCTAAACCCTTCGGGCGTGTTCTGGAAGACCTTGGTTTTGTACTTGCCGTTGCGTAGCGCGGCGGCGTCGAACTTGGCTTTGGCGATGTCGATCCCGATGGGGCTGAATGTCATAGGGTCTCCTTGGTCTGCGTTGACGATGGGGCAAAGTGCTGACCGATCGAAACCGCTCCTGCCGGGTTCAGCCTTATCCATCCAGGGTGTTGCCCAAGGCAGCCCTACGATACCGTTCGAACTCTATGGCGAGGAAGGGACGCTGGGGGACGATCTACGGCGCGGGCTTCAGGCCCAAGGTCGGCAACGTCTTGCCCAGCGTCTGGGTCCGATGATCAGTCGGAGATTCTGCCTCTTGTGGAATCCAGAATCGAGATATAAGGTCGGCAATCCCTTGCCGACGACAACACTAAACATTTTCCAAGTGTGTAGTCACAGGCCGCAGATCAATCGCTCGGCTTTGGTTGAACCTGTTTTCGCAACACCTCCACCAGCGGCGTAGGTCGGCAATCCTTTGCCGACGGAAGCGTCTCGATATATTCCTAAAGTGTGTAAAAACAAGCCACCGCTCAATCCCTCGACTTGCGCCGCCCCTGTTCTTGGAGCTCCGCTACCAGGGCTGCCCTCTCCGGATTCTCGGGTTCCAATTCGGCGAGAGTCCGCGCGTAGGAGAGCGCTTTGTGCGGCTGCCCGTTGTCTCGGTAGATGCTCGCGAGCGCAAAAAGCAAATCCCGATCGAAAGGGTGTTGCCGGAGTGCGCTCTGAAGCATCGCAATGGCCTTTTGCGCCTGCCCGACGCCGTTCAGGGCTACGCCATAGACGTAGGCATAGCGGGCGTTGCCGCGGTCGAAGCTAACCGCCAGTTTCAACTCCGCCAAGGCTTCGGACATGCGCTTCTGGCGCACCCGCAGCAATCCGACCGCATGGTGCAGGGCGGCGCTTTCGGGACTGCGTCGCAACGCCTCCCGCAACACCGATTCCCCCTCCGTATCGCGGCCCAGCGCGCGATAAAGATCCGCCAGGTTGACCGATGCCGGCACGAAGCCCGGGTCCTGCTCCAGAGCGGTGCGCAAGGCCGCCTCGGCCCGATCGAACCGGCGCTGGGCCGCATGCACCTGCGCGAGATTGAGGTGCGCTTCAGGACGATCCGCATTGAGCCGCTGTGCCGCCATGTATTCGGCGATACCCCGAGTCAACGCAGTCCGCTGTTCGGACATCAGGTGTTCCGCCGGAACATCGGCCAGCACCCGTGCCGCCTCGATGCGCACAGCGCGGACCCGGTCCCGGAGTAAATCTGCCAGAAACCGGAAACGGGTTTGTGGTTCCGCGCCTTCCAACGCACCGGCCGCCGCCTCGCGAACCAGCGGGTCGTCGTCGCGCAACTGCCTGCCGATTACCGAGAGGGAGCGAGGATTCGGAACACGGTCCAGGCGAGCCAGCGCACTCGCCCTGGCGATCGCCGGCTGACTTTTATCCTCGGCGAGGCCGAGCAAGCGCTCGACCACGCCGGGCGCTCCCGTGGAACCGTCGTGCAGTATTTCGGCATATCGCTGATAGCCCTCGGGCGTATGCCCGTACCACTGCTCTACCCGCTTCGCCGCCCAAGCGGGCGAATGGTCTGCATGGCATCGGTTGCAGGCGTTCGGCGTTCCCAATTTGACGGACAGATCCGGCCGCGGCACGCGAAAGCCATGATCGTGTCGCGGATCGACGATCATGTAGGTCGTCGCCGGCATATGGCATTCGATGCAGTCCGCGCCGCGGGAATTCAGCGGATGAAAATGGTGCTTGGGGCTTTCGTACTTCTCAGCCTCATGGCACTGGAGACACACCTCGCCCTCGGGAGCACGCAACCCAAGGCTGTGCGGCTCGTGACAATCGCTACAGGTCACACCGTGCCGAAACATCTTGCTCTGCAGAAACGAGCCGTAGACATACACCTCGTCGCGCATCTGCCCATCCGGGTAATAAAGACCGTCCTCCAGCAGCGCCAACCGATGGGTGTCGCCCAGCGGACGACCATGACCATAGTCTTCGGAAATCGGACCACGCCGCGAATGGCAGCGAGCGCATATTTCGATTTCCCGCGTAGACCGACGCGGCGCCGAGCGCACGGCATTGCCGCTTTCCGGATTCGGCATCCATTGAACGGACTTGCGCTCGTTGAGCGCAATGACCAAACCCTTGCTCCCATCGTCGTGGTGCTGTCCGTCGCCTTCCTTCTTTGCCCACGCGACGTGATTCGAACCGGGGCCGTGACAGGCTTCGCAAGACACGTTGACTTCCGAGAACGTGGTCGAATAGTGCCGCGCCTTGAGCTCGTAATTCTTCTTCACGTTCGTCGAATGGCACTCCGCGCACATGTAGTTCCAGTTCTGGTTTAGGCCGGTCCAGTGCAGCGGATGGCTATGGGTCACGTTCTGATCCGGGTAGAGGTGAAACCAGCGCTGCCCGCCTTCCGCCTTGGGCCGGGTGTCCCAGGCGATCCCTAATGCCTGCAGGCGGCCGCCCGGCAGCGGAATCAGATATTGCTGCAGCGGCGTCGCGCCGAAGGTGTACCGGATTTCATAGTCGCAAAGCTGCCCGTCGGGTCCGTCGGTGCGAACCATGAAGCGGCCATCGCGGCGAAAAAAGATGGTAGTCGCCCCGGCATAGGTGAACGAGGCATTGTCGAAGTCGCCGGCAACCGTCTCTTCGCTGGCGGGACGCATGGCCAGCTCGTGATGAGAGCCCCGCCAGAGCCGATTCTCTTCCTGATGGCAATCCGCGCAGACCTGTTCCCCGACGTAAGTCGGCGCCGGCGCAACGGCCTTCTCCACGGTTTTCCTCGAGCGTTCCGGAACGGTTTGCTCGGGCCGTCCCTGCCAAAGCGCAATGCCGATCACCGCGACTGTGCCAGCGACGGCCAGCGCCCGCAGAAACATCGCGCGTCGCGGTTTCATTGGGGATATCAAAGATCCGTTCTTGACCGTTCGACCGGGGGACTGGGTTCGGTGGGATTGGCCATTCCGGCCTGATCGGTGTTTGTCGCTCCGTTTTCGCATTCCTTGCTCCACTATGATTGCCGTTCCTTAACGGTCAGTTAGACCGCCGCACCAATGATTTTAGAGCGGGGGGCGCTCCGCACAAGGCTTCCATGGACCGAGAGATAGACCCGAATACGATGTCGTAGCTAAACAATCCGTAGCCGACAAACGCGTCGGATTAGAACCGCAGCAAAGTTTGTACGTAAAAGTAATCCACGTCCTTTGGATCCGGCGCGTTCGGAGCATCTTTCGCAAATTCGCCTTTGATCAGGCGCGCCCAGCCGGATTCGAACGACACGTTGGAAAACGCATCCCAGCGCGCCGAGACTTCCACCAGATGGCCGATGAAATCGCCGGAGCGGCCGGTTCTATCCTGTAGTCTCGCCGGCGTCCATTGATCCTTGTCCGATGCGAGCCAGAACATCCGGTGGGACACGAACGCCGACAAATCGCTGCGCGGATTGACGAAAAGCCGGTAACCGGGCGAATTGATATTGCTGCGGGCGAAGGCGCCGAAAATCCCGGTGGGACCGAACTCGAACCTGCGCGCCCCGTATAGCGTGTCGAAACGCTGGTTCTTGCCGTCGTTGGGATTTTCATCGCCCGTGGCGTAGTCGTACTGGGCTAAGAACCGGGGCGACCAGGGCATATCGAAGGTATAGCCCAAGGAGGCGTGTTGATACCAGGCTTCATGGGACAGATCCCGCGTGTCGTTGCGGCCGGTCGTCGCCCGAGATTCGCCGACCTGGGCGATGGTCTCCACCTGCATGTCCCATTGTCCTTTTCGCGGCGGCCTGATTAAGCGCACGCCGGGCGTGAACAAACGGCGGTTGGTGGTGGCGCCGTTGGGCCGGTCCTCTTCGTGCAAGTGGAATAAGTAGGCCTCACCGTTGATGCCCCAAATCAAGTCGGAGGCCTCGAAGAACAGGCCGGAGAAATAGGTACGGTATTCTTCCTCGTCGAATTCGTGTACCCCCTCCAGCAGATCGGCCTGGCTGGTGGGTAGCCGGTTGACCGGCTGAGTGGCGAAAGCGCGCAGTTGCCATTTCCCCTCGCCATCCCTCAATCGGAACGTCACGCCGGTAAAGGCATTGATGGTATTGCGGAAAACGTTGCGGGCGACCAGACGGCGGCTGCCCAAATTCATGGTCTGCCGTCCCGCCTTGACTTCCATTCCGAGCCCCGAATCCAGTACGTCCTCGTCGGACCAGGCGCCGTAGATCTGTAAAAAGTCCGCTTCGTTGACATGGGTGTTATTGAGCGTCGAGCCTTCGTCGGCCCCGTATTCCCGTGCATCCAAAAATTCTGCGCCGATTCTGAAAGGCTCGAAATTCGCCTCTAAAAATACACAAGTTTGCATAGGAATCTGCTGGTCGCCGCCCGAGGCTCCGGCGCGGAATTGCCCGTCCAGTACTTCATAGCGGGTGCGATGCTCTATGCTGAAGTTCAACCAGCCCGGCAAACCCAAGATATCGTGCGCGTTATGAGCGGGGCGCGCCGGCACCACACCGGCCAAATAATCGTTCATTTGGCTGCCGAAGCAACTGAACGGCGGACGACCGCCCGTCTTCGGCTTCTCCTCTTTTTGATCGACGGCAGCCTGACCTTGAAGGGATGCTGCGATCAGCACAACGCCGCATGCTATTTTTATGCTTCTCTTCACGAATGGCCCCAGCACAAAATTTGTTATGAAATTACAACATAAAGATGCAATACGACCAACATCGGAGCAGCGCCGAAATAACGTGTAAAATCGAATACTTAGAGATGCGTCTCCACGCGAAGCTAGCCGAACTCTTACAGTTTTCCTCGGCCAAAATAGTGTGGACATGCAACGCTTTCACCAACAGAACTACAATTTCCTGACACAGCCCATGTCCTCCAGCAATCGGGAAGGTAGCGCCTTCCAATTTCAGGACCAGCGCGTGCGCAATGCCATCGTGTACAATCTGCCTTTCAGCAACGTGGATGTCTCTTTAGCTCCCCAGACCATGCTTTCCTTTATCCGCCGCTTGAAGCAGAGCTATGAAAGTGTCTCGAAGCACGTCCCGCCGGACGATGAGGCACGCTTCCTCGAATTGCGAAGAAACTTGCAATCCGTAAGCTTCGGCGAGGCGGTACTGGAAAAGGGAGAATTGAATCGGTCGAGGAAGGATCATCCGCTACAGATTGCCGTTTTAGGCCCCACGCAAGCGGGAAAAAGCTCGGTCATCAACTGGCTGCTCGAGAAGAAGCTTGCCGAAGTCAGTCCGCTAGCCGGTTTTACCGTTCATCCGCAGGGGTTTTGCATCAATCTCCCGCCCGACCGCGTGGAATGGATCGACGGCTATTTCCGGCAATACCAGCGCTGCCCTCGGGATGTGCTTCCGTCCGACCGCTACGACTGCTTCGCTCTGCTGGAGACCGCAGCCGATGCGCGTCATGCCTTGAGCGGGTCCGTACTCTGGGATACGCCGGATTTCGATTCCGTCGATGCCGAAGAGTACCGGCAAGCCGTCCTGCGCGTGGCGGCCTTGGCCGACGTGGTCTTGCTAATATTGAGCAAGGACAAGTACGCCGACTTGTCGGTCTGGGAACTGATCGATCTATTGGAGCCGTTGTCTCAGCCGACCGTGATCTGCTTGAATAAAATCGAGAAAACGTCCTACCGGACTTTGGTCGGATCGCTCCAAGAGAAGTGGCGAAACGCCCGGCGGGACCCGCCTCCGCCCATCATTACCGTCCCTTATCTGGAAAACATTCAGGTCGACGACTTTGCCCTGCTGCACAGCGAGCGCACACAGCTCCTCGGCGCCGTAGATCGGGCAATCCGGGAAGTCCGTCGCGAGCGGCACGCGAAGAATGCGAAGCATTTTGTCCAGGTCCATTGGCGCGACTGGCTGGCGCCGGTCAAGGCCGAGCACAGCCTCAAGACCGAATGGCACAGCTTGGTCGATGAGGCCGTCCGCGACAGCCTGAATCTTTACAAGCGGGATTATCTCAACCATCCCCACCATTACGAGACATTCCAGCGAGCGCTGGCAGAACTCCTGACGCTGCTGGAAATTCCAGGCCTCGCGGGCACGCTGCTCACGGCACGCAAGATCGTGACCTGGCCGGTGCGGCAGATCGTAAAACTCGGCCAGGCCGTCGGCGGCCGCCGCCAGCAGAGCATCAGCGGCGAGGCTGCGATCCTGCACCAAGCCGCCGAACACCTGTTCATACGCATCAGCGAAACCATTCTTCTGAAACGCGACGACGATCCGTCCCGGCAAGCCTGGTGGAAAGAGATGGCAGGACTGCTCAGAACCACGAGACCGGTCCTGACGAACCGCTACGAATTGGCTGTCGACCAATATATTCGGGCGTTTCAACCGGAGATCGAGAAAACCGCGCACAGTCTGTACGATCGCCTGCGGGAACATCCCGCAGTCTTGAATGGCCTCAGGGCCACCCGCGTCACCACCGACGCTGCAGCACTGGCCGTGGCCCTGCATACCGGCGGCATCGGCGTGCAGGATTTCATCATCGCACCGGCCATGCTCTCGCTGACGACCATGCTCGCCGAGAGCGCGCTGGGGCGTTACATGAGCAAAGCGGCGGCCGACCTCAAGCAGAAGCAGTTCAAAGCCGTGGAAGCATTATTCGACAGAACCGTTCATGCCTATTTGAACGGTCTACCGGGGCAGATGGACACCTCCCGTCAGTTCAACATTTCCCCCGAGGCCATCGAGTCGGCCGAAGCGCAACTGGTTTAAGCCATGCAAATACCCTTCGAACAACTGCTGACGACTGCAAAGGGCTGGGCGGAAAAAGCCCAAGCCGAAGGATGGCTCACGTCAGGGGACATCCACGCCCTAAACGAAGTGGACATCGGAACGCCGGCGGCCCTGTTCGAAGCCGGCGCACACCGCCCCTTGGTTGCGGCTTTTTTCGGCGGGACCGGCGTGGGCAAGAGCACCCTGCTGAACCGGCTTGCCGGCCAGGGTATCGCCCGAACCGGCGTCGAGCGCCCTACTTCTAGGGAGGTGTCCCTTTATCTCCACGATTCGGTGAAAATCCAACACCTCCCGAAGAACTTTCCCATCGACCGGGTGCGCACGGCCTATCACCACGACGACCGGCGCCGGCAAATCCTCTGGATCGACATGCCCGACATCGACAGCATCGAACAGAGCAACCGGGAACTCGTGCTGGACTGGCTGCCTCACATCGATGTTTTGATTTACGTGGTCAGCCCCGAGCGCTATCGCGACGATAAAGGCTGGCGCCTGCTGCAGGCCCACGGCGGCGAGCACGCCTGGCTGTTCGTCATGAACCAGTGGGACCACGGCCACCCCGCTCAGATCGAAGATTTCGCTAAACTGCTGACCAAGGCCGGTTTCAGGAATCCCATCTTGCTCCGAACCGACAGCCGCGAAATCGAAGGAGAGCGAAAACCCGACGATTTCGAGACTTTGCAGGCCATCCTCCAGGACATGGCCGACCGCCATGTCATCCATCAGTTGGAGATGCGGGCGGAAACCTTGCGCCTCGATGCGCTTCGGGACGCTTTGCACGATTGTCTCGAAAAACTCGGCAACCGCGACGGTTACGCCGGCCTGGAACCGAATTGGTCCGGGATCTGGCAGGAAATGCACGATGATTTGATGAAGGGCTTGGAATGGCCGATCCAAGAGGTCTCCCGCGCGTTCGTCACCCATGAAACCAGCTTGCTCCGCCGGCGCATCGATTTGACCAAATCTCCCGACGAGAAACCCCGATCCGAAAAAGCGCCGCCCGAATCGATCTTGTGGGATGACTGGGCGGAAAGTCGGTATCGGGACGCGCTGGATCATTTGATCGTCGAAGCCGGCGAACGGGGACTTGCCGTGGTCCCGCTCAAGACGCGGCTGGACCAGTTGGCGGGCGGAGTGGGCCGCACCGTTCTCTCGGAGGGGCAGCGGTCGCTGCGGCTGGCATTGGCCAATCCGGGAAACGCGCTGCAACGTTTCTTCCTGAAACTTTCCGGCTTCCTGACGGTTTTCCTACCGCTGATCGCGATCGGATGGGTTTCCTACCAAGTCGTCAAAGGCTATTACGAAAGCGCGCTTTACCACCTGGGCTATCTGGGAACCGATTTCGCGATACACAGCGTATTGCTCATCGCCCTGTCCTGGCTGCTGCCCTATTTTCTTTATCGAAAGCTGAAGCCCTCGGCCGAACGCACCGCGATCAAGGGACTGCGAGACGGCATCGGGCTGGCTTTGGATCTGAGCGGCGATAGGGTGACGGAACTGCTCCGGGAGATGGAGCAAGAACGTCAGGCCTTGATGGAAGAAGGCCGCCGGATCGCCAGCCTTTCATCGCCAACCCAAGCTCCCGAAGCCGTTCAGGGTTCGAAACTGCTGGAACGGGTTCTCCCGGCGTCCGTCCGAAAGCGCCAGAAGACCGTCGGCTAGAACGTTGTTCATCAAGGTTTAGCAGTGTGGATCGGGAAGGTTGTAGGTCGGCAATCCGTTGCCGACGACCCGTCATGTTTCCCGCCTCGTCATGTCGGGAAAGGATTCCCGACCTACTACAGCTAACTCGTAGGTCGACAGTCCTTTGCCGACGAAGTGCCCGAGTTCGCCCGGCTTACTCCATGGCATCGAAGTAACTTTTGTCCACCCCGCATTCGGGACATACCCAGTCGTCCGGAATGTCTTCCCAACGCGTGCCGGGCGCGATGCCGGAATCGGGATCGCCCAGTTCCTCGTCGTAAACATAACCGCAAGCGGAACAAATGAACTTTCGATATTGGGACATGGATAACGGCTCCATTAATTGATCTTCTTATTCGAGCAATCCTGCGGGCAGCCGACGTGTCCGGCCGCTCGCATTTTTTTCAAGAGTTAAGCGAGACGGCGATCAGCCGCCTCCGATACCGTCCAGGTATTTCTCGGCATCCAGCGCCGCCATGCATCCCGAACCGGCAGACGTGACCGCCTGGCGGTAAACGGGATCGGCTACATCGCCAGCGGCGAATACGCCCGGTACGCTGGTCGCCGTCGCATTGCCTTCGAGTCCGCTCTTCACGATGATGTAACCGTCGCGCATCTCCAATTGCCCGGCGAATATTTCGGTGTTAGGCGTATGGCCGATTGCGATGAAGACGCCATCCAGCCTCAAATCCTTGGTCGAGCCTTCCTGTGCGCTCTTGATGCGCAACCCGGTGACGCCCGAGTCGTCGCCTAGCACTTCGTCCACCACATGATTCCACTCGATGGTCACGTTGCCGGATCGCGCACGTTCCAGCAGTTTTTCCGAAAGAATCTTTTCCGATCTAAACTTATCGCGCCGATGCACGACGGTGACATGGGATGCGATGTTGGCGAGATAAAGGGCCTCTTCCACCGCCGTATTTCCGCCGCCGATGACCGCCACGGGCTTGTTCCGATAGAAAAATCCGTCGCAGGTCGCACACGCCGATACGCCTCTGCCCTTGAACGCTTCCTCCGACGGCAGGCCCAGATAGCGGGCGGAAGCACCCGTGGCGATGATCAGGGCATCGCAAGTATATACGCCGGAATCGCCGCTCAGCCGGAACGGCCTGGACGACAGATCGGCCGTATGAATGTGATCGAAGATGATTTCGGTCTCGAAGCGTTCGGCATGACGGCGCATGCGCTCCATGAGATCGGGCCCTAGCAGTCCCTCGGGGTCGCCGGGCCAATTGTCCACCTCGGTGGTCGTGGTCAATTGTCCGCCCATTTGGATACCGGTGACGAGGACCGGGTTCAGATTGGCGCGCGCCGCATATATGGCGGCGCTGTATCCAGCCGGACCGGATCCCAAGATCAACAACCGGCAATGTCTTTGTTCGGTCATGTGCTCCTCGGTTGGGTTATCGCAACAACAAAATACCAAGTATGACGATAAGTTTTTGGGGCGTAAACCCCGGCTCTTGATTAAATGACGCCGATTTTGAACAATACCCCGGTCATTTATTTATTTGATTTGGTGAGAATTTTGTCGCAGTTTTACAAAAAGCTCACGATCGGTCAGGATCTGGGCTCGGTACTGGTCAGAGGGCTGCGCGAAGCAGCCTTTTTGATTTACCTGGCTATTTCGTTGTTTTTCCTGATCTCCCTGATGACTTTCGACTCGAGTGATCCGGGCTGGTCGCATACCGGCACGGGCCATCCCATCGCCAACGGCGGTGGCGCGGTCGGGGCCTGGCTCGCGGATTTCTCCCTTTCCCTGTTCGGAATACCCGCTTTCCTGTTTCCTTTTTTGCTGTCCGGCTACGGCTACGCTATCTACAAAGGCCCCGCCTCGAAAGAACCCTCCTGCGCCGCGAACTACCTGTTTCGCTGGTTCGGTTTCGGGACCGCGATGGCGGCAGGCTCCGCTTTGGCCGATATTCACGTACTGCGTCTGCCGTTTCCTCTTCCCGTGACCAGCGGCGGCATCCTGGGCCAGGAAGCGGCCGGACTATTGACCGGCGCGTTCGGCACGACCGGCGCCACCATATTGCTCATCTCGTTTTTTCTGGCGGGCGTATCGCTTTATACCAGCCTTTCCTGGCTGGGCTTGCTGGACGCGGTGGGGAAAGGCGGCTTGATGGTCGCCAACGGCTTTTTCGCCGCGTTCCGGGCGCTTGCCGGAACATCCCGGCCGGAACGGCAGCGCGAAGAAAGCGAGCCTCGGATCGACACACCGAGAGATAAGGTCAAGCCGAAGCGAATCGAGCCCACGGTCAAACGCAAACCTCAGCCCCCGGAAGTCAAAGACACCAAAGAGCCCAAGGAACCCAGGGAACCGTTCCGGTTCCGAAAAGCTGCGAAGCCGGTTAGCACGCCTTTGCCGAACGAGGGCGAACTGCCTCCGCTCGATTTGCTCAACAATGTCGCTCCGAAGGTCAGGGGCTACTCCGACGCGGCGCTGGAGGAAATGTCCCAACTGGTGGAGACGATCCTCGCGGATTTCGGCGTGGAGGTCCAGGTCACCGAGGTCCATCCCGGCCCCGTCATCACGCGATTCGAAATCCAGCCGGCGGCCGGCGTCAAGGTGAGCCGGATCAGCGGACTGGCGAAAGACCTGGCGCGGGCCTTGTCCGTCACCAGCGTCCGGGTGGTGGAAATCATTCCCGGCAAATCCGTGATCGGCCTTGAAATCCCCAACGAGGAGCGCGAAACCGTACTGCTCCATTCGGTGCTTTCGTCCGAACCTTACCAGCACTCCGGCTCGCCCCTGACCCTGGTTCTCGGAAAGGACATCAGCGGCCAGCCGGTGGTGGCGAATCTGGCCCGCATGCCTCATCTTCTGGTGGCCGGCACCACCGGCTCCGGCAAATCGGTCGCCGTCAACGTCATGATCCTCAGCATGCTGTTCAAGGCACGGCCGGACGAGATCCGCCTGATCATGATCGATCCCAAGATGCTGGAACTCTCGGTGTACGAGGGCATTCCCCATCTATTGACGCCGGTGGTGACCGACATGAAGGAAGCCGCCAACGCCCTGCGCTGGTGCGTGGCGGAAATGGAGCGGCGATACAAGCTGATGTCCATGCTCGGCGTCCGCAATCTCGCGGGGTTCAATCAAAAGGTCACCGAGGCCATCGAATCCGGTCAACCGATTCGCGATCCCATGTGGTCCGCCGACCAAGCCTTGGAGGGCGAAGAGCCCCCTACCCTAACGCCCCTGCCCTATGTCGTCATCGTCATCGACGAACTGGCGGACATGATGATGATCGTGGGCAAGAAGGTCGAGGAACTGATCGCCCGCCTGGCGCAGAAGGCGCGCGCCGCCGGACTGCATCTGATTCTGGCCACCCAGCGGCCTTCCGTGGACGTCCTCACCGGCCTGATCAAGGCCAACATCCCGACCCGTATCGCCTTCCAGGTGTCGTCGCGCATCGATTCGCGCACCATCATCGACCAGGGCGGCGCCGAGGCCTTGCTCGGCAACGGCGACATGCTCTACCTGCCTCCCGGCACCGGACTGCCGATGCGGGCGCACGGCGCCTTCGTGTCCGACCAGGAAGTGCATAATGTCGTCGAGTTCCTGAAACGGACCGGGCGCGCCAATTACATCGACGAGATTACCCGCTTCTCCGAGGATGGCGGCGATTTTTCCGGTGCAAAGTCCCCCGGCGGCGGAGACGGAGAAGAGCTGGATGCGCTGTACGACGAAGCCGTGCGCTTCGTCACCGAATCGCGCAAGGCGTCCATCTCCAGCGTCCAGCGCCGGTTCAAGGTGGGCTACAACCGCGCGGCCCGGATGATCGAGGACATGGAGAAGGCCGGCGTCGTAGGTCCCGCCGAAACCAACGGAAGTCGCGAGGTCCTGGCTCCGCCGCCGCCGGACGTCTGACAAATTTGGCCGAAAACAGCGTTCCGATGCATGTTTCCAATGTGGGTTAGGCGCGCACTGCTACGAACCGTGCCGTCGCAGCTGGATTCTCCGCGCGCCGCAACCCATCGGGAAAGGCCGCGGAACCGGTGGGTTACGGCGCGCGGAAACGCCAAAGGAACTTTCCAGAGTCGGTGCGATGCGCGCCTAACCCACCATCGATGGGTTTCGCTTCGCTCTACCCATCCTACGATACTTACGTTTTGTTATTGAACTATCTCTGGGTCGGCTTTTTCCTCGCGGCCTTCGTTTCCGGACTGGCCCGGTGGCTGTGGCTGGACGATGCCGAGATTTTCGCCCGGCTGATGCAGGCGGTGTTCGACAGCGCCAAGGCGGCTTTCGAAATTTCCTTGGGATTGACCGGCGCCTTGGCGTTTTGGCTGGGAATTCTCCGGGTCGGCGAGCGCGGCGGCTTTCTCAGGCTGCTTACCAGTGGGCTGACGCCTTTGCTCCGCCGCCTGATGCCGCAGGTTCCGCCGGATCATCCGGCCATGGGGGCGGTAGTGATGAATCTCTCGGCGAACGTGCTGGGCCTCGACAACGCCGCCACGCCGCTGGGCATCAAGGCCATGCAGGAGCTGCAAAGCCTGAACCCAAAGCCGGACACCGCCAGCGACGCCCAGATCCTGTTCTTCGTGATCAATGCGTCGTCCATTACCTTGTTTCCGGTGTCGATTCTGGTGTTCAGGGCGCAGATGGGCGCGGCTCATCCGGCGGATGTCGTGGTTCCCATCCTGATGGCGACCTTCTGCTCCACGTTCGTGGGCTTCGCGAGCGTCGCCCTGCGGCAGCGCATCGGTCTTCGCGATCCGGTCATCATGGCTTATTTCGGCGGATTCGTTCTGGCGGTAGCCGGCCTGGCGCTCTATTTCGGCGGCCTGGCTCAGGACGAGATGCAGCGGAACTCGGCGGCTTTCAGCAATCTGCTGCTGTTCTCGCTGATAGCCATGTTCCTGGCCGGCGCGGTTCGCCATCGGGTCAACGCTTACGAAGCCTTCGTCGAAGGCGCCAAGGAAGGGTTTCACACGGCGATCGCCATCCTGCCCTATCTGGTGGCGATGCTGGTAGCCATCGGCGTATTGCGGGCGAGCGGGCTCCTGGAAGCGATCATGTCCGGAATACGTTTTCTTTGCGATGCCGTCCAGATCGACGCGCGCTTCGTCGACGCCCTGCCGACCGCGCTGATCAAGCCGTTCAGCGGCAGCGGGGCGCGCGCGATGATGCTGGACAGCATGCGCGCCTACGGCGTCGATTCCTTTTCGGCACGACTCGCCACCATCATTCAGGGCAGCACCGAGACGACTTTTTACGTGCTGGCGGTGTATTTCGGAGCGGTCGGTGTCAAAAACGTGAGATATGCAGTAGGCTGCGGGCTTCTGGCGGATATGGCCGGGGTGCTTGCGGCCATTGCGGTTACCTATCGATTTTTTGGTTAAGAACAATGCGCGTTAATTTGAAAGCCTTGGGCTGCCGCCTCAACGAGGCGGAACTCGAAACCTGGGCGCGGCAGCTCCAGCGTGAGGGGCATCGCATCGTCGACGACTCCGAGGAAGCCGATCTCGTCGTGCTCAATTCCTGTGCGGTCACCCAGGAGGCCGTGCGCAAATCCCGGCATCTGATACGCCGCGCGGCGCGCGAAAACCCAAAAGCGAAGCTGGTCCTCAGCGGGTGCTACGCCACCCTGAACCGGGAGGAAGCGGAAGGCCTGGGCGTCGATCTGGTGGTCGCCAACGAGAACAAGGCAAAGCTGATCGATATCGCCAAGGACGAACTCGATCTGCCGGTCATGCCGGCGTTTTCGACCGATCCCGGCGAATCGGCCTTATTCCGGCTCGGCCGGCAACGCGCTTTTGTCAAGGTTCAGGACGGCTGCCGTTACCGCTGCACGTTCTGCATCGTCACCGTCGCGCGCGGCGAGGAGCGGAGCCGGAGCATAGACGAAATCGTCGCCGAGATCGACGACCTGCACGCCCAAGGCGTCCAGGAGGCGGTGCTCACCGGTGTTCATCTAGGAGGATACGGCAGCGACCTCGGCTACGGGCTCAACCGGCTAATTCGCGCCGTACTCGAACGCACCGACATCCCGCGCCTGCGCCTGGGCTCCCTGGAACCCTGGGATTTGCCGGATTCCTTCAGCGAACTTTTCGAGAATCCGAGATTCATGCCGCACCTGCATCTGCCGCTGCAAAGCGGGGCCGATTCGGTACTGAAACGCATGGCCCGTCGCTGCAAAACGGCCGATTTCGCCCGGCTGGTAGGCCGATTGCGGAAGGACGTTCCGGACATCAATATCACCACCGACGTGATCGTCGGGTTTCCCGGCGAAACCGAAGCGGAATGGCAAGAGAGCCTCGCGTTTATCGAGTCGATCGAGTTCGGCCACATCCATATCTTCGCCTACTCGCCCCGCTCCGGCACCAAGGCCGCCGAAATGCCGAGCCATGTCCCGGCCGAGCTCAAGAAGGCCCGAGGCCGCGCGCTGCACGAGCTTTCGGAAAGACTGAAGCGGGCAAACTTCGAGCGATTCCTGGGGCGCGAATTTCCGGTTCTCTGGGAAACCGAGAAAGCGGCGTCGGACGATGTCCCCGAGGTTTTCGGTTATACGCCGAATTATCTGCGCGTGGCGGCCCGAGCCGAAGCAAAACAATCCTTGGCGAACCGCATCACCAACGCTCGACTGAGAGCTGTCGCCGATTCGGGCGATTATCTCTTGGCCGAACCGGCATCCGGCCGATCCCCGATCTGTCCTTCCAAGAAATAAAGCGTGGCGCCGATCACCGCTGCCGGCGGGATCAGCACGTTCAGCAAAGGGATGGTTAGCCCCAGCGTGACCAGGCCGCCGAAGCTGAACACACCGAACGGCAGTTTCTTCGCGATGCGGCGCTGCTCGTCGAACCTGTAGCCATGGACCTCGAGCGGATAGGCCATGTATTCGAGCGCCAGGAACCAGGCGCTGAACGCCAGCCAAAGGAACGGCGCGATGAGGTTGAGGCCCGGAATCAGAAAAAGGACGAGCAACGGAACGGCGCGGGTCAGAAAATATAGCAACCGCTTCGCCTCCGACAACGAATCACTCACCAGCGCTTTACCCAAGGAGGCTTCCGACACCAGCGCCGGCTGCCCTTTCAGCAAGACGACCGTCTTTTCCGCCAAACGTCCGTAGAACGGCGCCCCGATCAGATTGGCCAGCATCGTGAACGTGAAATACACGATGAGCAGAAAACTCAGTCCAAACAGAGGCCACAGCAGCCAGCGCAGAAAATCCAGCCAGGCCGGCACCAGCCAGTCTATGAAAGCCGAAAAATAATAAATCCCGCCGACCAGGGCGATTCCGTAGAGCACCAGGTTGATCAGCAGCGGAATTCCTACCAGGTGGCGCAGACCGGGCGTCGAGAGCAAGCGTAATCCGCGCAGGAGACAGGCGGCGGAAAGATGCAGGTTATTGAGTTTCTCGGTGTTTACTGGGTAATTCATGAATGGGTTAAATCCGGATTAGGAACAGCTCATTTCTGACTGTCGATTTCAGGGAGTTCTCCACAGGCTCGACCGCGTAGTGTTGTTTTCCGCTTTGATACGAGACTTTTTCCGAGGAGACGAGTCCATGCCATTATCCTACGGCTCTGAAGGCCGCTTGGCCATAAGGCACGCGACTGACGATTCAAGACGAACTTACCGCTGGCGCCCAAGCTCCAAGCTTGGGAGCAATTCCCGAGAAGCTGTAGTTTCTCGCAATGGGCTCCCAAACCGGAGTTCGGGAACCAGTCCGCCATCGTTCTGTCTCCTGGTCGAGATTTCGCGTTCACGAGGACGGCAGTAAAGGTCAAACCTGAGCGAATTATTGCGATTTACGGTCCGGTCACGTGGCAAAGTTGTCGTCACCAACAGCGCGACTGAGGGAGTGACATCGATGACCAAACGAATTATCCACGACGTAGCGATCGAATGCATACAGGGGAACATCGCCGATCAGCCCGACATGGAGGCTATCGTCAACGCGGCCAATGCCGCGCTGCGCACGGGTGGGGGCGTAGCCGGCGCGATCCACCGGGCCGCAGGGCCCGGACTCGAAGAGGAATGCCGGCAGTTCGCCCCGATTCGTCCCGGTCAGGCGGTCATCACCGGCGCTCATAACCTGCCCAACCGTTACGTGATCCATTGCCTTGGGCCGGTCTACGGGGTTGACGAACCCGCCGGCGAACTGCTCGCCGCCTGCTACGGCAACGCGCTTCACCTGGCCGAGCAGAACAACATCCGGTCCGTCGCCTTCCCGGCGCTCTCAACCGGCGCGTTCGGCTATCCGATGGAAGCGGCGGCACATATTGCCTTTAGGACTATTTTCGACGAAGCAACGAAGCTCTCGTCGGTCGAACACATACGCTTCGTCCTGTTCCACGCGAAAGACCTGCAGTTGCACGCCAGAATCCTCGAGACCGTTTCGGAACACGAGTCCAAAACGTGATCTCAAGTCGACACCTTTTATGGGTGATTTAGCGTCGAGATGAAAGGTGAACGAGAATGACGAATATCGACAGCCTATTTGCACCCGGCGACGCCTTGATCGTGGTCGATGTGCAGAACGATTTTTGTGCGGGCGGGGCGTTGCCTGTCGAAAACGGCGATGCGGTGGTGCCTGTACTCAACCGTTGGATTGAGGCCGCCACTAAAGCAAACGTTCCGGTCTACGCCTCGCGTGACTGGCACCCCGTGGGGCATGTCAGCTTCCAAGAAAGCGGCGGCCCCTGGCCGCCTCACTGCCTTCAGGACAGCGCGGGCGCCCTCTTTCACCCCGACCTGAAGCTTCCCGATTCGGCCATCATCGTGACCAAGGGCGTGCGCTTCGACCAGGATCAAAATTCCGCCTTCGACCAGACCGGACTTGCCCGACATTTGCGCAAAGCAGGCATCAGGCGCCTCTGGATAGGCGGTCTCGCGGAGGATGTCTGCGTGCTTGCCACGGTGCTGGACGCACGCAAGGAGGGGTTCGAGGTCATGGTGATCCAGTGTGCCACCCGTCCGGTCACGCCTCAAGGCGGAGAGAAAGCCCGACGGGAGATGCAGGATGCGGGCGCCGGCATTGCCTCCTGACTCGCGTTTGCAGCACAGGACTGCCCGCTTCACGACTACTGTGAAGTTATATTGTTCCACAGAAACAATTCATTTCGTGGACAAGCCTGACATAACCCACTAAATTGTCAACCAAACGTAAACAAAAGCGAAGCGACAATTGATCTGTCCGATGCCTTACCACACCTCTCCGACTCCGCCATAGCGTCACCTGCCCTGCCCTACTCAGCAGGACATCCGCCCTACCGACCCAGCTTTTTCGAATTCGCCGTCAGATGCCCTGAATGACGGCCGCCGGCTATTTTGCTGTCGAGAACCACGCTTGGGCGGAACCTGATCAAGTCTGTCTCGGTTTATTAACCAGGCTTATAAATTAGGCCGGGTTAATCCGGGGCAGGGTTTCCTTAGCGCGGCGACAAGCTGCGTAAGCTCGGCCTAAGCGTGTTACCGGCCTGGGCTGCGGCCCGAAATACCGGGAGGGTATTTACGGGCCTGATTGATAAAGAAAGCCCGGACGCAAGCAGCAGCTATGCGTCGGATATCGGACGAACTACGCCGTTGGCGGGACGATCAACGGAAAGATCTTCAATTTCACCGTTGCCGTTAGTCGGCATTCTTCAGATCGTTGAGTTCGTCGCGATAACTATCCTCGTTGTTTTTATTTGATTGGAGCGTCAAATGCTAATGTCCGTTCGACAAGACTGGTTTTCCAATATTCGCAGCGATCTGCTATCGGGTACCGTGGTGGCGTTGGCGCTGATTCCAGAAGCGATCGCGTTCTCGATCATCGCGGGGGTCGACCCCAAGGTCGGCCTGTACGCGTCGTTTTGCATCGCCGTCGTTACCGCCTTCGCGGGCGGCCGTCCAGGCATGATCTCCGCAGCCACCGGCGCCATGGCGCTGCTCATGATTACGCTGGTCAAAGAGCATGGGCTGGAATACCTCTTCGCCGCCACTATTCTGACCGGCATTCTGCAAATCATTGCCGGTTATCTCAGACTGGGCGACCTCATGCGGTTCGTGTCGCGGTCGGTGGTGACGGGGTTCGTCAACGCCTTGGCCATTCTCATCTTCATGGCGCAACTACCCGAACTCACCGGCGTGAGCTGGCATGTCTATGCGATGACCGCCGGCGGTTTGGCCATCATTTATCTGTTTCCGTCCCTGACTAGAGCCGTTCCGTCGCCGCTCGTTTGCATCGTGGTTCTGACCGCAATCGCCATAGGGTTTGACCTGGATATCCGTACCGTGGGCGACATGGGGCAACTGCCCGACAGTCTGCCGGTGTTCCTGTGGCCCGATCTGCCGCTGAATGTCGAAACCCTTGGAATCGTTTTCCCCTATGCCATCACCATGGCCATCGTCGGGCTATTGGAGTCGATGATGACGGCCACCATCGTCGACGATCTCACCGATTCGCCCAGCGACAAGAATCGGGAGTGCAAGGGCCAGGGCATCGCCAATATCGCGGCGGGCCTGTTCGGCGGCATGGCGGGCTGCGCGATGATCGGCCAGTCTGTGATCAATGTGAAGTCCGGCGGGCGGACGCGACTATCTACCCTGACGGCAGGCGTTTTCCTGTTGATCATGGTCGTATTCTTAGGGCCCTGGGTATCGCGCATCCCGATGGCGGCGCTCGTTGCCGTGATGATCATGGTTTCCATCGGAACCTTCAGTTGGGACTCCATTCGCAATCTGAGCAAATACCCCTTGAGCACCAATATCGTCATGATCACGACCGTCGCGGTGGTGGTCGCGACCCATAATCTCGCTCTCGGCGTTTTCGTCGGCGTATTGCTGGCCTCATTGTTTTTTGCGAACAAGGTCGGTCAGTTTCTCGAAGTCCGTTCGAAGTCCAGCGATGACGGTTCGATACGGACTTATCTCGTGGTCGGCCAAGTGTTTTTCACCTCCGCCGGCAAGTTCACCGCAGCCTTCGATTTCAAGGAGGATATTGATAAAGTCGTGATCGATTTGACTCGCGCCCACTTCTGGGACATCACGTCGGTGAGCGCGCTGGATAAAGTCGTCATCAAGTTCCGGCGCGAGGGCATCGAGGTCGAGATCGTCGGTTTGAACGAAGCCAGCGCGACCATCGTGGATCGGTTCGCGGTGCACGATAAACCGGAAGCCGTAGAAAAATTGATGGCCCACTGAGGAAAGGTTTCAGTATGACTAAGGTAATGGCATGTATCGATGGGTCCAGGGCGGCTACGGCGGTCTGCGACTATGCGGCCTGGGCCAGTCGGCGGCTTCGGGCTCGGCTGACTTTCATTCATGTGCTGGACAAGTCGCAGTACCCGGTGGACGGCAATCTGAGCGGCAATATCGGGTTGGGCAGCCGCGAATCCTTATTGGAAGAACTGACGGCTCTGGATGAAAAACGCGGGAAACTCGCACGCGAACAGGGCCGGTTGATGCTGGCGGCGGCAAAAGAGCGTGCGGTGGCCGACGGCATCGAGTCGCCGTCCTGCGTTCAACGCCACGGCAGCCTGGTGGATACGCTTCTGGAACTCGAGGAGGATATTCGCTTATTGGTGATGGGCAAGCAGGGAGAAAGCACCAACGGCGCCAATCGTCATATCGGCAGCCACCTGGAAACGGTGATCCGAACGATGCACCGGCCCATTCTGGTAACACCCCACCAGTTTCGGGAGCCCGAACGGGTCATGTTCGCCTTCGACGGCAGCGCCACCACGCGCAAAGGCATAGAGATGGTTGCCAACAGCCCGCTGTTCAGAGGGCTTTCCTGTCACATTCTGATGGCCGGCAAAGACGGTGCCGGTCTGCGTGAGCACCTCGACTGGGCCAGAGCCACATTGGCGCGGGCCGGCTTGGACGTGACGGCCGAAATCCGCGAGGGCGACGTCATCAACGTTTCCGAGCGGTACCGGCAAGAGCATGGCATCGACCTGTTGATCATGGGCGCCTACGGCCACTCCAGGATACGCGAGTTCCTGGTGGGCAGCACGACGACGAGCATGCTCACCAATGCCTCGCTTCCCGTGCTGGTGCTGCGATAACGAAAAATCGAAAAGGTAAGCGATGGAACCGGCAGGAAGAAAAATAAGGCTATTTTTTCTTAGTTTTTTTCTCGTTCGCAAACTCCTGTTTGGGAACCCGCACGAAGAAGCTTCCGCTTCTCGGGCGACCCGGGGCAGACCTTTCCGGCCTGCCTGCTTGCCCTGCCGGTTCGCGATCGATGGGTTTCGCTATCGCTCTACCCATCCTACTGCCCTAAGGCGCTACGTCGGAACTCTTGAACAACGACGGATTCATGCCGTACCGGCTGAGCAAGCGGTAGAACTCGGTCCGGTTGCGCTTGGCCAGCTTGGCGGCTTGAGTTACGTTGCCGTTGGTCATCTGCAACAGCCGGATCAGATAGTTTCGCTCGAACTGTTCCCTGGCTTCCTGCAGGGACAGGAACGACGCCGGTTCGTCCCGCAACGCCCGTTGCACCAGCGTCACCGGGATGAGTGGCGTCGAGGACAGCGCGACGCACTGCTCCACGACGTTACGGAGTTGCCGCACGTTTCCGGGCCATTCGAAATTCACGAAACATTCCATGGCCTCCGGCGAAAATCCCTTGACCCGATTGCCGTAGGTTTCCGCGAGATCCCTCAGGAAATGCATCGCCAACAAAGGAATATCCTCGGGCCGCTTGGATAGGGGCGGAAGCATCAAGGTGACGACATTGAGCCGGTAATAAAGGTCTTCGCGGAAGTTCCCTTCCGCCATGGCCTTATCCAAATCCGCGTGAGTTGCGGAAATGATGCGCACGTCGACCGGCTCGTCATCGGTGGCGCCCACCGGGCGCACCTTCATCTCCTGGAGCGCGCGCAACAGCTTGGCCTGAAAAGACTTGGGCATGTCGCCGATTTCGTCCAGAAACAGAGTGCCGCCGTCCGCGGCACGGAAGAGCCCTTTGTGATCGCGGGTGGCGCCTGTGAACGCGCCCCTGCGATGCCCGAAAAGTTCGGATTCGAAGAGATTTTCCGGAATCGCGCTGCAATTGACCGCCACGAACGGCCCGTCCGCCCGCGTACTGGCCTCGTGAATCGCGCGCGCGAGCAACTCCTTGCCAGTGCCGCTCTCGCCGCCGATAAATATGCTCGCCTTGCTCTGTGCGACGCGATTGGCCTGGCTCAGCAACTCCTCCATGAGAGGGCTCTGTGTGACGATGTGTTGTCTCCAAGCGTCCTGATCCACCGTGACGCCGCTGGTCAGTCCGATCCGCATGGCCTGGTTGACCAGCTTGACCAGTTCGTTCTTGTCCACAGGTTTGGACACGAAGCCGAACACGCCCCGCTTGGTCGCGCTGACGGCATCGCTGATCGTGCCGTGGGCCGTCATGATGATGAAGGGCAGCGTCGGATATTGCTCATGGAGAAAGTCGAACAACGCCAGGCCGTCCATGCCCTCCATACGCAGATCCGTCACGACGACATGGGGGCGAAACACGGAGACCCTCGAAATGGCCGCCGGTCCGCTGTTCACGGTTTCCAGTTCAAATCCCGCTGAGGTGAGACGCAGGGCCACCAGGCGCAACAGATCCGGATCATCGTCCACCAATAGGACACGTTTACGTGCAGTGTTCATAGGATTATTGTCCGCTGTCTGGCTCGTCTAAACGCTGCTCGATAGCTTTGAGCGCATCCAGCTTCTCTTGAAGCTCTTTCAGCTCGCTCTCTTGCGTTTTCAGCCGCCGGTGCACTTTCTTTTCTTTCGATACGGTGTGAGAGACCTGACGCTCCGAGTGTTTTCGCCGCTCGATTTCGTTGTCGAGACGGCTCAAAATTTCTTTCTGATAAATCAACAAGGCTTTAAGCCGTTCGTCCTGAAGTTCGGCCAAAGAGGCGTCCACGATCACGGAGGCATTCCTGATGTCGCCACAGGCCTCGGTCGCCGCCTGGGCAAAGAAAAAATGCAGACGTACGCCTAAGCTGCGATCGGCCTGGTAACGCTGCAACAGTTGCTGACATTCGGATAGCCGCTCGGCCGGAGGCAGGCGGGCAATCTCGGCGGCAAAACTGAGGAGATCCTCGAACGCATAGCTGGCGTATTTCTGCTCGGACGCTTTGGGTGCAGTATCAGCACTCTCCTTGCTTCTGAATCCTGCGCAACCCGTGATAGCAAACAGCACGATCAGAGCTGTAGCGCGGGAGGGGAATTTCATGTATCGCTTAATCTAGCCGTAAAGGTATTTGCACCCGAATACGGGCGCCTTTTTTGTTCGGGCGGGGCTCCAAGGCTTCGACCTTGCCATGATGACCGGAAACGCATTCGCTGACAATAGCCAATCCCATGCCCGTCCCCGCGATGCCGTCCTCTCGGGCAGCTTTTCCCTGAAAGAACGGCTCGAAAACGTGTTTACGCTCGTCGGGCTCTATGCCCGGGCCGTCATCTTCTACTTCCAACTCCATATGGCCGCCGTTTTGGCGGAGCGTCACGCAGATCTCGCCGCCGACGGGCGAGTATTTAACTGCATTTGACAGCAGGTTATCAACAACGGTACGCAATTGATCCGGGTTGCCGTCGAGTTCGACCGGCCGCAACTGCTCGGTCAGCTCGATGGATTTGGTGCGCAAGCGAATCTGGTAATCGTCGATCAATTCTGAGACGAGCCTCGCCATATTGACCGTTTCCCGAAGCATGGCTCCGGGACGAGCGTTGACTTGGCTGTAATTGATCAACTCGGCGATCAAGGTATCCAGCTTTTGCGTATTGCTGACCACGATCTGCGCGATCTCTCTTTGCTCGGTATTGAGTTCCCCGACCACTTCGTCCGCCAACAGTTCGGTGCCTTCGTGGATAGTCGCCAACGGAGTCTTGATCTCGTGGGACACATGGCGGATGAATTGCTGTTTCGCCTCCTCGAGACCTCGCAGCCGGCTGCGCAGCCAATCCAGCCGTTCGCCCAGGTATTCCAAATCCTTGGGTCCGGTCACCTGGATCGGCCGAATGAAATCGCCGGCCCCGAGCTTGCGTATCGCATGGTCCATCTGGCGCACCGAGCGGATGATGAAAAACGTAACAAACGAAATTAAGACCACCGAAATAGGCAGCAGAACCGACGACTCCTGCAACATCCGGCGCTGAACCGCGGAGGACCTGCTCTCCAGATTGTCGACCTCGGAATCCACGATCCCCGAGAAACCGCGAGCGAGTTCCTTAGCCTTCAGATTGAGCGTCGAAAACATTTCATCTGTCTTTTCCATGCGCGCCTTTCTAGGCCGGTCACGCTGCTCGCGCGTCGCGCCGGAACGGCGGGTGTCGACTTTTTCGGGCTTTGCCGTCGGCTCGATCGCCATGTTCGAAACATGCTGAAAGATGCCTCCCTCTTCTACCGAAAACCGCTGGAGCTGGGCGACCAACGCCGGCTCTTCGGTCAAGCTCAACAAATTGCTGATTACCTCGCCGAGGTCACGGTGAACCGTTTCGAGAGCGACGCGGCTCTCCGCGTCTTCTAAAATCAAGTACCGCTTGGCCTTGCGCTCGAAATCGGTGAGCCTCTCGCGCAACAACTCCTTTTTTTGGCTGATTTGAGCCACCCGATAAGCCGTTTTTTGAGAGGAAACCGCCAATTCCTTGACCGCCGTGACAGCGAACACCAAGGCGAGCACCAAGGGCAGTATCGCCATCGTAAAACCGACAAGAATCAGCTTCCTGAGCGATATCCTTCGCAGAATATTAAAGAAGATCAGCATGGAGTCTTAGCTGGAATTCCGATTGTAGTCGAGTGCGTTTCTTAAGGTTTCCGCCAGGATCGGGGCCAAAAACACGACATTCGTGGAGTGAAGAATACTGTCGCTGCTGCCGATCTCGGAAACACCGCTACGTCGCAGCTTATCGACGGCATTCTCGACGAATAACGGGTGAGTCACCAGCACATCGACCTTCTCGGCCCCCAGTGCGCGCAGCTTGGCAACGGCTTCGGTCAAGGTCGTGCCGGTGCTGGCCACGTCGTCAACCAGGACTACGCTTCGCCCCCTCACCTGAAAATCAGTCGTCTCGACCGACACTGCCCTGTCACCGAAACGTTGCTTGAAAGCGACGACAAAAGGAAGCCCGCAGCCTTTCGCGATGGCGCTTACCCATTGTTCCGATTCGGCATCCGGCCCCACCAGCAACGGCTTGTCTGACCGGTTCGCGAGATAACGCGCGAACAGCGGAGCCGCCGGTACGACAATCGGATTTCTCGCCGGAACCGCCTCTTCGAGCCGGCTGATACGGTGCAAATGAGGATCGACGGTCACGACATCATCAAACAAGCCGGCAAGAAACTCCCCGATTATTTTTTGACTGACGATCTCACCCGGTTGAAAGGCACAATCCTGCCGCATATAACATAAATAGGGCGCTATCAAAGACAGTCTGTTGACGCCTTGGTTCCGCAGAGCGCGAGCGACCAGGAGCAGCTCGACCAATTTGTCGTTGGGATCCTGGAGACTGCGAAATACGACGACATGCTCGTCCTTTATCTCCGGCAAGGTCACCTTGCTTTCCCCGTCCGGAAAACGGTGGATGCCGACCTCGCCGTATCGGGCATCCAGAGCCTCCACCACTGCCATGGCCTGAACGCGAGAATCGGAGAATCCTAAAATCATGGTCAAAATTCCACGTAACCTTTAGGTATTTTATCGAACTCGCCCAACTCGTACCCCGTACGCTGACGGACGAAATCGCAAGCGAAATCGTAATTCGACGGAAACTCGGCATGAATCCGGTACAGCGCTTCGCCTTTTTCCACCTTGTCTCCCAGCTTCTTCAGCACGTCGACGCCAGCCCCTTTCGACATCGGCGCTCCGGCCAGTCGCGCGATACGAGCGAGAAAAAAGTTGTCGATATGAGTCACCGACCCCGCGCGTTCGGCGCAGACTTCATACGTTAGCTTGCCCAGCTCGAATTTTTGTTCTTGCACACCTTGTGCCACAACAATACGGTTCATCTTTTCCAAGGCTCGCCCCGACTCCAAAATTTCCCGAGCGATGGCATATCCCTGACCGCCGCGCACATCCGGGTCGAATTCGATAATACGCCCGGCCAATCGCAGGGACTTTTCCCTTAAATCGGTCGGAGCACGCGGGTCGTTCTCCAGCACCTGCATCACGTCGCGCACCTCCAGAACCGGCCCGATACCGTGGCCGACCGGTTGCCGGCCGTCGGTGATCATGACCTCCAAATAAAGTCCCAAGCGGTCGCCGACGTACTCGAAAAGTTTTCGCAATTGCATCGCATCGCGCATGTGCCGAACTTTGGCTGTCGGCCCGACCGGGATATCCAGCAACAGATGCGTCGCGCCGGCCGCGAGCTTCTTGGACAAAATCGAAGCCACCATCTGGCCTTGCGAATCGATGCCCAGCGGGCGCTCAACCGAAATCAGCATGTCGTCCACAGGCGCCAGGCGCGTCGTTCCACCCCAGACCAGGCAGCCTCGCTCGATTCGAACCAACTTGTCCAAGGTCTCCGGCAAGAGATCGACTCGCGCCAAGACCTCCATGGTATCCGCCGTACCGGCCGGCGACGTGATGGCACGGCTCGAGGTTTTCGGAATCAAGGTGCCGTGCGCCGCCACTATGGGCACGACCAGCATGGATGTCCGGTTGCCGGGAATGCCGCCGATGCAATGCTTATCGGCCACCAAAGGCTCGTTCCAGTCGATCCGGCTTCCGGTCGACAGCATGGCCTTGGTCAAAAGAAGCACTTCATCCCGATCCAGTCCGTTTTGTCCGGTCGCCACCAGAAAGGCCGCCATTTCCATTTTCGAATAACGGCGATTCGCGATGTCGCGGGTGATGGAAATGTAATCGTCGTAACTCAGCCGCTCTCCGCCGATCTTGCGCCGAACCGCATCCATGGATGCGGGCGGTTCCGCCTGCGCGACCCGAACGTCGTGCCCCTCCTCCGCGCACAGTTGACTGAAGGCTTGCTCGGAAAGGCCCAGTTCGTCGGGATTGACGATCTGGTCGTCGTCCACCACATTCAGTACGGCTTCGATTCGCTCGTTGTTGCAATAGACCACGATCTTGGCGAGCGCCTGGAAGCCTTCCGCACGGTAAACCGAACACTCCCGGTGGAGATAGGCGACATTTTCCCGATAGGTATCGATGGCGATGCGGCGCAGCTTGAGCCGATAGCTGATGTGATCGTTGCGGAGATCGGATACTTCGGAATCGGATGTTGTTTCGGTCATGGTTCCGCAATCGTTTTCGAAAAAACTCTAATTTTCCTCAAAGAAGGCGGATTGTTTACCACTGACACCGCCGAACCCTTAAAATAACACGTCAGTTGTAATCAGTCGTTTCTCACGTCCATTTGCCGCTATTTCCGACATGCGCGCCGCTTTTTTCTACCCGATAACCTCGATCGCGGCGCTGGTCGCCTTTTGGCAAGCCGCGGCAATCGCCTTTGGAACGCCGCTGTTGCCGTCTCCCTTGGAGGTATCCGAAGTGCTTCTGTCCGAAGTCCGCTCCGGAGCGCTGCCCTACCATCTCGGCGTGACGCTGGCGCGGCTGGCCGTCAGTTTCGTCTTGGCCATGAGTATGGGGACTGCCTTGGGTATCCTGCTGGGCCGGCACGAAAAACTGGATCGTTTTTTCGACAGTTGGCTCGTGTTTTTTCTGAACATTCCGGCTCTGGTGATCATCATCCTGTGTTACGTCTGGTTCGGGCTGGTCGAGAGCGCCGCCATCGCCGCCGTGGTCATCAATAAGCTGCCCAATGTCGTCGTGACCGTGCGGGAAGGCGCACGGACGCTGGACCGAGATCTCCTGGAGATGGCCGAAGCGTATCGGTTCGGCCGGTACAAAACGCTGCGCCACATCGTCTGGCCGCAGTTGTACCCGTTCTTCATCGCCGCCTCGCGGACCGGGCTCGCGCTGATTTGGAAGATCATTCTGGTCGTGGAATTGCTCGGACGCAGCAACGGCATGGGTTTTCAACTGCACCTGTTCTTCCAGATGTTCAACGTCTCCGCCATCCTCGCCTACACCATCGCCTTCGTCGTCGTAATTCAACTGATCGAGATCGGCCTCCTCAAGCCTCTCGATCGCCATGCCCAACGGTGGCGCCGATGACCGCGGTTCAAATCGAGATAGTCAGAAAAACCTATCGGCCCAAAGGAGAAACGGGAGCACCCGCTATACTCCAGGATCTGTCCATCATACTCGGATCCGGCGAATTCGCCTGTCTCGTCGGCCCATCGGGCTGCGGCAAAACTACGCTACTAAATATAGCAGCCGGACTGGACCGGGATTATGAAGGCACGGTCCGAATCGGAACCGAAACCGGAAAACCGCACATCGGTTATGTCTTTCAAAATCCGCGCCTCATTCCGTGGCGGACGGTGCGGGAAAACATCGAGCTGGCCCTTCCCAAAGAGGCCGATCCCGCCTATATCGATCATCTTTTCGACGTAGTCGGACTCGCCAACGCGCAGGATGTATACCCGGAACGGCTCTCGCTGGGCATGAGCCGCCGTGTGGCCCTGGTGCGGGCCTTCGCCGTCAATCCGGATCTCTTGCTCATGGACGAACCGTTCGTATCGCTCGATCCGCCCACGGCCCGCCGTGTCCGCGAACTGGTCGTGGCACTTTGGCAAGAGCGTCCGCACACGGTCCTGTTCGTCACCCACGACTTGCGCGAAGCGATCGAACTGGCGGATCGGCTGATATTCCTGTCGTCGCGTCCGGCTTCGGTGATTGGCGACATTCCGGTAAACATCCCGCGCACCGAGCGAAGCGAGGCCGCGATCGAAACCTTTCGCCAGCGGCTTTACTCGGATTATCCGGTCATTCGGGAGCTGCTTTAACCGTTCTTGTAGATACTGCCCATGGCGGCACACGCGCCACGCTAGTGCATTTTCCGATGTGGTATAGCGCCTTAGGCTATTGTAGGTCGGGAATCCTTTCCCGACGTTAACGGGTCGGCAAACGGATTAGCTAATGGAAACCGTGCAGCACCGAAATAGCGACTCTTCGAGTAATAGACCAAGAGCTCAAACACTCGGATCAGGTAGAGACCGCCCCCTGGACCGTTTGTCGAAAATCTCCCATCATCTGCGGAAATCAACCGGCTGAAATATATTGGAATGCTGGACGCGTAGGGCGGCAAGCTCCCTGAATTCGGCGTCGCTCTATCCGAGCTTCCCGAAATAGGCTACACGTCATGGTCGGCGGGTCGGGGCTATTTGCGGCGACCGACCGTGGGCGAAGGAATCGACCGCCTGACAGACTCGTACAATGTAAATTTCACATCTAAACGATCGTCGTTCTGCCACGACCGTCATTACCCGGTGCGTTCCTGGCGGAGAAGGACATCGGCTGGGGGCCAAAGCCATGAGAAAGCGTTTTTTTCTTCCCGATGCTGCGACGAAGCAGGAGTTCGGATGTCTTCTTTTCGCCTTTGCCCCGGTCGGGGTTTTGCTGACGGCTATCGTAGTATTCGAATTGGGCGGGTTCGGACTGTCGACGATCCCCGGCAAGTTGGCCCGTCAGATTTCAGCGTTCGACCGCGGCATCGTTATGGAATTGTCCGAGCTACGTGCGCGAACGGTGTGGCTGACGGCTGTAATTGTCTATTACGCCATTGCAGTTGCCGTGATGATCGTCAGCATTCATACGATTCGCCTCAACCTGAGTCGTCAATGCTTCAGGTATTTCGGTGCAATCATAGGTCTCCTCGGAATCCTGTCCGTCGCCTACTTCGTTTTTGGTACTCTCCGCGAAAATGGTGTAACCGCGATTTTTCGACTGACCTACGGGGTACTTGAGGCGTCAGGCTATTTTTCACCCTTGCAGCTCGGAGTTATTCTCGGACTAGTAAGCGTGGTCAATCTGATCGCGACCGTGGTGCCTTTCGCGATCATTCTGGCCGGAAGCAGTTCCATGGCTCCGTTCGAGGAACTGCCTCCGGATGAAGTCCTGCATTTTATCGAAGCGCGTTTTAGCCACCTAAAAAACGCGGTCAATTTGGGTTCTGCGATGCTGTTGATCGGCGTCTTGCATATGCTCGCCTGGCTGCGGTGGCCGGTGGTCTTCTTGGGGCAGGGAAAACTGACCGAGGAATTCGTCAATTGGTCGCTGACTTTGAGCATGTACTGGGGTGCGGTTTTTTCCCTGATGGTCATCGCCTTGTATATCCCCTGCACTTTGGCCTTGTACGCGCGCGCCAAGCGCGAGTTCAATCGAAACTTTCCCACATCCGAACATCAGGAACTGTGGAGTTATCTCCAGACTTTCGGTATATCGCGGGAACCCATGCGTCAATTACCCCAGGTAATCGCTATGTTGGCACCGTTTATCGGCGGCTCCTTAGGGGCTTCACTGGCCAATTTGGGGGGAGTGTCGGGGTGACGGCCTCGCATGACAAGCGATTTGGTTCAAGCGTTCCCTGCCGAACGTCTCCGGACAACAAAAAACCCGCCAAGCCTTGTGACTCGCGGGTTTTCCGGATTTCACCGAACGCCTTCGGTTTCTATGATTGGCGGAGAGAGAGGGATTCGAACCCTCGATACGGTTTTGCCGTATACACGATTTCCAGTCGTGCGCCTTCGACCACTCGGCCATCTCTCCGAAAACGCGGCATTTTAATTGAAAATCCGGCGGTTGTCAGCCTCCTCGATACTCAACCGACGTTATTCCCGGCCAAAAACATCCAGGTCTCGACCACGGTGTCCGGGTTGAGGGACAAGCTCTCGATGCCTTCGTCCAGCAGCCAGCGAGCGAGGTCGGGATGATCGGACGGCCCCTGTCCGCAGATTCCGATGTACTTGCCATGCTTGCGGCAGGCCTGAATGGCCTGGCGGATGAGCGCCTTGACCGCCGGGTTACGCTCGTCGAAGCCCCCCGCGACCAGCCCGGAGTCGCGGTCTATGCCCAGGGTGAGCTGGGTCAGATCGTTGGAACCGATGGAGAAGCCGTCGAAGATTTGCAGGAACTCGTCGGCCAGCAAGGGATTCGAGGGAATTTCGCACATCATGATCCATTTGAGCCCGTTCACCCCGCGCGGCAAGCCGAAGCGCTGGAGCAGCTCGGCGACTCCGCGCGCCTCGTCCAAAGTGCGCACGAAGGGAATCATGACCCAGACGTTCTCCAGCCCCATGTCCTCGCGCACCTTTTTCAAGGCGCGGCATTCCAGCTCGAAGCAGTCACGGAATGAGTCGTCCACATAACGCGAGGCGCCGCGGAAACCGATCATGGGATTTTCTTCGTTCGGCTCGTAGGCTTTACCGCCCAGAAGATTGGCGTACTCGTTGGTCTTGAAGTCCGAGGTCCTGACGATCACGGGCTTGGGCGCGAAGGCGGCGGCGATCATGGCGATGCCTTCGGCCAGCTTGTCGACATAAAAACTCACCGGATCGCGATAACCGGCGATGCGCTCGCGGATCGCCTGCTGCAACTCGGCCGGCTGGCGCTCGTATTCGAGCAAGGCTTTCGGATGAACACCGATGGTCCGCGCGATGACGAATTCGAGCCGGGCCAGGCCGACGCCGTCGTTCGGCAGCGCGGAAAAGGCGAAAGCGCGCTCCGGGTTGGCCACGTTCATCATGAGCTTGACCGGCAGCTTGGGCATCTCGTCCAAGTTGACCTTGCTGACTTCGTAGGGCAGTTCGCCCTGATAGATGTAACCGGTATCGCCTTCGGCGCAAGAGACGGTGACCATGGTATCGCGCTGGATCTTGCGGGTGGCGTCGCCGCAGCCGACGACCGCGGGAATGCCGAGCTCGCGGGCGATGATCGCCGCGTGGCAGGTCCGCCCGCCGCGATTGGTGACGATGGCGCTGGCTCTTTTCATGATCGGCTCCCAATCGGGATCGGTCATGTCGGTCACCAGCACGTCGCCCGGCTGCACCAGATCCATCTGCGACACGCTGGCGATGACTTTGGCGAGCCCATTGCCGATGCGGTGCCCAACGCTGCGGCCTTCGGCCAGCACCTTACCCTTCTGCTTGAGCCGATAGCGCTCCATCTCGCGCGTGACGCGGCTTTGCACCGTCTCCGGCCGGGCCTGGAGAATATAGAGGCGGCCGTCGAGTCCGTCCTTGGCCCATTCGATGTCCATGGGCCTCTTGTAATGCTGTTCGATGCGCACCGAGAGCCGCGCCAACTCTTCCGCTTCCTGATCGGTGACGGAAAACCGCTGCCGGTCCTCTTCGCGCGTGTCGACGGTGACCACGGATTTGGCGGGGTCGTAAATCATCTTGACGGCTTTCTTGCCGAGGCTGCGGCGCAGCACTGCCGATTTTCCGGCCGCGAGAGACGGCTTGTAGACGTAGAACTCGTCAGGATCGACCGCGCCCTGCACCACCATTTCGCCGAGGCCATAGCTCGAAGTCACGAAAACGGCATCGCGGAAACCCGATTCGGTATCCAGGGTGAAAATCACGCCGCTCGCGGCGAGATCGCTGCGCACCATCCGCTGCACGCCGGCGGACAATAATACCTTGCGGTGCTCGAAGCCTTGGTGCACGCGATAGGCGATGGCCCGGTCGTTGAAAAGCGAGGCAAAAACCTGCTTGACCGCCCGGAGCACGCCGTCCAGGCCTTGCACGTTGAGGTAGGTTTCCTGCTGCCCGGCGAACGACGCCGTCGGAAGATCTTCCGCCGTGGCAGAGGAGCGCACGGCCACGGAAAACTCCTTCGGGGACTCGCCGGCCAGTTGGCGGTAAGCTTCCGTGATGGCTTTTTCCAGTTCGGGGGTAAAAGGTGTGTTCATGATCCACTGGCGGATGGTGTCGCCCGCGCGCGCCAGCGCCGTGACGTTATCAACGTCGAGCCGGTCCAGTTCCGCCCAGATGCGTCGGTCGAGGCCGTTCTGAGCGAGAAAATCCCGATACGCTTCGGCCGTGGTGGCGAAACCGTCGGGTACCGTGACGCCCGCCTCGGAAAGCCGGCTGATCATTTCGCCGAGCGAGGCATTCTTGCCGCCTACGCGCCCCACATCGTCCATTCCCAAAGCATCGAACCAAACCACGTATTCGTTCATCGGACACCCCGTAATAGTTGCCGAGAGCTTGCGATGCGCCGCGGCCCTTTCACAAGCTTCCTGCGTTCGAATTCAGTATTCTATGGGAATCCACCCGGCATGGTAAGAAAAGCATGAAACGCACCGTCTTCTTCGTATCCGATCACACGGCCATCACCGCCGAGACCTTCGGACGGAGTCTCTTGAGCCAGTTCGAGACCGTCACGTTCGAACGCGTCACCCAGCCTTTCGTCGATTGCGAAGCCAAGGCGATAGACACGTGCCGGCGCATCGCCGACGCATTTGCCCGGGACGGACAAGCGCCGCTGGTGTTCAGTACGCTGACCGACGATCATCTTCGTCAAATATTGGAACGCAGCGAAGCCGTGGTATTCGATCTTTTCGAAGCCTTTCTCGATCGCATGGAAACGGCGCTCGGACAGCCGTCCGCCCAAGCGATCGGACGGGCCCACGGCTTGGGCAATGCGGCTCTGGGCCGGGGGCGCGTGGAAGCTCTGAGATTTGCCATCGATTGCGACGATGGCATCGGCGTCGACGCTTACGACAAAGCCGACATCATTCTCGTCGGGGTTTCACGCTCGGGAAAAACCCCGGCCAGCCTGTTTCTCGCCCTGCACTACGGCATCAAGGCCGCCAACTATCCCTTGACCGAGGAGGACCTGAATCTTTCCGGGCTGCCATCCAATCTACGGAAGCACCGCGAGCGGCTGTTCGGTCTGACCATGAATCCGGAACGCCTACATCAGCTCAGAGAAGAACGAAGACCCGGAAGCCGCTACGCCTCTCTCGAACAATGTCGAAATGAAATCCGCGCTGCGGACGGGCTGTTCCAAGCAGCGGGAATTCCTTACTTAGATACTTCGACCATGTCGGTGGAAGAAATCGCCGCCAACATACTTCACCGTGCTGGTCTGCAACGAATGCGGTGGTAAACGGGGCCAGGTCGCGGACTTACCTCCGGCACCATAGCCTCGGATCAGCGCGGCGACAAGCCGCGCGAGCCCAAGCCTAAGCGTGTACCGGCCTGGGCGGCGGCCCGTAAATACCGGGAGGGTATTTACGGGCCTGATTAATAAACTGATCAGACCGAGTAACCATTCCGTGGCGGAAGCCGCAGTAAGCTATTTGGCTGCAAAGGAGGGCGAGAAACGATAACGGCACGGCACGATAACAGCTGCCGAACCCTCAACGCCCCAACTGCAAAGTATTCTGCTCGTCGACAGACCGCTCCGAATGCTGTACCGCCTGAGGAGCCTTCGGCTTCAAGGTCAGCTTGGCGATCCCGGTCCACGACGCCATGAACAGCAGCAAGCCCACCGAGGTGGCTATCAGACGATCCGGTTGCTTCATCCAGAATAGAATCCATTTCGGTTTGATCAGCCCGACGATAAAAATCAATATCGAGAGGGCCACTAGGCTCTTGAAAAAAATCAGCATAAAACTCTCCAACGATGTTTCGGTATGGCACCGGAATTTCCGGAAAAAATCTAGGGAAAACGGGCTTTTGACAGCGTTTGCGGGCAAAGCGTTCGGATTAAACAACAATTTATTCGATGAAACTAGACGACCGGATACGGCCGCAGGACAACGACCGCCGCCGAGGCGCACGCCGATATCGGGCGGTCGCCTCCCTCCCAGATCCATCAATGGCATCGAGCACGATCGTCGGCAAACGATTGCTGACCTACGACTTATTCCGGCCTACACTTTTCTTGGCCGGGAACGGCTTTCCAGCCCGCTCCGCCGTACCGTGGCGGAAAGTTCATAGGATTTGCTGAGGAACGAGGCGCCCTTCGGCTCGGCTCAGGACAGGCCCTTCGACCGGGCTCAGGACAGGCATCGATCGCGAACGATGGACTTCGCACACTCAGCCCATCCTATAAGTTCTACATTTCGGGCGTACGAGGCGGCTTCCCGATCCATACCACTACGCCGTGGTGAAAAGCGCGCCGGTGGGGACCCCGCTTTCGTCCCCTCTCATCACGCACTGCGATCCGGCGATCTTCGAACCAAAGCTTCGCCGTCGAAGGTGATTCCAGACCATCCGCACTGCATGAAGGTTCTGATGTTCTTGTGGCTTTCGCCGTTCGGGTTCGACAGCACTTCGACGTAATGCTCGCCGAACAGCGCCAGAGTCTCTTTCTCGGATAACCCGTGCAGCCGGCCGAAATAGAAAATCTTGCAGGAACCTTCGTTGCTCCCCGGTTCGTTGACCACCCGGTTATCAGCCAGACCGTTGGTAAAGCGGGTTGGCCGATAATCGTAATATTGCCCGATGACGTCGATGCTTTCTTTGAAGGCGACCGGCTGGCATTGCTTGATTTTGGCGATGAATGCTTCTAACGATGTAATCATGTCGGTGATAAAGAAAACGAACCTTATTGGATCACGTATGGAGGACCGTCGCGTAGAGACCGCAGACGGTCGCAAATTCAGAGCTTAACGGGCGAGCATCGGCTCCAGCTTGTCCCAAACCTGGCGAAACAGGATCGCCTGAGCCTCGCGATTGGGATGCAGGCCGTCCGCCTGCATCAAATGGTCTTGACCGCCGACGCCTTCCAGAAGAAACGGCACGAACGCCGTATCGTGGGTCTCGGTGACCCGGTGGAAGACATTCCGAAAAAGGTCGGCGTAACGCTTGCCATAGTTCGGCGGTATCTTCATGCCGAGCAGCAATACCTCGGCACCGGCGGCCTTGGAGCGGACGGTCATTTCGCTCAGGTTGGCTTCCAGCTGCTTGGGCGAAAGCCCGCGCAAACCGTCGTTGGCGCCGAGTTCGAGTATCACCACGGTCGGCCGGTGCCGACGAAGAAGCTCGTCGATCCGGGCAAGGCCGCCGGCGCTCGTCTCGCCGGAAATACTGGCGTTCACGACCTCGGCGCCAAGCGGCCGCGCCGCCTCCTGCAACATAGCCACCCAGCCGTGGTCTATCTTTTCCAAACCATACCCGGCACTGATACTATCGCCGAGAACAAGAACGGTTTTTGCCTGACACAATCCCGGCAACACGAGGAAAATGAAGGATAACAACAGTTTTCGCATGACACAGGAGCAGATCGGTGCGTTGGAGGATATCGACGCGGAATTCGTCATTCGAACGGAGAATCTCGGCAAACACGTCACGACGGCGGACGGTCGGCTAGATATATTGACAGCAGTCGACCTCTCGATCAAACCGAGAGAAACCTTGGCCATCGTCGGCGCTTCGGGATCGGGCAAATCGACCTTGCTCGGCCTTCTGGCCGGCCTCGATCTACCTTCTTCGGGCCGCATCTGGCTCGCGGGATCCTGCCTCACCGATATGGACGAAGACGGCCGGGCGCGGCTCCGCAGCGAGTATGTCGGTTTCGTATTCCAGTCGTTCCAGCTTCTTCCCAATCTGACCGCACTGGAGAACGTCATGCTCCCCATGGAACTGGCCGGTGCCGGCGACGAGGCCCGGCTCCGCAGCCTTGCCATGCTCGAACGGGTCGGCCTGAGCCACCGGTTCAAGCATTATCCGCGGCAGCTCTCGGGGGGCGAACAGCAGCGCGTCGCGCTGGCGCGGGCTTTCGTCACCGAACCGAAAATTCTGTTCGCAGACGAGCCTACCGGCAATCTGGACAGCAATACCGGCCGGACCGTTATCGAATTGCTGTTCGAGCTGAACCGCGAGAAAGGCACCACGCTGGTTCTGGTCACCCACGACGAAACCCTGGCTTCCCGCTGCGAACGCTTGATCCGCCTGGATAGCGGCCGCATCGTGGGATATTCGGCGGAGAGTTGACCTACCGCAGCGTATTCCGGCGTATTTGTGCCGCCGACCATGCGGCGCGATACGGGAGTACTCTATCAGCCCATGGTAGGGTGGGTTAGGTGCGCCCCGACAACCTGTACTTACTGTTCGTAACGAAAGTCAAACCACATCGTCACCCCGGCATGGAAGGGGCCGACTAAAGGCCCGTTTGCGATTGGGACTGCCGGGGTCCAGGTTACAAGGACGTAGAGGGCAGGCCATCCTTGGCCTCTGGATTCCGGCACTCCCTGCCGGAATGACGGGTAATACTGGCATTGTTTTCTTTACTCACTGTAACTCACCGATTCAGGCGCGCACCGTAACCCACCGAAGCGAACGGCAAGGACACGGGGCGTTGTTTTGGCGGGTTACGGCGCACGCAGAACGCGGTGTTCAACATCCAGCCTATGCCGGAGTGCGCCTAATCCACCCTACGAAATCTGTCGACAAAGGATTGTCGACCTACGGCTGCCTGCTGCCGAGCAAATCCAGCAAGACATCGATGTCCACCGGCTTGACCAGATGGTGGTCGAAGCCGGCTTCGCGCGAGCGCTGCCGGTCCTCTTCCTGGCCATAGCCGGAGATCGCGATCAAGCGCGTTCCCGTGAGCCGTGGATCTTCCCGCATGCGCCGAGCCACTTCATACCCGTCCATCTGCGGCATACCGATATCCAGCAGCACGACATCGGGCGCTCGCTCCCTGCCCCGGTCGAGCGCCTCCTTGCCGTCGTAGGCGACCTGAACCTGATACCCATACGCCTCGAGCAGGGTCGACAAGGAATCGGCCGATGACACATTGTCGTCGACCACCAGGACATATTGATCGGCCGCGGACAAACCTGAATCTTGGACCTTCTCGCTGTGTTTCCGGCTGGACGAATGCGTTTTCATCCACGGCAAGCGGACCGTGAACTCGCTGCCCTGACCGGGGCCTTGGCTGGCCACCTCCACCCGGCCGTGATGGAGCTCCACCAGTTTCTTGACCAGCGACAGACCGATTCCCAAGCCGCCGCGTGAACGGGCCAGCGAGCGGTCTTCCTGGGTGAACGGCTCGAAAATCCGGGGCAAGAGTTCGGTGGAAATGCCGGTGCCGTTGTCGCGAACCCGCACCACGGCATCGTCGGCTTCGGTGTCGAGGACGACCTCGATCTCGCCTTCCACCTCGGTGAATTTGGCGGCGTTGTGAATCAGATTGCCGACGATCTGGACGCAACGCGTGCTATCGCCCTGCACCCAAACTGGCTCGGGCGGAACACGCACGTTCAGGCGATGCCGGCGATCCTCGAGCAGGGCCCGATTGGCTTCGACCGCTTGGGACACGACGGTCCTCAGATCGATTGTCGCCTGGTCCAATACGATCTTTCCCTGCGTGACCCGCGCCACGTCCAGCAGGTCGTCCAGAAGGTGGGCGAGATGCGCGGTCTGATCTTTGATCACCCGGCAGGCCCAGTCATACAGGTGCTGATGGCCCGAAGGCTTGCGTCGCATCAACTCGGTCGCATTGACGATGGCCGCCAGGGGATTGCGCAGTTCGTGCGCCAGCATGGCCATGAACTCGTCCTTGTGCCGGTCCGCATCGGCCAGTTCTTGCATGCGTTGCCGCAACTCGGCTTCCAGCCGCTTCCGTTCGGCGACCTCGGCCTCCAGTTGCCGATTCTCTTGCAGAGCGGCCGTCCGTTCCGAAACATTCTGTTCGAGCTGCCGGCGCGACTGATCCAAGGCCGTTCGCACCAGCAAGCGTTCGCTGATGTCGGTCAGCACCGTGCGGTAAAACACATAGTGTCGGCTATCCCGCATCGATGAGGTATGCATTTCCACCGGAAGATGCCAACCGCCCTTTCCGACTAGACGGAGCTCCGTGGTGAGGCTCCGCCGCTCGCATCGACTTTGCGAAAGGTGATTCGAAAACTTTTTTTGATCTGCCTTGGCGATAAAGCGAACGAACGGAAGCCCGATTAGGGCCGGGCGCTCCCGTGCCAGCATGCCGGCGGCGGTCAGATTGATCTCCTTGATCACGCCGTGTTCATCCAAGGTCAAATAACCCGCCGGAGCGAAATCGAAAAGGTTTGCGTAGTGGTCGCGGGACTCCTCCAGCGCCTCCAGCGCCTCCTTCAGCTTCCGGTTTTCGGCTTCCAATTCCAGCGCGCGGACTTGAAACTCGTGTAGCGATTGACGCTCCTGCTGCGGAGTTTGCTCATCGACGTCCGTAGGTGCGGCCGGTTCAAGCTTATTGTCGAGCTCGGCTTCGGCATTCTCTCTCAGCGTGGTCTTGTCCGTATTGTTCGACATCGTGTCGTCTCCCCAGCATGCGCTTAAACTCCCCGAACCAGGCCTTGTCAACGAACCGGTACGTAGGATTAAAACTGTAACACAGGGACAACGAACGGGCGTGTCAAATCCACTGCGTTATCCCGTCGCGCAGCGGGAAAAGGTGTTATTCCCGGCCTGCCGATGCTGAAAAGACATACCCCGACTTTCACGGATTTACAAATACCGCCAAGCTGGCTATGGTGCTCGAGAATTGTACGCAAACGATGGGCAAGCCAGAGATCGCCATGGAGAACGTCGCCAGCGGATCGATGCCTTTCATAGTCAATGATTGCGCCCTATTGGCTATCGCGACCGGTAAACGGGCACAGAACCTTAAGGAACTGCGCGATCAGCTATTGGCTATTCATCCCGGGAGCATTTATTTTCACTTCTGGGGCAATCTGCTCCATCCCCGCTTCGACGAGCCCGAATACAGCAACGACTTCGCCGCCTGGTCCAGGCATGCTTTGCACGACAAGGTGCTCGCCGAGCGCCTGAGTGTCGTCGATCCCAACAGCTATGACACGCTCGACGAATTGCGCCAGGAGCTGATCGAGATCATCGAGCAGCGGCTGGATGAACGCGAGGTTCTGGCATGGGCGCAACCGGATCAGCAGTTCGAGTTTATTCGGGCGCTCACCGTCGTTTTTCGCACCGATCTCCAGTTTTTCACCCCGGAGAAGCTTGCCGCCCGGATCGGACAAATGTCGGTAAGCAGCATTTTCTATCACTTCATCGACGCCAAGCGGCGCAACGAGAACCGGCTGGATGACTTTCGGAACTGGCTGGAGTCTTTCGACGGGCGCTATGAAAGCCTCTGTCAATGTCTGGCCAAGATCGATCCCTACTTTACCTCGCTGACCAGTCTCCGCGAAGAATTGGCGCGCGTGTTCTCCGGCTGCCTGTGCGAGGTGGGCCGTGGCTAATCTGTTGGAATCGTACGCCGAGGTCGTCGGTCAGGATGTCATCGATCAGCTGCATCAGCTCGCGGGAACGCTGCGGGACAAACGCGTGGTCCACGTCAACTCGACCCGGCTCGGCGGCGGCGTCGCGGAGATTCTGGAAAAACACGTGCCGCTGATGCGGGAGCTCGGAATCGAAACCCACTGGGAAGTGATCACCGGCAATGCGGTGTTTTATCAATGCACCAAGAGTTTTCACAATGGTCTCCAGGGCAAAATGGTGAACATGCCCAACGACTGGCTGCGGAACTTCGAAGAGACCAACGCCTTTAACGCCGAACAGCTGCGCCCGATTCTAAGCGATGCCGACATCGTTTTCATTCACGATCCGCAGCCCGCTCCGCTGCTGAGATATATTCCCGAGCGCAAGGGCAAATGGATCTGGCGCTGCCATATCGATATCAATCGGCCGAACCGCGTAATCTGGCGTTATCTCCGCGGCTTCGTCGCCGGCTATGACGCCAGCGTTTTCTCGCTCGCCGCGTTCGTGCAGCCCCTGCCCCACTCGCAATACCTGATTCCGCCCAGCATCGATCCCTTGAGCGACAAGAATGTCGATCTGCCGGACGACGAGATCGACAGCGTCTGCGAGCGCTTCGGTATCGACCGGACGCGCCCCATCATCGTTCAGGTCTCTCGCTTCGACCAGTTCAAGGACCCGGTAGGCGTAATTGAAGCATACCGAATCGCCAAGCATTTCCTGCGGGACATTCAGCTGGTTCTGGCCGGAGGTTCCGCTACCGACGATCCCGAAGGAGACGCCGTTTTGGCCGAAGCGCGGCAGGCGGCGAACGGCGACTCCGATGTACATGTCCTGCTCCTTCCGCCCGACGCCCACCGCACCATCAATGCATTGCAGCGGGCTGCCGATCTGGTGGTGCAGAAATCGCTTCGCGAGGGCTTCGGCCTGACGGTCACCGAAGCCTTATGGAAGGGCAAACCGGTCATCGGCGGAGATACCGGCGGTATTCGGCTCCAGGTGATCGACCATCACACCGGCTTTTTGGTCAATACCCCGGAAGGCGCGGCCCTGCGCATCCGTTACCTGCTCCACGACCGGCACAAAATCGAGGAAATGGGCCATAAAGCGCGGGAGTTCGTACGCGAAAACTTCCTGATCACCCGCCACCTTCGGGAATACCTGACCCTGATGGTGAGCGTGCTGCACGCCGCGGGAGAACGCATCGAGCTGGCGGGGGCGATTCGAGTTAGAGGGCAGTAATCGGTGGTGTTGGCCGGGAACGCAGAGCCCGGTTGAAGGACACAGCGTTCCCGACGGCTGAGTTCGCTGTAGCAACCGATTCGATGGTAAGGAGTCGCTGACGCGACGGTTGTTTTGAATGTGGGTTTCACTCGGCCTATCCTTAGGCCTCGCCCTATCGGGCGGCGAAGCCGTGCAAACCGGCTGTCCTGCCGGTTTGTCGGACCCACAGCTGAGGTCCTTTTCGTTGCTTGTCCAAAGAAAAGGACCCAAAAGAAAGGACACCCGGATGGCGCGCTGATCCTGCGCGTCGACGCCTTGAGCCGGGGGCAACAAAAGGCACTTCCATGTGCCTTTGTTGCCGCGCGGCATCGTGCCGCGCCCCTTCGGGCGGTTCCGGCTCAAGGCGTCGATGCTCGGGCGCACCATACGGGGCAAAAAACGCCCACAGTCAATTTTTAAATTACTCTAACTCCCGTTTGCCGCGCCGAGCACCGCAGCTTTCGGCGGGAATAACCCGGAGGGGCGATTCATGGATGAATCGCGGCGATCAAGGGACAGGAGTCCCTTTGATCGCCTCCCGACGAAAGCGAGAAGCGGAGGAGACAAGCGGCAATCGGGTGGCCTTTTCTTTGGATACTTTCTTTTGGCCAAGCAAAAGAAAGTATCCCGACCGTGGGTTCGGAAACCCACATTCAAAACAACCGTCGCGTCAGCGACTCCTTATCGACTCGGTTGGCCAAGACAACAACTCAGCCGTTTGCCGGGAACGCTGCCGCCTATCCCAGCCTATTACCGGATAACTCGAAGGGAAACATCCAAATCGACGATGATTCGAAAACACTCAATGCCATTCGGCACGGAAATCACGGAAGACGGCGTGCGCTTCAGATTCTGGGCGCCGCAAACGAAGAGCGTGGACTTGATCCTCGGAACGGACGAGAGGGAGCGACGTTTGACTATGCAGCAGCGAGCCGACGGCTGGTTCGAGGTCATGACAACTGAAGCGGCGGCCGGCAGCCGTTACCGGTTTCGGCTGGACGATGGCCTCGCCGTTCCGGATCCCGCCTCGCGTTTCAATCCTTCGGACGTGCACGGCGCCAGCCAGGTGATCGATCCGGCCGGCTTCCGCTGGACCGATGAGGAGTGGACCGGACGGCCTTGGGAAGAAGCCGTGATCTACGAACTGCACGTCGGCACCTTCACCCCGGAAGGAAGCTTTCGGGCACTGCAAGACAAGCTGGACTACCTGGCTTCGCTAGGCATCACGGCGATCGAGCTGATGCCGATCGCGGCTTTTCCCGGCCGCTGGAACTGGGGCTATGACGGCGTCCTACCGTTCGCGCCGGATGCCAGCTACGGAACGCCGGACGATCTGAAGGAGTTCGTCCAGGCCGCTCATCACAAGGGCCTCATGGTGTTCCTCGACGTGGTCTACAACCACTTCGGGCCGGAAGGCAATTACTTGTATGTCTATGGCAAGCCGTTCTTCAGCAACCGGCACCATACGCCCTGGGGCAGCGCGATCAACTACGACGGCGAGAACTGCCGCACCGTGCGCGATTTTTTCATTCACAACGCCTTGTACTGGCTGGAGGAATATCACCTGGACGGACTGCGGCTGGATGCGGTTCACGCCATCATCGACGATTCGCGTCCGGATATTCTGGACGAGTTGGCGGAGCGGGTTCGCGCCGGCCCCGGAAGCTGCCGGCACGTCCATCTGGTACTGGAAAACGACGACAACGCCGCGCATTATCTCGCGCGCGAGGCCGACGGTTCGCCCCGGCAGTACGACGCGCAGTGGAACGACGACCTGCATCATGCGTTGCACCTCTTGTTGACGGGCGAAACCGACGGCTATTACGCCGATTATGCCGACGCGCCCCTGAAACACTTGGGACGCGCCCTGACCGAAGGCTTCGCCTATCAAGGGGAAGCCTCGCCGTATCGCGACAACCGCCGGCGCGGCGAAATCAGCCGCGATCTTCCGCCCACCGCGTTCGTCCCCTTTCTGCAAAATCACGATCAGGTCGGCAACCGCGCATTCGGCGAGCGTCTCTCCGATCTGGTGGAAACCCGCCCACTCCGAGCGGCGGTGACGCTGTTGCTGTTGGCGCCTTCCCCGCCTTTGCTGTTCATGGGCGAGGAATTCGCCTGTCCGACGCCGTTCCAATATTTCTGCGACTTCGGACCGGAATTGGCCCAGGCGGTGACGGAAGGCCGACGCAACGAATTCGCCCGCTTCGGACGATTCGCCGCCCCGGAGCTCCGACAACGGATTCCCGATCCTTCCGCCCCCTCGACCTTCTTCAACTCGAAATTGGACTGGGCCGCACTGGAGATTCCGAAACATCGGGAATGGCAGTCGTTCTACCAATCCCTACTGGCGGTCCGCCGCGAGCAAATCGTCCCGATCCTGAAAAAAATACGCGTCGGCTGTTCACGCTTCGCGATCTTGGGCGGACGAGGGCTTTCGGTCGTCTGGAACTTGGATGACGGCGGCAGCTTGATCCTCTTATCCAATCTTGGGGAAGAACCGCTGTCGAACTTGGATCTTTCCTCGGATCCGGCATTAGCCGTCAGCGACCCGGACATTACCGACAGCTTGCCTTCGGGCCGGATACCCGCCTGGTCAACGGCCTGGTTTCTCATGCGACCGGAGAGCGCGCTCTCCCTCATCCAGCCCTTCGGGCCACTTTCTCCAAGCCCCTCACCCACCCCTCTCCCAAGGAGTAAAGGTATCGACGCAACTCGTCACCCCGGCAGGGAAGGGTGGCTTCGGTGCTCCCGAAGACACCGTTTGCGATTGGAGTGCCGGGGTCCAGACGCCAAGGACGGCAACGGCCTCTCACATCCGTGTGTTCTGGATTCCGGCATCCAATCGCAAACGGTTGCTTTAGTCGCAACCCTTCCCTGCCGGAATGACGGCTTTGGAGACTTGTGTAGATACCTCTGCCCGAAGGGAGAAGGAAATAAGGCGCGGCTCTTGGCCGCACAGATGATTAGGTAAGACTGATGCCCGTCGTTAAAGCGATCGACCAGCTGTGCGGCCTTTGCGGCATCGAGACGGAGTTCGTCGACTCACGGGGCGAAACGGTCCGCGTTTCCGCCGACACCAAGCGCGAACTCTTGGCGGCCATGGGCATCGATGCCTGCGACGAGGCACGGCTGCCGGCGATCATGGCCGAGCTGGAATATGAGCATTGGCTTCGAATCCTGCCGCCGGTCAAGGTCGTTCGCGAGGGCGAGGATTCCCGCGTCATCGTCTGTACATTGCCTCGTCAGCTCGATCATGTGCTCATGACGTGGATTCTGGAACTCGACGATGGAAAGCGATGGGACGGAGACTTCTGCCCGGCCGAGTTGGCGCTGGTCGGCGAGCTGGCGATTCAGGACCAGTGCTATCGGCGCTACGCCTTCACCCTGCCGGTTCAGCCTCCTCTGGGCTATCACCGACTGACGGTCGAGTACGCGGAGCGAAATCTCAAAGGCAGCATGAGCCTTATCGTGACGCCTGAGCGCTGCTATCTCCCGCCGGTTCTGCAAGAAAAACAAAAGGTCTGGGGATTATCGCTGGCTCTTCACGCCGTACGCTCGCAACGCAACTGGGGCATCGGCGATTTTACCGATCTCAAGGGCTTGGTCGATTATGCCGCCGAGCATGAAGCGGCGATGATCCGGGTGAGTCCGCTCCAAGCCCTGAAACCGGTGAAGCCGGAAATCGGCAATGCTTACGAGCCGTCCAACCGGCTTTTTTACAACGTGCTGTACCTCGACGTCGAAGCCATTCCCGACTTCGCCGAGTCCGAGGCCGTGCAGCAAGCCGTCGCGGATCCGGAATTCCAGGCGCAGCTACGCGCCCTGCGCGCCGAAGAGCTGATCGACTATACCGAAGTGGCGGCGGTAAAGCTCGGCATCCTGGAATCGCTCTTCGCTCATTTCCGCAACAAGCATTTGCGGAAGCTTTCCAAACGCGGAAAAGCCTTTCGCGCCTATCAGTCCGCGCGCGGGCCCGTTCTTTATCATCAGTCGCTGTTCGACGCGCTGTGCGAACGCTTTGCCCGCGAGGGCGCCGGATATTCGGCGTGGACCGATTGGCCGGCGCAATTCAGGGATCCGTCGTCTCCCGAGGTACAAAGCTTTGCGGCCGAAAATGCCGCCGGGCTCGACTACTATGCCTATCTCTACTGGCAGGCGGAACAGCAAATCCAGTCGGCCGGGGACCGCGCCGCGGAGCTCGGCTTGAGTATCGGCTTATGCCTGGAATTCGTATTCAGTGCCGCCGCGGGCGGTGCGGAAGTCTGGTCGCAGCAAACCTACCATGCGCCCGGCATCCGGCTCGGTTCGCCGCCGACCGAAACCTGCCCGGACGGCGGCGTCTCCACCATTTCGCCCTTTACACCACCGAGTCTGAGAGAAGCGGCCTACCGCCCTTTCACCGCCAGTCTGCGGCAGACGATGCGACATGTCGGCGCCGTGCTGGTGCACAAGGTGACCGACTTGGCCCGGCAGTACTGGATTCCGGCCGGCGGGAGCTCCGAGGACGGCAGCTATGTCGCCTTTCCCTTCGAGGACCTCCTGGGGATCCTTGCCCTGGAAAGCCAGCGCAATCGCTGTCTGGTGCTGGCGACCGACGGCGAAACCGTTCCGGCGGACATCATGGAACGGCTGAAACACGCGGGCGTGCTGCCTTGCGAATCGCTGTTCTCCCACTGGAAGACCGAAAAATTCCTGCCTACACGGGAATATGCGCCGGAATCGGCCATCGTCACGTCCGGGATCGACGAGCCACCCCTCAGAGGATTCTGGCTCGGGCGCGATCTGGACGAACGCACGGCATTGAAGCTCTTTGCCTCCGAAGATGCCCGCCACGACGCCGTCGTGGCCCGGGCAGTCGCCCGCGCTCGCCTGCTCGTCACGCTGGAACAGGAAGACTTGCTGCCGGCCGACATCAATATCCATCCGATTTCCGTGCCCGATATGATGCCCGACATGGTGCGCGCGGTTTATCTTCTGCTGTCCCGAACCGCGGCCGACATCGTGCTGCTGCGGCTGGAGGATGCCCTCGGGCAGGCCGACCAGCTCGTGATCCCCGGCGCGCCCGACGATTTTCCGAACTGGCGGCGAAAACTGCCGCTGGAATTCGAACAGTGGCGCAAGGAAGATACCGTCACCGCCTTGCTGCACGCCTTGGCCGAAAGGCGCAGCGGAATTCCGAAAACCCAGATCAAAAGCAAGACGGCGATAGCCGGGGGCGTCAGCTTTTCCATTCCGCGCGCCACTTATCGGTTGCAGTTCAACCGCGATTTCACCTTTCGCCAGGCGACGGAAATCCTGCCTTATCTTCAGGACCTAGGCATCAGCCATTGTTATGCGTCTCCGTATCTGAAAGCGCGGCCGGGCAGCACCCATGGCTACGATATCGTCGATCATGGCGAACTGAATCCCGAAATCGGCAGCCAGGAAGATTTCGACCGATTCGTGTCCGAGCTCGCACGGCGCGGCATGGGCCAGATTCTGGATATGGTGCCCAACCATATGGGCGTCATGGGCAGCGACAACATCTGGTGGCTGGACGTGCTCGAAAATGGACCGGCTTCGGATCATGCCGATTTTTTCGATATCGACTGGTCGCCGGTCAAAGACTATCTGCGCGGCAAAGTCCTGCTGCCCACCTTGGGGTCGCCGTACGGAACCGCATTGGAAAGCGGAGAGCTGGAACTCGCTTTCGACGCCGAGGAGGGTTCCTTCTCCGTTTACTACGGGCCCCACCGGTTCCCGATCGATCCCAAGGAATATCCGCGCATTCTGGCTTACCGGCTGGATCAGCTGAAAACCGCGCTCAGTCCGGATGATTCCCACCTCGCGGAATTTCAGAGCCTGATAACGGCTTTCAGCCACCTGCCCGGCCGCTGGCAGACCGGCAAGGACAAGCGCAACGAACGCAACCGGGACAAAGAAATCCACAAGCAGCATCTGGCGCGGCTGTGCGCAGCCAGCCGGGACATCTCGCAGTTCATCGCCAAGAATGTCAGCGAGTTCAACGGCATGCCCGGCGTTCCGGCAAGTTTCGACCGGCTCCACGAGCTTCTCGAATATCAAGCCTACCGGCTGGCTTATTGGCGGGTTGCGGCGGACGAGATCAACTATCGCCGATTCTTCGATACCAACGATCTGGCCGCCTTGTCCATCGAAAACGAGGATGTCTTCGAGGCCACCCACCGGTTCGTCCTGGACCTCATCGCCCTGGGAAAGATACAGGGACTCAGGATCGACCATCCGGACGGACTTTACAATCCGGGAGCCTACTGCCGGGCGCTGCAAGATCGCGTGCTGGCGTTGACCCGGACGGAAACCGCGGAATCCGAGGACCAGGCCGCCGCCACATCGGAAGCTCGGGCGTTCTACGTCGTGGTCGAAAAGATCCTCGCTCTGGACGAGAGCCTTCCCAGCCAATGGCCGGTCCATGGCACGACCGGCTACGACTTCGCCAACCTGGTCAACGGCCTCTTCATCTGGCCGGGGGCCGAGCAGGCGCTGGATGCCTTCTACCGGTCCTTCTGCAGTTTTCCCGTCGATTTCGACGAATTGCTTTACCAATCAAAGCGCTTGATTCTTAGGGTCGCCCTTTCCAGCGAACTCACGGTGCTCGCCAACCGGCTGAGCCGGATCGCGGAAAGCGACCGCCGCACCCGCGATTACAGCCTGAACAGCCTGCGGGATGCACTGCGGGAAATCATCGCTTGTTTTCCGGTCTACCGAACCTACGTAACCGGCCGGGGGATATCCGAAACCGATCGGAACTACATCGAGCTCGCGGTCGAGCACGCGAAAAAACGAAGCCTGGTGGGAGACCTTACGATCTTCGATTTCGTCCGGGACGAACTGCTGACGATTCTGGCGGAGGGCAAGAGCGACCGGTATCGGGAACAGGTCGTCTCGTTCGCGATGAAATTTCAGCAGCTGACCGGCCCGGCCATGGCGAAAGGCATGGAAGACACGGCTTTCTACCGCTACAACCGTTTCGTGTCTTTGAACGAAGTCGGTGGCGATCCCAGATATTTCGGCGTTTCGCTCGCCGATTTTCATCGCCGTAACGAAGAACGCAGCCAATTCTGGCCCCATTCCCTATTGAGCACCTCGACCCACGATACCAAGCGTTCCGAGGATGTGAGGGCCCGCATCGACGTGTTGTCGGAGCTTCCCGATGAATGGATAGCGCGCGTCCGTAACTGGAGCGAGCTCAACCGGAAGAAGAAAAGCATGGTCGACGGCGATCCGGCCCCGTCGAGAAACGATGAATACCTGATTTATCAGACTTTGGTCGGAACCTGGCCGCTGGGAGAGCTGAACCCGGAAAGCGCGGGGAACTACGTGCAGAGATTGGAAGCCTACATGGTCAAGGCGATGAGAGAAGCCAAGCTGTTCAGCAGTTGGCTGAATCCGAATTTACCCTACGAACGGGCAGTCTCGGATTTTCTGCGGAAACTCGTAACTCCCGGAGAGCAGGACGAATTTCTCCGCGACTTTCGCGATTTTCTGTCGGGCATCACCCGCGCAGGTTTGCACAACAGCCTGGCTCAAGTCCTGCTTAAGCTCACCGTTCCCGGCGTGCCGGACGTTTATCAGGGAAACGAGCTGTGGGATTTCAGCCTGGTCGACCCGGACAACCGTCGGCCGGTGGATTATGAGCGGCGACAGCTTTTATTGAACGAGATCAAGGCATGGGATGGACTGACTGCGCCGGAGCTCGCACCGAAACTCGGTGAGATGCAAAGCGATATGAGCGACGGGCGAATCAAGCTGTATGTCACACGGGAAACGCTGCGAGTGCGGCAACAGGATCCGGATTTGTTCCGCCGCGGCGGCTATCATCCGCTGGAAGCCGAGGGGAAAAAAGCCGAACACCTGTGCGCGTTTCTCCGCCGCTTCGGCTCGCGCACGGTGCTGGTGGCGGTGCCCCGCTGGATATTGCGCCTCGGCAACGGCGCCTTATCGCCGCTGGGCGATGGGACGGTTTGGGACGATACCCGCCTGACGCTGCCGCCTGCCGTCGCCGGCACTTATGCGCACTGCCTCACGCGGGAACAGGTAACGCTTGGCGGCGCGGCCCCGCTGATGGCAACGGAATTGTTTTCGGGCTTTCCGCTGGCGTTGTTGGTCAAGGTGGATTAGTGGGTTTTCACATCCGATAGAAGAAGCCGCCGTAGGCAGCACCTTGAATCCGAAAGCACCATAGGTCGTTTGGCAGGAGTTTGTGATGCGTCGTATCAGATACAAACCTTTCAAACACACTTGTAGAAGCATTATCCCGGTCCTGCTGATCGTCTCGCTCGGACTTTTTTCGGCCTGTGCCGACCGTGTGGTCGAGTTGCCCGCAATCTCGCCCACCGAGACGCGGCTCCACCAACCCGGCCGTTTTGTCTGGCACGATCTCGTGACCGACGATCTACCCGCCGCCAAGCGTTTTTACGGAAGCCTGTTCGGCTGGCGGTTTACCGACTCCACTCAAGGTGATTTCGACTATTCGATTGCCTGGAACCACGGACGTCCGATTTCCGGTCTCGTGGCTAAGGATACCGAACCGCCGCACCCCGCGAATCAGTGGCTTAGCTTGCTTTCGGTCGAGAATGTCGATCGCGCGGTGCAGCTGGCCGAGCGATCCGGCGGAACCGTGCCGCTGACGCCGGTGAACGCGCCGGAACGGGGACGTTTCGCCGTTATCCGCGATCCGGACGGTGCTCCGCTGACGGTAATCCGTACCCGATGGGGCGATCCCGAGCCCATCGAACCCGAGGAAAACGACTGGTTTTGGGACGAATTGTGGGCCGAGGACCTCGACAAGGCGACACGGTTCTACCATGAGCTTGCGGGATATCAAGTCGACTCGTGGCCGCGCGAGAGCGGCAAGCAACCGTATCTCATCTTCAAGCGCGAAGGGACTCCGAGGGCCGGACTCGCAAGACAGCCCCTGGCCGGGGGACAAGCGGCCTGGCTGCCGTACATTCGAGTCTCGGATCTCGCCGGAACTGTTGCCGGCGCGGAAAGTCTCGGAGGTAAGGTGCTCATCGCTCCGCACCCCGACATCCGCTCGGGAACGGTCGCCGTGATGACCGATCCGTCGGGAGCGATGTTCGGCATTCAGCAAATACCGCCTTCACGATGAAGCAAGAGGTCCGATCATGAAAGCAGCCAAAAGGCCGATCATCCTGATCATAGGGCTGATCCTCGTTGCGCCATTACTTAGCGCTTGTAGCAGCGTGAGGCCGTACGCCGGTATCGGCATTTCCGGGCCAGGTGTCCGATACGGTCCGGTTCATATGCGTACCGGCGTGAGCATCGGATTTCCGCTGAGATGAATCCGACCGGCTGGAGCTCACAAAAGGACCCGAGCGTCACTCGAACCTTGGAATCTTCATTCAAGGAAAAGTATCGCAATGAGCAAAATAGGACATCTTTCGGCGCGTCCGGAGCGGATAAAGATCAAGAAGTCCGCCCCAACCGGCCTGCTACCGCTCAGACTCGAAGAATCCAAACGTAGCGGGCATCTCTATATTCCAGAGAGCTATCGGGGAGGCCGCGCTCTTCCGCTGGTGTTGTTGTTTCATGGAGCCGGGGGCAATTCCCAGCACGGTTTGGCCCCTCTCTTGAAGTTGGCCGATCCTTGCGGATTGATCCTGGCGGCGCCCGCATCGCACGAATTCACCTGGGATGTGATCATCGAAGAGTATGGGGTAGACCTCACCCAGGTCGATCGGGTCTTGAGCCATGTGTTTACCCACTATGCGGTCGATCCGTCGCGAATCGCGATCGGCGGCTTTTCGGACGGCGCGTCTTATGCGCTCTCGCTGGGCGTCATGAACGGTGACTTGTTCAGCCATATCCTCGCGTTTTCGCCGGGCTTCATGATATCCACCGTACAGCGCGGAAATCCGCAGGTTTTCATTTCCCATGGCACGGACGATACCGTGTTGCCTATCGACAAATGCAGCCGCCGCATCGTGCCGCAGCTGAAGCGGGCCGGCTATGAGGTTGTCTACCGGGAATTCGAGGGCGGCCATAGCGTTCCCTCGGATATAGCGCAGGAGGCTGCCCGTTGGTTTGCCGGAAAAACGGGGCTGCATTGATCCCAGCGGGTCTCTCCTGTTCAGAAATAGAAATGGAGACCGGTCCCGAAATACTCGATGTGCCTTTCGAAAAACTGGCCGTTCGGCGAGCGCCCGTTGAAATATTCGAACAGCCACTGCAAGCGCCGACCCTCCAGCCAGGCGCTGCGAAACTCGATGCCGGCACGCGCCGAATAGCTGGCGTCCCAATCGCCTCCTTCGGCAGCCTGAATGTCCAGTGCCGCGACCGGATACAAGAGTTCGGTAAATACTGGATAGGGGCTCGTCAACTCGAATCCGCCTTGCACAAACCATGGTTCGAGATCGCTCGGATCGGTTCGGAACAGCCCTCCTCCACCGCCGTAGAGGCGCAAGAAATCGCCGAAATTCCAGGAGAGCAAGAGATCGGCGCCCTCGAAGGAAAGATTGATGCGATCGACCCGATTGCGCAGCAGGTACTCGTCGCCCAAATGCGAACTTTGGTGGAAAACGCGCGCCTGGGCCGAGAACGGGCCGGTTCTGACGCTCACCGGCAGCGCCACGAAGAAATCGGAGTTCACCAGATCGGTAGAACTCGCGTTCAGATTGAAAATCGAAAATACGCCGGCCTGGAGTCCGACTTGCCAACTGGCGCCCAATCCTTCCCATCCGTAAAACGGAAGCGTCGCACCGAAGTTTGCGGAACCGACCGTGTTCAGTTCTTCATCGCTCTGGTAAAACTGGACGGATGCGGAGAAACGCGGCCATTTCGGATCGGCGATCAGCGACTCGAAAGCCTTGGCCGGCGGAAGCCAGCCCGTATAGCGCGTCAGTTTTTCGGAAGATGACGCCGGCTGGGTTTCGGGGATCGGCTCGCTAACCGCAATCGACGCGCTGCCGGGTCTTCCCACTTCGACCTGCAACCCCTCTATGCCACGCAGAGCGTCAGCGACCGTTTGCGGGTTTCGTCCTTTGAGTTGATCCGGATCGAGCACCAGCCGACCGTTTTTCACGCTGGGTTTCGCATCGCTCAGCCCGAAACGCATGTCGAGCACGGCCGAAGCGTAGCCTTCGAGGAAACGATCGTCTCTCGGACCGGCCGGCTGAGCCGCAGAAGGAATGAAAAAAACGAGGGAAAGTACCCATCCATAGTGCGAGCGCATGGAATAACTCCTGAAATCCATTCGGGGTGCAGCGTGATCTTAGTCCGTAGGCAAGTTCCAGGCAATGCCGGAAACCCGCGAGCCCTTGCGCCGATCAGGCCAAACGAAGAAAGGCTTGGCGTATGCCGCTCGCTCCGAATCTCTTGAAAATCGCGGCCGAGACCCCATTGTTCTTTCAGCCGGCAAGAGTTTGAACCGCTTAAAAGGAGGTATGACCTATGTTCAACAGACCCACGCCATTCGAGAGCAGCTTATTCGACGAGTTCCAACGCCTGGAGCGGGAGATGGACGATCTATTCGGCCGTTGGTCTTGGCCGATTGGAATCAGATCCGCCACTCGCGGCAGTTTCCCCCCGGTGAATGTGGGCGCCACATCCGACGAGGTGGACGTTTACTTGTTTACCCCGGGTGTCGATCCCAAGACACTGGACATCTCCATTCAGCAGAACGTGCTGTCCGTCTCCGGCGAGCGGAAATTGCCGAAAAAAGAGGATGCCAACTACTATCGCCAGGAGCGTTTCGACGGCGAGTTCCGGCGCGCGATCACGCTACCGGAAGATGTGGATCCCGATCGAGTCCAAGCCCGCTGCGAGAACGGCATTCTGCACATCAGGGTACAACGGCGCGAGGCGGCCAAGCCTCGGCAGATCGAAGTGAAATGAGCAAAAGGAGAACATCATGGCTGAGACACAAGATGTTGCAACAAGGCAGTCCGCCGACGTCCAAAAACCCGAGCGTCAGGTGGTGTTGAACCCGCCGGTCGATATCTGCGAAGATGCGGAGGGCATCACGCTGGTAGCCGACATGCCGGGGGTATCGAGAGATCGACTTAATATAGAAGTCGATAAGAACAGTCTGCTTATCGAGGGTGATGCACATTTCGACATGCCGGAGGGCATCCAGGCGCTATATGCGGACATCCGTTCGACGCGATACCGCCGGAGTTTCTCGCTCAGTCCGGAACTGGAACCGAACAACATCGACGCCACACTCAAGGACGGCGTGCTCACTCTGAAAATTCCCAAGCGGGCCGAATTGCGTCCGCGCAAGATTGAGGTGCGCGTGGATTAGCCGGAGCCAGCCTTTTGGATTCTGCGATGTCGAGGCCCGGTGTTCGGAAGCGCCGGGCCTTGCCATATCCGCGAATCGGATTTGAGCCGGCAGATGTAAAATCGATTACAAATGACACAGGTAACAATAAGGCGTATGCCAAAGTTCTACAAGGCAAATTGAATTGACCTCGGCCCCCTTCAATAAACGAAAGACGACCGGCCGCAAGCGGCGGGTCGTCGCCGACGATTCCCGCTTGCAGGAAGGCGTCCTTGTCCTTTGGAACGATGACAAAGGCTTCGGATTCGTGCGTCCATCCATGGGCGGCGACGACTATTTCGTCCATATCAGCGTACTCGAGGAGGGTACGAGCCGGCGCCCGCAGGTCGGAGACATCATTTTCTACAACGTGGCAAGCGACGTTCCCGGCAGGAGACGCCTTTCCTACGCCGCGATCAAAGGCGTCGATATCACGGTGAAAAAGCCGACCGAGGGTATTCTAGCCACCCCGCGTTCGCCATTTCTCTGGGTCTTGATCGGGTTGCCCATCCTCTTGTCGTGCTATCTGATCTGGCGGACATACAATCCGATTCCGTTCTTTTCTTACGTTTTCCTGAGCGTCCTGGCCATCATGCTTTATGGACTGGATAAGAAACACGCGATAACCGGCCAATGGCGCATACCGGAATTTTACATGCACATGATAGAGTTGATGGGAGGCTGGCCGGGGGCGCTCCTTGCGCAGCACGATTTCCGCCATAAAATACGGAAAACCCGCTACAGGATAATCCTGTGGGGCATTATTGTCTGCCACGGACTGGCGTGGGCAGCGTTTCTCGCGGTCGATTTTCTTGGGCCCTAACCCTCATCGAGTTCGGGCGGAAACCGGCCGATCATGAATGAACGCTTTTCAACGTAGCGGACGGGGATTCTCCGCTAGCGCCGACTTCCACAAGTTCTTCGGAAACCGGCAACCTGATGACGAACTCGCTGCCTCTTCCGGGACCCTCGCTGCTGGCTTCGACCCGGCCCCCGTGTAACTCCACGAGTTTTTGGACGATCGTCAGACCGATACCGAGACCGCCTTGCGAGCGGTCGATGGTACGCTCGGCTTGAGTGAACAGATCAAAGAGCCTCGGCAACAGATGGGCCGGTATGCCCTCACCCGTATCACGTACACGAATGACCGCCTGGGCGGATTCACGCGCCACCGTCAGCCTGATTTTGCCGCCAGAAGGCGTGTACTTGGCCGCATTATTGAGTATGTTCGAGAGAACCTGCGCCAAACGCACCGGATCCCCATAAATCTGCACCGGTTTTTCCGGTAACGAGACCGCGAGTTCGTGATGACGAGCATCGATTAACGGCTTGCTGGTTTCGAGAGCCTGTTCGATAACCGTGGCAACCGTTATGGCGCGCTTGTGCAGCGTAATCTTGCCCCTGATGATGCGTGAAACATCCAGCAGGTCGTCCACCAACCGGGTGAGATGGCCGGCTTGACGATCAACAACATCGCGCGCCCAAGCCAATTTGGGATCGGCCACACCGATCTTGCGCATGACCTGCACGGCGTTTCGAATCGGAGCCAAGGGATTTCTGAGCTCATGACCCAACATGGCCAGGAACTCGTCCTTGCGGCTATCGGCATCGCGAAGACTGTCTTCGACCCGCTTGCGTTCCTGAATCTCCAATTTAAGCTGGCGGTTAAGCTGCATTAACTCTTGCGTGCGTTGCGCAACCCTCTCTTCCAGATTAGCGTTCAGTTGCCGAATCTTCTCCTCGGCCGCCTTGCGTTCCTGTATTTCCTTGATCAATCGCCGGTTAGTCTGTTCCAGTTCCTCCGGGCTGGGCATGGCGAGAGCCTGGGGGATCAACGGCCATAGCACAACGGCAGCGACGACCGAAATCAGGGCAGTAAACAGCTTGACAATACCTTCCACCTCATAGATCGGCTGCCAGACCGTCCAGGCTTCCAACAAATGAGTCGTACCGCAGGCGAGAATGAAGGCGCCGAAGAGCAAGAAAATATTGCGAAAGCGAAGATTGCGGCGGCGCAGGACGAAGTAGATCAAAGCGCCTGGAATGGAATAGTAGGCCAGCGCCGTCATGACGTCCGAAAAAACATGCAGATAAAGCAAGGAAGGACGCCATAGCAGGCAATATCCGTGAGGCATGAGCCCGTCAGCTGAAATTAATGTTTGAAGACTATCCCACATGGTTTGTATCTCTATGAATCTACTCATACCTCGATTCCGCAGGCGATCAGAAATCCGGCAATGATCGGGACTGATAGCCAACGGGGATAGGCCTTAAGTGGGGAAGCTTAAATCGAGTCGATCTGTTGCACACCTCCAATCGACCAATCAATCGGATTGCTACATTGCTACAGAGCGCCGGCTAAGCCCTCCCCTTGTAGATGGGCGCCGAAAAGGAGGCAATCACCGAGCGTCTATAGATGCTCAAATGGCGTCTAAGTTCCCGCGCTATCTTGCTTTATCTCCCGATCCGCCGCGGAAGACCGCCCTCTTTCGTGACCGGCATGGTTTAAACGGGGAAACCAAGATCGGCAACCAGCGCCGGGCATTCAACAAAATCAAGGATGCAAAATAATAACAGGTCGATTGATAGCGGTTGTCCGGTTTCAGCAGGCTTCATTTTATATATCCCTCCAGAATCTACTCGAAAGCCTACCGATCGCCATAAGCAAAGGCAGTAGAAACACGACTCTATAAGGGGTTGCCGAGCGTAACCGATGTGCTTCACAAAAACATACGACACAACCAATGAGCTGGTCACTTTATGAAACATATCGTACCTCCCAAGAGATATGCTGCCGATAGGCGATTCCACTTTCGCGGCATTTGTCACAGTTAAGAGATAAGTATATTCACGGAGTTTTACATTTTTTTGCGATAGATTAGCAAGCTCGCCATCTAATAGGTAAGGCTTCTTTTTTGCATGCCCCACGTAGACCGCGGAGCCAACAAAGGCGCCGGTGCGCGCCGGGGCTCATATCCCCGGAAGGCCGGTTCGACTCCGGCAAGCCCTTTCCCGCGGATGGACAGGTACCGAATCCATGCTCAGTAAAACTGGGACTTATTTTTAGGTCGGCTTAATGAGTATTGATATATATTGGTCAGCCGATCTTAAAACCGAATTGAATGCCTATTCAATCATGATTTGCCTTTCACACTAAGAGGCCTTTCCGTAATGATTAAACGTAATGTTCAATCAAGAATATTATTTTCTGGAGATCAGAGATAATTCTAGCGACGTCACTTGACCATCCGTCTTTGTGCTGCTTTTCGTCACGATTTATCTATGTGATCGAGATGCTTTTTAACGATCTAAAAAACGGCTCTTTGAGGGCAATCGGATAATCCTAAATGCCTACTGCCTTGCTAAGCGAACGACAAGATCGTTCAGTCATACGGCTCGCCTTCAGAAACTGAACCACCGCCGACCGGTCAAAACCTTGAAAAGTTTCAGCAAAACCTCGGCTCATCAATGAAAAAGAGGACTTATGTCACGCACGAGCCTCGTCAAAACGTATAAGGTGGCGCGGCGCGTGGTCATCGGAGTGGTCGGATCTACCGTAGTGTTGATCGGGATCGCTTTAATCGTATTGCCGGGTCCAGCTTTTCTACTCATCCCTTTAGGCCTGGCAATTCTGGGCATCGAATTCGCCTGGGCGCGACACTGGTTACGTGTCGTCAAACGACGAGCCAAAGATCTCAAGCAAAGTGCCGACGATATCAAACGGAAAGCTAGCAATCTGATCGGGAAATGAACCGGTAATACTGTGAGCAAAATAAAGAGCCCGTTACCCGATGACACACTTCCGATAACTTGCCGGCTGCGAAGCGATTTTTTCTCGCATTTGATCGAGCCTATGGCCGATGCGCCCGACTATCGTATCGGCGAGCACTTAACGCTTGGCTTATCGACAGGGAATAAGAGTAGTTCTGAAAGTCGCAACTCTCATGTTACAGGAGGTTTTCTCATGAGAATCTACAAGGCATTTTCAAAACCTCGGCCAGGTATTTCTATCGTCTGTTTGAGTGCTATGGGATTATTCGGTTGTGCATCCGAAACTCCGCCCATCAATACGATTTCGACAGCGGATACGGCTCTCAACCAAGCCATGATGGTAAAAGCGTCGGAATATGCCCCGGCGGAAATACAACGTGCCATGGATAAATTGGGACGCGCCAAGAAGGCTTTGGCTGACGAGAAATACGAGGATGCGCGCCGTCTGGCCGAGCAGGCCCAGATCGACGCCCAGTTGGCCGAGGCTAAAGCCCAGTCGGAAAATGCCCGCCAAATGGCGCAGCAAGCCCAGCAAACCATCGAAGAGCTGCGCCGCGAGGCGGAAACCAGAGGTCGGCGCACTGACGACGTGAATCTCTAAAGGAGGCAACGCTATGTCAAGGACGGACAATAATCTCCGTTATTCACTCGCGATTCGCTGCTTTTCGCTAGGCATAATCACCCTATGCGCAGGCTGCGCCACGCAGAACGAATCCTTGGAAAAGGCTCGCCTGTCGTATTCGCAAGCCCAGCAAGACGTCGAGATCGCACAAAATGCTCCAGTCGCGCTCGCGGAGGCGGGTGAAACCCTGCGGCAGGCCGAAAACGCTGACGATGAAGACGAAACCACCCATCTCGCCTACATCGCCCAGAGGAAAGTCGAGATCGCACGGGCCATAGCCGAAACCCGAAAAGCCGAGTCCGAGACCCAGCAAATCCTCGACGAACGCGAGAGGCTGCTTCTACAACAGGAGCTTTCTGCGCTTAAGGCCCAGCAGACCGAGCGTGGTCTTATGGTTACCTTGGGCAGTGTGCTATTCGAATACGATAAAGCCAACCTCAAACCGGGCGCTCAGCAAGAGCTTTATCAGTTAGTGAATACGCTTAAACAGCACCCGGATCGCAACGTCCTCATCGAAGGGCATACCGACAGCCGCGGATCGGAGTCCTATAATGAGGAGCTGTCTCTGCGCCGCGCACAAGCCGTGCAGGATTTCTTGCTTAGAAACGGCGTCAGCCCGGACCGTATCGTGACCCGCGGATACGGCGAGGCTTATCCAGTGGCTTCGAACGATACGAACGCCGGACGGTTACAGAACCGTCGCGTAGAAATATATTTGTCGGAACCGGGCAAACCAGTCGCCGAACGAGGTAGATGATATCAACCGAAGTCGGAACTCAAAGTGAAGCCAGGCGTCATATAACCGTCGTTCGTCAGCAGTTACATCGTATGTGTCGGCCGCTGCGACTCGAGGCTGCCGGCCAGGTAGTTTTCGATTCGGGCACGGGTAGCCCCGCCGTCCTCGTCGCTGAATTGCACGCCGATACCCGCGGCGCGAGAACCCTCCGCACCGTTAGGGGTAATCCAGATAATCTTTCCGGCTACCGGAATCCGTTCGGGTTCATCCATAAGATTCAGCAACATGAATACTTCTTCGCCCAGACTGTAGCTGCGGTTCGTCGGAATGAACAGCCCACCGTTCTTGACGAACGGCATATAGGCGGAGTACAGAACATTTTTATCCCGAATCGTTAGAGACAGAATGCCTTGGCGTACCTTGTTTTCGCTTGCACTCATGATAGATACCAGTCCGCTTGCGGCGACTGTCCGAGTTGCGCCCAATGAATCAAAAGCTCCTCCAAAAGCAACTGGCGGTTGACTTGACCGTTCAGCGCGCGTTTTGCTTGCAGCAATAAGTCGAGGAATCCGAACAAGCTCTTCAAGTGTAGTCGACGGACCAAGGCCTGCAAGCCCTGACGCAAATCCGGGTTATCCAAACGCGGAGAGTCCGGCACGCTGCGGAGACGGATTAAGTCGATAGTCCATGAAACCATCCAGTCGACCAAATCCTCATAAGCCAAGGTCGACCACCGTTCCGCGAGAGTTATTGGCTCTTGACGTCGCAAAGCCACGTCGACGTACTCCGAAAACGCCGTCCTCCGGCGCTCCACGACATCCGACTCGGCCAACGCCAACGCCTTTAATGGAGCATGCCTCGCAGCGGCCAGCAACACGGCTGTAGCTTCGCCGGTTCCTTGCTCCTCCAGCCATCGAGCGGCGACCGCATCGTCCGGAAGCGCGATCGGCAAACGCTGACAACGACTGAAAATAGTCGCCGGCAGGGCGGAAGGCATATCGGTCAGCAATAGCATTACCGTATTTTCACCCGGTTCCTCCAAGGTTTTCAGGAGGGCATTGGCTGCACTGATGTTCAATTGATGCGCCGCGCAAAACACGACTATGCGGTAGCCGCCGTACTGCGGCTTGAGCGAAAGGTTCGCGATCAAGTGCCGAACCGTGTCCACAGCGATAGGCTTTCCCCGCTCTGCAGGCTCTATCCTCAGGAAGTCCGGGTGGGTTCCGGCTAGAAACAACCGGCACCCGGCACAATCGCCGCAGGCAAAGATTTCCGGGTGCTTGCAAAGCAGCTTTTGGGCGAAAATCTCGGCCAGATACGTTTTCCCGATCCCGTCAACACCGTGAATCAAGAGAGCCTGTGGCAGCCTCTGAGAGGCCAGATAAGCGTTCAGCTTTTGCCATGGCTCATCGAGCCAAGGATAGAGAATGCCGCTGGACGCCGTTCCCATCAGGTCTGACGCAAAGAATCCAAATGCCTTGCGATTTCCGCCTGCACGTCCTCGAGCGGCTGAGTCGCGTCGAGTAGCTTGATGCGGTGAGGCCATTGTCTGGCCAAATCGCAATACGTTTCCCTGACCCGGGAAAAGAAAGCCGGCAGTTCGGTTTCGAAACGGTCCAGTTGGCCTCTGCCTTTAGCCCGTTGGAGGCCGACTTCCACGGGAGCGTCGAACAAAAGGGTGAGATCGGGTTCCAGCCCTTTCTGCAACCATTCTTGAAGAAATCGAATGACCGCGTTATCGATGCCGCGCCCACCGCCCTGGTACGCATAACTAGCATCGGTGAACCGATCGCAAACGATCCAGATGCCTTTGGCCAAAGCGGGCTCGATGACTTCTTCGATGTGCTGGGCGCGGGCGGCGAACATCAGCAAGAGTTCAGTCCGAGCCGACATCCCTTGAGAATCGATCACCAGCCGGCGGATGGCTTCACCTATAGGGGTGCCGCCAGGTTCGCGGGTGACGAGAAATCTAATTCCGCGCCTTTGCAAATAATCTCGGATGAACTCCAGATTGGTGGTTTTGCCTACGCCCTCCCCGCCTTCGAGGGTGATGAATTTTCCTCTAGTCATGTCGCCGCATTTGGAATTGTTCGACCGCGCGCCGATGTTCTTCCAGACTATCGGAAAAAACGTGAGTGCCGTCTCCGCGGGCGACGAAATACAAACTCTCCCCCGCAGCGGGATGCAAGGCCGCGCGGATCGAATCGCGCCCCGGATTGGCGATGGGGGTCGGCGGCAATCCCGAACGAACATAGGTGTTGTAAGGCGTATCTTTCAGCAAGTCTTCCTTCCGGATATTTCCAGTAAAGCTGTCGCCCAGACCATAAATGATCGTCGGATCCGTTTGCAGCAACATACCCTTGGCCAGACGTCGAGTGAATACGCCGGCAATAAGAGGACGCTCATCCGAACGGGCCGTTTCCTTCTCCACAATCGAAGCCACGATCAATGATTCGTAGGGCGTACCATAGGTAGTCCCTTCGGCACGATTGGCCCATTCTTCGTTCAGTACTCCCTGCATTTTTCGATAAGCCCGCTTGAGAACCTCGATATCCGAGGTGCCCTTGGTCACGAAATAAGTGTCCGGATAGAAACGTCCCTCCGGATGCTCATCGGGCGCCCCGATGATTTGCATGATCTCTTGCGGAGATTTACCCGTTGCAAGTTTCTTTAGGGGGGGACTTTGATCCAATGCGCTCAAAATCTGCCGGAATGTCCAGCCTTCCACAAGCGTAATCGGGTACTGGCGGACCTTGCCTGAGACGAACAGCGCCAGTAGCTCCCGAAGCGTCGTCCCCGGCGGGATTTCGTACTCGCCATACTTCAAATGTCTGGCCGAACCGTCCAGATAGGCCCGAAATCTGAACCATACCGGGCTAGATACAATTCCCTGCTCTTTAAGTCTGGCTGTTATGCGGGCCAGGCTGTCGCCCTTAGCAATCTCGAAATAAGCTGGACTCTCGAGTCCTAGCGGCCTATCCAGCGCTGCTCGATAGTCCATCCACAACCATCCGATCAGGAAACTGGCAGCGATGACGATAATCCCGATCGCCCGTTGCACGCTGCGGCCAACTCGCTTTCCGCCTTCGTCCTTAGCCATCGATCAATCTCTTCTGTAATCGGCCCAATACCATATGTTCGATGCTCGCATCGGCGAACGGGCCATAGTCCAATTACGCAGTTTGTTAAAAATACCTCGTCGGCAGCGTAAAGTTCCTCAAGCGTAACCCGTGACTCTACGAAGTCGACCCCGTTCTCCTGAGCCGTCGCGATCGTTATGCCACGCATGACCCCGGCGACGCCGCAGCGGTCGATTTTCGGCGTGTGCAGAGTGCCGTCCTTAACCAGAAAAACATTGCTCATCGTGCCTTCGGTGACATAGCCCTCGGCATCCAGCATGATGCCTTCCCGAATCTCGTCGGCAGCCCACTCCGCACGAGCAAGGATTTGTTCCAGACGATTCATGTGTTTGATGCCGGCCAGCCGGGGGTTGATACCCAACCGGCTCCCGCAAACCCGTATCTCGACACCGACTTTCCATAATTCGGGCGGATATTCGGGCAGGGGGTGCATGCTCAGGACCCGAGTCACCCGCTGCGGTTGCGGCAGTCGGTAACCGCGGCCTCCGATACCTCGGCTGATTTGTATCTTCAACACCCCTTCCAGCTGCGTCATGCAGAGTGTCCGTACATCGGGCTCTAAACATTCGCTCCCGGGAAAAGAAATGAGAAGTCTTTGGCAGTCGCGCTCCAGACGAGCCAGATGCAAAGCCCAAAACAAAGGGACTCCTTGACGGACGGCAATCGTGGTGAATGTCCCGTCTCCGTATTGGAAGCCACGGTCTGCCAAATCCACACAACGTGTCGGTTGGCCGTTCACTAGAGCCGTCATACACGCCGAACCCACATCATCATCTTAATCGGCCAACCCAAAAAAACCTGGTCTTAAGATAACAAAAAGCACGCTGATGCGTGCCTATATGAACGTCCAACTCTAAGCCTTTATTGACGAAGAGTTGGAGCTATCAAACGGAAATTAGTTGTACTTCTTGAAAATCAAAGTGCCGTTCGTTCCACCGAAGCCGAAAGAGTTGGACATGACGATGTCCAACCTTGCCTCACGCGCGGTGTGGGGAACATAATCGAGATCGCATTCCGGGTCCGGATTGTCTAGATTGATGGTTGGAGGAATGACTTGATCTCTGAGCGCCAGTACCGAGAATATCGCCTCGATGCCACCGGCAGCACCCAGCATATGGCCGGTCATGGATTTCGTCGAGCTGATCGGAGTACTGTAGGCATGATTTCCAAGCACGGTCTTGATCGCTCTGGTTTCCGCGATATCCCCGGCTGGCGTCGATGTTCCATGAGCATTGATGTAATCGACTTGATCGGCGTTGATGCCGGCGTCCCTCAGCGCGTTTCGCATGCAACGTGCCGCCCCCTCGCCACCTTCCGGCGGCTGAGTCATGTGATAGGCATCGGCGCTCATGCCGTAACCGATCAGTTCGGCATAAATCCTGGCACCACGCCGCTTGGCGTGTTCCAATTCCTCCAACACCAAGACCCCCGCACCGTCGCTCAATACGAAGCCATCCCGGTCTTTGTCCCAAGGACGACTGGCGTGCACCGGATCGTCATTGCGGCGGGACAAGGCCCGTGCTGACGCAAATCCTCCCAAGGAAGTCGGCGAAGTCGCCATTTCGGCACCGCCGGCAATCATGACATCAGCATCGCCGTATTGAATCACGCGGGCGGCCTCACCGATATTATGAGTGCCTGTCGTACATGCGGTAACGATAGCGAAGTTGGGGCCTTTCAATCCGTACTTGATGGATACATTGCCCGATATCATGTTGATGATGTTGCTGGGCACAAAGAACGGTGAAATTTTCCGCGGTCCGCCTCTCAAAAAGGCGCTATGTCCGCTCTCGATTCCCGTGATACCGCCGATGCCGGAACCGATGGCCACGCCGATACGTTCAGAATTTTCTTCGGCTACGTCCAGTCCAGAGTCTTCGAACGCATCGCAGCCTGCCGCAAGCCCGTAATGGATGAAAACATCCATTTTTTTGGCTTCTTTTTCGGAAATATATCGGGTGATATCGAATCCCCTGACACTCCCGCCAAAGCGGGTCGAGAAATCGGAAACGTCGAAATGCTCGATGGGCGCGATGCCGCTTTTGCCGTCAAGCACGTTTCCCCAGGAATCAGTCACCGTTAACCCGACCGGCGATACTGCGCCCAATCCGGTAACGACCACGCGCCTTCTACTCAATCTTTATTCCTTAGCGGGGTGTAAATTGACAAAGACAATCCTGCCCCGCCAAGCCGAAAACCTTGCGGGGCGGCAGGATCAAATCAGATGTGGCTTTCGATGTAGTCTATCGCTTGCTGGACAGTGGTGATCTTCTCCGCGTCTTCGTCGGGAATCTCACACTCAAATTCTTCTTCCAGGGCCATCACCAGTTCGACCGTGTCCAAGGAATCGGCGCCGAGGTCGTCGACGAAAGAAGCTTCATTGGAGACTTCTTCTTTCACGCCCAATTGCTCAGCCACGATCTTCTTAACACGCTCTGCTACATCACTCATCGTTTTATATCCTCAGCTGTTTTCTCTGGTTTTAGTGAGTCGGGAAATTTTAATTTGAAACCGGGTGAATACAAGACTTTTCTCTAAAAAGAAAACGTCGGTCGCTCAATTCATTAGCGAAAGCACGCGTCCCGGAAATGCATGAGATCATGCCATGTGCATGCCGCCGTTGACATGTATGGTTTCGCCCGTGATGTAAGCAGCGTCATCCGAACATAGAAAGGCCACCACGCCTGCCACCTCATCCGCAGATCCTAATCGCGCTAAGGGGATGTTATCCAGCAACGCTTTACGGCTTTCCTCAGGCAGCGCGCGCGTCATGTCGGTATCGATGAATCCCGGCGCTACGGCGTTGACGGTGATATTCCGTGACCCAACTTCTCTCGCGAGCGATTTGGTAAAACCGATGATACCGGCCTTGGCGGCCGCATAATTGGTTTGCCCTGCATTTCCCATCGCTCCGACGACGGAGGTAATGTTGATCATGCGTCCCTCTCGGGCTTTCATCATTCCACGCAAACCGGCTTTACACATACGGTAAACGGATGACAAATTGGTCCGGATGATGTCATCCCATTCCTCGTCTTTCATCCGCATCAGCAGGTTGTCTCGCGTTATTCCGGCGTTATTGACCAAAATGAGCGGGGCGCCGAACTCTTCGTTCACAGAGTTGAAGAATCGCTCAACCGAATCGGCCTCGGCCACGTCCAGTACCATGCCCTTGCCGCGAAATCCGCCTTCGGCCAAAGCCGCCGAGATGGCGTTGGCCCCCGACTCGGTGGTCGCCGTACCTATGACGGTATGACCATCCTTCGCCAGACGCAGAGCTATAGCACGCCCGATCCCGCGACTGGCCCCGGTTACAACAGCGACTTTAGACATCATTGAACAAGCTCCAACGCTCTAATTAAGGAATCCGGATCAAAAACCGCTTCGGTTCTGCACGCCGGGACGATTCGCTTGTTCAAACCGGTCAGAACTCGACCGGGACCACATTCGACAAACCGGCTGACGCCCTGCTGAGACATGAACAGAATGGAATCGGTCCAACGAACCGGGCTGTACAGTTGCTTTTCCAAGACGGCCCGAATCACGTCGGGAGCCGAATGGGAGGCAACGTCGACGTTATGCAGCACTCCAATCGGAGGGATTTTTACCGCTATGCCGGACAGCATTTCCCGAAATTTCTCAGCGGCGCTTCTCATTAACGGACAATGGGACGGCACGCTGACCGGCAAGAGAACGGCCCGCTTGGCGCCCTCCGCTTTGCCTAGTTCAACTGCCCGCTCCACGGCAACCTTATGACCGGCAATCACGATTTGCCCAGGAGCGTTGAAATTGGCCGGTTTGACAATCTCCGTTTCGGTCGATGCTCTGCTGCAAACCTCAACGACCTGGGTGTCGTTCAATCCCAAAATAGCTGCCATCGCCCCGGTTTCGGGAGGCACCGCTTCCTGCATCAATCGTCCGCGCTCGGCCACAAGCCGAACCGCATCCTCGAAAATCAAAGCGCCGGAACACACCAATGCCGCATATTCGCCCAAGCTATGGCCGGCCATCCAGCCCGGTCTTACCGAAGTCCGTTTGGACCAAACTCGCCAGGCAGCAACATCGGCGGCCAGCATGGCCGGCTGGGTACACTGCGTCAGATTAAGTCTTTCTTCGGGACCGTTCCGCACTAAATCCCAGAGATCGTAGCCAAGCACTTCTGAAGCGGCCTGAAAGGTCGACGCAACTTCGGTATGGACCTCGGCTAGCTTCGACAACATCCCAACGGACTGGGAGCCTTGCCCCGGGAAAAGAAACGCCAAACCTTCGTCGACGAGATTCGTAGACATAAACTCCCCTAGTACCGGATGAGGGCCGAGCCCCAAGCGAAACCGCCACCGAAAGCTTCCATCAAAACCATCTGGCCTCGCTGAATTCGACCGTCGCGAATTGCTTCGTTCAAAGCGAGCGGCACCGAAGCCGCGGATGTATTGCCTTGTTTTTCGATGGTCATCACCACGCGGTCCATGGGCATATGCAGTTTTTTTGCCGTAGCGGCGATGATGCGTATATTGGCTTGATGGGGGACTAACCAGTGGATATCCGATTTCTGCAGATTGTTGGCGGCCAAGGTCTCGTCCACGATGCGTCCCAGAGTATTGACGGCGATCTTGAATACCTCGTTACCCTGCATCTTCAAGAATCGCTCGTCGCCTTCACCGCTCCCCGCACCGTTAGGGTTGGGGACGTACAGCAAATCCTGATATTGCCCATCGGAATGAATATGTGTGCTCAGGATTCCAGGCTCATCCGCCGCTTCCAGCACGACAGCCCCGGCACCGTCGCCGAAAAGAATGCAGGTTGCACGATCCGACCAGTCGACGATCCGCGAGGTTACCTCGCTGCCTACGACGAGAACCCGACGGGCGGCTCCTGCCCTGACATACTGGTCAGCGATACTGAGCGCGTAGATAAAACCAGAGCATGCTGCCTGAACGTCGAATGCAGCGCAATCCCGGATATTTAACCTCTGTTGCAACAGGCAAGCGGTACTGGGAAAAACTCGATCCGGCGTACAAGTTGCAACGATGATGAGATCGATCGTTCCCGGTTCGATTTCTGCCGACTCCAGAGCCTGACGCGCAGCGCGCTCCGCCATGCTGGAGGCTGTTTCATGTTTTCCTGCGATGCGGCGCTCGCGAATACCGGTCCGTTCGATGATCCAAGCATCCGATGTATCGACGGTTTGAGCGATCTGTTCGTTGGTGAGAATGGTTTCGGGGAGATAGCCACCGGTTCCGAGAATCCGAGCGTACCGTCTCACGCGGTCTTCCTCTCAGCGAAAATCTCCGCTATGCGCTCGCCGATACGAGTCGGAACAGCCTTTTCAATCTCCTTCACCGCAATGCCGATGGCATTCGCGAAAGCCAAACGGTCGGCGTTACCATGACTCTTGATTACGATGCCGCGCAACCCCAAGAGGGAGGCTCCATTGTAGCGCCGATGATCGAATTGCTTCTTAAAGGAATGGAGCACCGGCATAGCCGCTAATCCGGCCAATTTGGTGAAAAAATTCCTGCCGAATGCCTGTTTGATTGAATGATTGATCATTTTGGCGAGACCCTCGCTGGTTTTGAGCGCCACGTTGCCGACAAAGCCGTCGGTGACGACGATATCCACGTTACCCGAGTAGAGATCGTTCCCTTCGACGTAGCCGATAAAATTGATGTGGGCACCAGCCAATAGTTTTGCGGCCTCCTTAACCTGCTCGTTGCCCTTGATTTCTTCTTCGCCGATATTCAGCAACCCCACCCGCGGATGATCTTTATCCTCGACCGCGCGCACGAGCTCGTAGCCCATTACGGCGAATTGATAGAGGTGCTCGGCCGAACAATCCACATTCGCCCCGAGATCCAGTACATGGGTATGTCCTCCCATGGAGGGAACAGCAGAGATGATGGCCGGACGATCGATCCCAGGTATCGTCTTGAGAACAAATTTCGCGATCGCCATCAACGCACCGGTATTTCCGGCACTGACGCAAGCATCGGCAACGCCTTCCTTGACCAGGTCAACGGCAACTCGCATGGATGAATCCTTCTTGCCGCGGAGAGCCTTCGCCGGGGACTCATGCATTTCCACCGTTTCAGACGCGTGATGAATGCGAATTCGGTCACTGAGACGTGCTAACGCTGATCCCAGATGATGGCGCAATACGGCTTCATCACCTACAAGAATCAAATTTAAGTGAGGATTGCTTTCGGCACTGTCCAGAGCCGCCGGAACGATCACGGCGGGACCGTGATCGCCGCCCATGGCATCCAAAGCGATGGTCGGCTTCTTAATCATAGTTCTTGTTTAGTCAATCGAGCGGCAAACTCAGCAGAAACAACGATAAGGAGCCGCATCGATTCCGGCTCCCGAAGTCAATCCAAATATCAAAGCTACTCTTCGCTAGATTCTTCTTTGCTCGCAATCACCTTACGCCCGCGATAATACCCATCCGGGCTGACGTGATGCCGAAGATGCGTTTCACCCGTGGTAGGCTCGATGGAAAGCGCATTTGCTTTCAAAGCATCGTGCGAACGACGCATACCCCGCTTGGAACGTGTCTTACGATTTTGCTGTACGGCCATTTAAAAGCTCCTATTATCGAATAGTTTTCAGTTGCGCCAACACGGCGAAAGGATTCTCGCGGGAATCCACACTAGTAGTTTCTGTCTTAGGCGAAGCACAATGGGAATGCTGGGGAATTGCAGGAATAGCCAGCAGCAATTCATCCGCCACTATATCCGCCAGATCAATCACACCCGTTTCGTCAAGAAGCAAGGGCTCAAGCGTTTCGGGCAGTAGATTCCCCTCATCAATGGAGCTGACGACGCCGAGGTGTACTTCGCTGTGCACCGGCCAGTCCAGAGGCCCCAGGCAACATTGGCACTCCAGCTTAAGATCGGCCTCCACCCAACCAGAAACGATTGCACGACGGCCTTCTTTCTTAAATTCAAGATCGACTTTCGCCTCAGCTTCACCATTCAGCACCATATCCTGTATACGAGAAATGGTGTTCAAAGGCATCGATCCGACGATCCGTCGCTTCTTTTCCGCGAACTCTAATGGATCTATCAAATCCGGCAAACGGTCAAGCATAATCGTGCAATGATATCGAGAAATGTCAAAAGCTGTCAAAATCGCTTCTTTAACTCTTTTTGACCCATTAAGTCTTCACTCAAATCCGACCTCATGACAAAAATTGTTCTGGCATCCAGCTCGACCTATCGCCAAGACCTATTCAAAAAGCTGGGACTTGAGTTTGATTCGATCTCTCCAGGGATTAGCGAAACGCCCAAAGTCAACGAAAAGCCGGATTGCCAAGCACTGCGGCTAGCGCAGGAAAAAGCCGCTGCCGCGGCGCCCGGTTTTCCCGACGCCCTGATAATCGGCTCCGATCAAGTAGCCGTTCTATGCGGAAAACAGTTGGTCAAACCTATGACTCGTGATAACGCCATCCGGCAACTTCGTGCGGCTTCCGGCCGATGCGTTGTGTTTTACACCGCTGTATGCGTCCTAAACACCGCCACGGGAGATATGAAAGCCGAAATCGACCGCTGCTTGGTTCACTTTCGAGAACTGAGTGACAAGGAAATCGAACGTTATGTAGATCGAGAACAGCCTTTCGATTGTGCTGGAGGATTCAAGTCCGAAGGCTTGGGCATCGTGCTGTTTGAAAGGTTCGAAGGCGAAGACCCCAACGCACTGGTTGGGCTTCCACTGATCAGGCTAGCCCGCCTACTGGAAAGCTTCGGGGTTCAGGTAATCTGAATCAATGGCGCACGTAAACATCAGGCATGAACACGGCAGCGGTATCGCTGAGTTTCTCGGTTGCCTTGGACATCACATTTATTATTTGGGTCTCGTCCAAACGTATAGCAGAGGCGACTTCATCAGGAATCGCCCTAAGCACATCTTGGATCGGAAAGCCGAGTAATGACACAGTTTTCAGTTGATTGGCGAGGTATAACAGGCTGGCCTCCAAACGATAGTCCTCGGCCCGTTCGGGCTCCAAATGCCAACGAATCCCTTCCCGCAAGGCCGATGGCATTTTCCACGCCTTGGCTAATGCCGCACCGATCTCGGCGTAGGTAAACCCGAGCAGCTCCTTTTCCAACCCCGGGATCAACCGATCGTCACCTGCCGCAACCAAAAGAATTTCCCTCGCCTTATCCGGCAAGCGCATGTAGATAATCAGCGCACCGATACGATGCAACAGCCCGGCAACAAACAAGCGCTCGCTATGCAAAACGGAAGCTTCCTTGGCCAACAGACGCGCAATCACGCCACAATAGAGGCTGTTCAACCAAAAATCGTTCATGTTGACTAGACAAGCGGGGATGTTGCGAAATCCATGAATGACAGAGGTTGTCAGCGCCAAATCATACAGTGCGTCGGCACCGACCATTCCAACCGCACGAGTAATGGTCTCGATACGCCCCGACAATCCGTAGTAAGAGCTATTGACGATTTTCAGCAACCGCGCCGCAAGTGCGGGATCCTGACCAATCGCTTCGGCGACCTCTCCGATCGTGAAGTCTTCACGTTCGAGAACGGTCGAAATCCGCGCCACCGCGACTGGCGGGGATACCAATTGAGGTGCCCCCATGACGAGGGCTTCCGGCGTTTCGGCTGCAAACATCAATTCAATCGGTTGTAATAATTGAGGACTCGGGTCACATACGCCTGAGTTTCTTGAAAGGGAGGCACCTTATTTCCATATTTGATGACGTTGTTTTCCCCGGCATTGTAAGCCGCAACGGCGAGTCTAACGTCGGATTGAAACATGTCGATCAGCTCGCTTAGGTACCTTGCACCTCCTTCTATGTTTTCGCTCGGATCATAGCGATCACGAACACCGTAGCGAGCGGCCGTTTCGGGCATGAGCTGCATCAGACCGACAGCGCCTTTGCTGGATATTGCTCCGGGGTTATAGGAAGACTCGGCACGGATAACGGCATGCAGCAATGCCGGATCAAGGCTGTACTTGCTGGCTGCCGCATCGATCAATGACGCAAATTGTCTACGATTTTTATCGGAGAATCTGGAGCCGGTCGGCCATTTTTTCGAGGTCCGAGAGAGCGAAAATGCGGCAGGCGACTTGATGATCAGCTGATAGCCCGAGTGTTTCGGATTGTCCGTATAAAAAACATGTCCGGCGCTATCCACATATTTGTAAACATCCGCAGCGGCCGAACCCGAACAAAGAAAGAAAAAAAGTGCCAACGAGCGTCTTATTTTTGATGGTCTAATCATCGTTCTTCCGCCTGTTGATCGTCACCCTATCGACAGACGAAAGTTTTGCACGAATCTGTTTTTTTGCAACTCGGCAAGGCCATTGCCCCTACCGCGTCAAAACGTCAGGGCGGTAAACCTGCGAGCCGCTTCGCTCCGCAAGACATCAACCCGGCAAGGGCTTGATCAATCCTGCCGCTTTTTTTGCTCGTTCTCGGGCTTCTTCGATGGAGTTACCTGCGGCTAAAGCCACGCCAACTCGGCGGCGCGGATATGAAATCGGCTTGCCGAACAGCCGGATTTCGGTTTCGGGAACGGAAAGCGCATCGCCGACTCCCTCAAACGCGATCCCCTCGCCTTCGATCTGGCCGTAAATCACAGCGCTGGCCCCCGGATTGCGGAGACCGGTCGAAACGGGAAATCCCAGTATGGCTCGGGCATGCAGCTCGAATTCGCTCTGCGCCTGGGTGATCATGGTAACCATGCCCGTGTCATGAGGCCTCGGACTGACTTCGCTGAACCAAACCCGATCGCCTTTGACGAACAATTCCACACCGAAAAGACCACGCCCACCGAGACGCCCCGTCACCGCCGTGGCGATGCGTTTAGCCTCCGTCAAAGCGACTGCGCTCATGGGCTGTGGCTGCCAACTCTCTACGTAGTCGCCAAGTTCCTGCCGGTGACCGATAGGCTCGCAGAAATAAGTCTCCTCTACACCGTGGCCATCGCTGGCTCGCACCGTAAGCAAGGTAATTTCGTAATCGAATTCAATTTTGCCTTCTACGATGACTCTGGCATCCTTGACTCGCCCTCCTGATTGCGCGTATTCCCAAGCCTTTTCCACATCGACCTCGCTGCACAGCAGCGATTGCCCTTTACCCGAAGAGGACATCACGGGCTTGACAAAGCAGGGATAGCCGATCGTTTGAACGGCTGTCCTCAGCGAATCTAAAGAATCGGCAAAAGCATAGGGCGAGGTGGGCAAACCGAGCTCTTCCGCAGCAAGGCGGCGAATCCCCTCACGATTCATGGTCAAGCAGACCGCGCGTGCCGTAGGAATCACGGCCGCCGCACCGGCCTGCTCAATCTCGGCCAAGGCGTCCGTGGCGATCGCCTCGATTTCCGGCACGATGATGTCCGGTCTTTCCATTTCCACTAGTCGCTTTATAGCTTCTCCATCAGTCATGTCTATCATGTGGGCACAATGCGCCACGTGCTGGGCGGGCGCATTGGGATAACGATCCACGGCCACGACTTCGACGCCGTAGCGTTGCAGAGCGATCGCGACCTCCTTGCCGAGTTCGCCGCTACCCAGAAGCATGACGCGCGTGGCGCTACGTGTCAGTGCGGTACCTATTTTCATGACTGGCTCCTTTCGATGGATCGGCTGCATATGCGTTTATTCATTAAGACCGTTCTCCGGCATTCAAATCACAGCCTCTTACCTGCACCGTATCCACCTTGCCTGGATATGCAGCATGTCCGGCGAAGAGGCTGATAGTCCAGTCCAACGCGAACGACTTCGGGTCTAAGGTCTCACGTCCGAGGCCCGAGCTGTTTCCATGCCTCGTCCAATCGTTTCGCGGACACGGGATACGGCGTCTTTAACATCTGAGCGAAGAGCGAAACGCGGAACTCTTCCAAGCTCCAGCGATAGGCGTCGCGCTCAGGAAGCAAACGCCCTTTGGCCGCCTTGATGACGTTCCAATAGCGCGCCCAAAGGGGCGCAAGCTCATTGTACTGCTTCTGGTCGCGAACAGAGTCTTGCGCAGATTTCTCCAGACGATGCAATATCGCCTTGAGGTAACGAGGCATTTCCTTGATCTGCGCATATGGAGTCGTAACCAAGAATCCCGCGTAAACAAGCAATCCCACTTGTTCCTGCATATCCTGCGTGGCTGCATTGGCCGGCCTAGTCTTCAGTTTGGCCTGCACCTCGCCATATAGTTGAAGCACGGTCTGAGCTATGCGCGCCATTTCGTCCGCCTTTAGGACCAGCTCAGTTTTCTGATCTCTAAGCCGCTTCTCGAATTGATCGGCGCTACGGATATCTGGCTGCCCTTCCAAGAACAACGTCCCCATGAGCCGGTCCAAAAGATCCTCGCGCAGCTCGCGCCCGGTTTTCAATTCGGAATAGAGGAACGGATGCGCAGGCACTTGCCGGTATAAGAACTCCGCTTGCGCATTGACTGCAAGATTCTTTTTTAAATACTTGAGCTCCTTGGCCAAAGCGCAGCGGAACAGGCGTGCCAGTCCCAGTTCCTGCTGCCGCGCTGCTTCTTCCGGAGTATCGAATACCCTAACGCCCACGTTCTCCCCTTCGTCGACCACCGCTGGAAAGCCATAGATCGTCTGGCCATCGTGTTGGCCGTCGAAACATTGAGGCAGTTCACCGAAACTCCAACTTTTGCAGCCGGTATGCAGGTAGGCCTGCCGAGCCAGTTGCTGAAAGTTCTTGCCGGCGTCGGCGGAGTGGCGGATCTTGAGTTCCTTGAGATCGCGGGAACGATCAACGACGGCATTGAATTCATCCACTACGGCGAAATTCATGCGAAGGTGCGCCGGCAGCACGTCTTCTCGGAAGGAATCGGGCGACACGGCGATACCGCCGGTCTTTTTCAATGCCGACGAAAGCTGGGCGCAGAACGAACCATGACCGTAATCCAGCATAGGCAAAGCCCGGTCGGCGTAGTCCGGTGCGGGCACGAAATGGATACGCAAAGTCTTGGGCAGGGACTTGATGAGAGCAATGGTCTTCTCCCGGAGCAGCCCCGGAACCAACCAGCGGAACGGCTCGGGATCGAGCTGGTTCAGGAGATGCAACGGCACGATGGCCGTGACGCCGTCGTCCTCGTGTCCCGGTTCGAATCGGTACTGCAACTGAAACCGCAACGGCCCTACCTGAAAGTGATCGGGGAAATTCCTGGCATCCAGCGAACTGTCTTCCTTCGCGGTAATGTCGTCTCGGCTGAGTTTGAGAATATCGGGTTTGCCCGCCTCCGCTGCCTTGCGCCAACGTTCGAAGGTGACGCCGTTAACCACGTCCTGCGGAATCCGCTCGTCAAACCAGCGGAACAGCCAATCCTCGTCCACCAGCAAATCCGCGCGCCGGCCCTTGTGCTGGAGATAATCAGCCTCTTCCAAAAGTTTCAGATTGTGCAGGAAAAACGGGGCCTTGCTGTCGTAATCCATGTGCACCAGGGCGTGGCGGACGAACATCTCGCGGGCCGCCTGTGGATTGATCCTCTCGTACGGAATCTTGCGTCCCGCCTGAATGACGAGTCCGAACAGCGTGGTACGCTCATGCACCGCCGCGCGTGCCGCCTTGCGTTCCCAGTGCGGATCGTAGTGTTGTTGCTTGACGAGATGGGCGCCGACCTTCTCGATCCACTCCGGCTCGATCTTGGCCACGGTGCGGGCGTAAACTTTTGTGGTCTCCACCTGCTCGGCCGACATGATCCATTTGGGTTTGGCCTTGAACAGAAAAGAGCCGGGATGGATGAACAGCTTGGTACCCCTCGTCGCGACATATTCGTTCTGCTCCTGCTTGAGACAGACATTGGACAGCAGACCCGAAAGCAGTGCCCTATGAATTTCGCCGTATTCGCCCGGCGCCTGGTTCAATTTCAAGTCCAGCTCGCCCTTCACCACCTCCATGATTTGCGCGTGGATATCGTGCCATTCCGTCATTCGCACGTAAGACAGAAAGTTGTCCCGACACCATTGGCGTAGCTTGGATTTCGACAAATGCTTTTTCTGTTCCTCGAACTCGTTCCATAGCTTCAAGAAGGACAGGAAATCCGACGCATCATCCCGGAACTTGGCGTGCTTCTGATCGGCATTCGAAGCCTGGTCGGCGGGGCGCTCGCGGGGATCCGGCACGCTCAGGGCAGCGACGATGATTGCGATCTCGCTCAGGCAATGCTCGTCCGCCCCGGCCAACAGCATCCGCCCGAGTTTGGGATCCACGGGCAGCTTCGCGAGCTTGCGGCCGATATCCGTGATCTGCCCGCGCTCGTCCAGCGCGTTGACCTCTTGCAAGGTTCGAAGACCGTCGCGAATCAACCGCGAATCGGGCGGTTCTACAAACGGGAACTTGGATATATCTCCCAGCTTGAGGGCATGCATTTGCAGAATGACTGCCGCCAGGTTGGTACGGAGGATTTCCGGATCGGTGAATTCGGGCCGGTTGAGAAAATCCTGTTCGGAATACAACCGAATCGCTGTCCCCGGACCGACCCGTCCGCAGCGGCCGGATCGCTGGTTGGCCGAAGCACGGGAGACTTTCTCGATCGGCAGTCGCTGCAGCTTGCTGCGGTGACTGTACCGACTGATGCGCGCGTAGCCCGTATCGATAACCGAGCGGATGCCGGGCACGGTGAGCGAAGTTTCCGCCACATTCGTCGCCAGCACGATGCGACGCGTACCCGAAGGCTTGAACACCCGCTCCTGCTCGGACTGGGACAGACGCGAGTACAGCGGCAGGATTTCACATTTTGACGGGTGATGTTTGCGCAGCGACTCGGCGGTTTCGCGAATTTCGCGCTCGCCGCTCAGGAAGATGAGAATATCCCCGGGCTGCTCCCGCCACAGCTCGTCCACGGCGTTGAGTATAGCCGTCTGCTCGGCGCGGTCGGTCTCGTCGCCCTCCTCGACTTCTACCGGCCGATAACGGATGTCTACCGGATAAGTTCGGCCAGAGACGTTGATGATGGGCGCATGACCAAAATGCTGTGAGAAGCGTTCTGGATCGATGGTGGCGGAAGTGATGATGAGTTTCAGGTCCGGACGTTTGGGCAGCAGCCACTTGAGATAGCCCAGCAGAAAATCGATATTGAGGCTCCGCTCGTGCGCCTCGTCCACGATCAAGGTGTCGTACTGATCGAGAAAGCGATCGTGCTGAGTCTCGGCCAGAAGGATGCCGTCGGTCATCAGCTTGATCAAGCTTTCCGGCCGGGTGTGATCTTGGAATCGAACCTTATAGCCGACTGCCTGCCCCAAGGGCTGTTTTAGCTCCTCGGCAATCCGCGCGGCAACGGTACGGGCCGCGATGCGGCGAGGCTGGGTGTGACCGATGTAACCGGAAACGCCTCGGCCGGCCTCAAGACAGATCTTCGGCAATTGGGTCGTTTTGCCCGACCCCGTTTCTCCGCAAACGACGACGACCTGATGATTACGAACGCTTTCGAGAATCTCGGCTTTTCGTTCGACAACCGGAAGTTCGTGCGGATAATCAAGTACCGGAATGGCGTCTGCTCGAAGCCGCCTTTGTGCTACGGACTGGTTAATCGAGTACTGAAGTGCCTGTAACTGATCCGTAGCGGCTTGGTCTTGGTGTATATCCGCCTGCAAACGTGAAAGCCTCTTTCCGAGGCGGTAGCGATCCTTGCGAAGGCAAAGTTCGAGGTTCCGTTCGAGTTGTTTGAAGATTTCCTGCATCGAGGGATTGATGAATACGCTTGATTCCACGGTGGTTAAGAGCCGACTATTTTAATCAATGCGGCAAGAGCCGCCGCAATCGCCACATCGCATAGCTTATTGCCAACCCGGCATAAGCAGCCGGAATAAGCAAGTGTTTCAAAATGTCTGGAGAAATTCGCCCGGATAGCAGCGATCGTATAATCTCAACAACGTGTTGAAGGGGAAGCCAGGCACTCGCGAGTTGAACCGGTTCCGGCAGCATGGCGAAAGGAAAAAAAACCCACTCAAGAGCACCATCAGAGTAATGCCCAAGATGATGTAATACACGAAAAAGTCATAACTCCGAGCAAAGGATGTAATCACCAGCGCGATTGCGCCAAAATATATCCCTGTCAAAAAGGCCACCGGTAGTACCAATAAAGCCCACCAGTTCTGTGTCAAACCAAATATGAACTTAACTATCAATATCAAGGCCGAACTGATCAGGCTTTTAGTGCCCATCCATAACACCGCCCCCGATTACGACATCCTCAATGCCGAGCGGGGCCGCCAGCATGCCATCCCACGTTAGCAAAACTTCCATACGCGTGTAGGCAAGGTAAAGTCCTTCAAACATGGCGGCATTCATGGCACTGGTAGAAAGAATTCCTGCATTAAGAAACGCCAAGTATGATAATCCTTCGATTTCCCCGATAAAGGCCCCGAGCCCATATCCTAACGCAAACAGATAAAATATCGGCTCGGCGAATCCTCCCAAGAGTGCCGTACGTATCGACTTGCGCCATACCAGAGCGTTGCGCCGCCATACTGCAACCCAGCGGCATAACGCATCAATCATCTCGTAACTCCCCCCTGTCAGCTTCAGAAACACATCTTCCAAATTTGATGGGCGATAGGAATAGCGTATGCCTACTCTTTCGTCCAAAGAGCGAACCAAACGCTCCAGATTTTCGCCGTAGCAGAAAAAAGTCTCCCCGACTTGCTCGAAACGGATGCCCTCCTGCAACGGCTGGCTGCGATGCCACGAGAAAACATCGTCTCCATAAACTTCCAACATCCTTGGTTCGATGCATTCCTGAATGAGGCGATCCGGCGTTTGGTCGGTCAGAATCTGACCGTGATCCATCAAGATAATGCGGCTACAGAGACGCTCCGCCTCGTCCATATAATGTGTCGTGAGTACGTCGTCAGCCCGTCTTTCTGAAGCTGTCTCAACATTTGCCAGATATTCTGGCGGATCTGAGGATCAAGTCCGGTGGTGGGCTCATCAAGAATTAGAAGTTCCGGCTGATTGATCAGCGCCCGAGCAATGGATAGGCGCCGCCTCATCCCCCCAAAGTTGGTTGATTCGGTAATGTGTCTTGTCTTCAAGTGCAGCCAAGGACAGGAGAAACGGTATCCGCGCATTAATTTCGGCACGCTTCAGACCGAAATGTTGACCGTACACCTTCAAGTTCTCGATCACTGTAAAATCCGGATCGAGGTTATCCTCTTGCGGCACAACACCAATCCTGAGCCGCATTTGCCGGGCACGAGCTGGAATTGAAAACCCCAAGACCCGCAGCCGTCCGGCGGTCGGAGGAACATTACCCACTAGCATATTGGGAGTCGTCGTTTTTCCGGCGCCGTTAGGCCCTAGAATTCCACAGAGCTCTCCGCGAGGGATCAAAAAGGAAACATAGTCGACTACACTCATCCCTCCATAGGACTTTGTCAGCTGACTGGCGAAAATAACGGCATCGGACATATGCATCACGGTCATGCAGCCAATTATCCGGAAAGTATTTCTGAGCTGGACAAGACCGGGAGGCAGTAATTGCCGAATTATACCGGACTAAACACTTGGATCGCGCTCGAGGTTGCTATTGGCAGGTCGGGACAAAATAAAGCCCCGTTGCCATTTAGGCGACGGGGCTTTGGGTAAGAGGTGCCTGGCGGTGACCTACTTTCGCACAGGGATCTGCACTATCATCGGCGCTG
>NZ_JAFIBZ010000022.1:0-78249 GCF_017832375.1 Methylocaldum sp. RMAD-M | reverse complement strand
AAACCCTGCTTCAACGGCTGGCGCGCGCCGCGGCGTTCGCTAAGCCTCGACCCGAGTGGCAAATTCGCTTGGCTGAAGTTCATCGCTAATCAGGTAGGGTTTTGAAATAACGTTCTCGAACAGTAACAGAGCACATTGAGTTCTAAAAACGGCTCGATGATTTCTTGAATGACCGGGTCCGATTTTCGCTCCGCCATTTGGATTGGGGCGGCAGAATGATCACCTCGTCCGGCAAAACCCACGTACCATTGATTTTCTCAGCGCCCACGATCCGTCTTTCATCGCAGAGGGCGCGCCGATAGCGCCGGGATCGTTTCAGTTCCAGCGCTGCTTGGGCAATGCTTTTCATCGGTTCGTCGTATCTCTCTCACGGGGTGGGTTTCGGAACGGATGGCTGGCCCGGCCGGTCCCAGGATAGTCTCATCGATCAGGTTGAACCGAAAGCGTCTTTCACTCCGGGGATTCCGGGGTAGCGCGGTGCCGCGACACGGTTTCCCGGTGGCGCCGCGCGCGTTCGGCCGACACGTAGCGCGAGGTCGTCGCCAGGCTGGCATGGCCGAGATTTTCCCGCACCGCCTCCAGCGGCACGCCGGCCTCCAGCGCGTGGGTGGCATAGCTATGGCGCAGCCAGTGGGTCGTGGCGCGTTCGAGGCGGGCGGCGCTGGCGGGATCTGTGGTAGCGCGCGCCCGGGCCGCCGCCCGGACGAAGCCCACCAGCGCGCGGTAGAGCCCCGAGGCGGTCAACGCCTTTCCATTGCCCCGGAGCCGGCCGACCAGCGGCACCGGCCGACTGCCCGCCCCCACCGGCTTCTCACCGCGCGCCCGCAGCTCTGCGTCGATTGCGGCCAAGAGCGCCTCGGAGACCGGCACCTCGCGTATCTTGCCCCCTTTTCCGGTCACCCGCAGCCACCAGTAATCGCCCTCCCCTACCGTCTCCCGGACGAGGTCCGCCGTCGTCGCCTGTACCAGCTCGCTGAGCCTCAGGCCAGTTTCATAAGCGAGGGTCAGGACGAAGACCAGGCGCCGCAAGCGGCGGGCGTCTTCGTCACTGCTTGCCTGTCGCGCGGCGTCCTCACCGTAGGCCAAGAGCCAGCGGAAATCGGCTCGCGTCAGGACCCGATTCGGCCGCTCGACCATGAGCCTGGATCGCGGCAGGCCATCGAACGGATTGGCTTCGAGATAGGCTTGGCGCACCAACCAGTCGAAGCAGGCCGCCAGCACCGACCGGGCGAGCCGCTGGCTGGCAGGCGAGAGGGCGCGGCGGAACGGGCGCCAGGCGGCGCTGCCCCGGGTCGCGCCGTAGGGGCCGAGCCAGTCGGGGTGGGGTTCACGCAGAAACCCGAGATAGGCCGCGCAATCGGTGGTGTCGGCATCGGACAGCGCCTTGCCGCGCTCGCGGAGGCAGTACACCAGGAACCGTTCCACCTCGCGCCGGTACTGGCGTCGGGTGCCGGGCCGGTCGGCGTAGAGCGAGAGCCAGGCTTCAACCGCCTCGAGATCCGTGTCGGCCACGATCCGGCAGCGCCGTTGATGTTCCCGATTGGCGCCCTGGCGCCCATCCAAGGCTTCGTGACCGATGTAGAGGGTTTTGAGGCCCGGATGGCGCGCCTCGCTCGGCGGTCTCGCAGCCACGGCCGGGAGCCCGCCCGGCATTGTCTTAAGACAAGCCTCGGCCGTACGGGCGATGGCGGGACCGACGCCGGGATAGCGCCGCCACCAGCGCGGCCCGTGGGCAGTCCTGGCGGCCTGGAGGTCCCCAAGGCGGGCGAGTCCCGCCGCGACGAGGGCCTGAGCGATGCGCGGGGCGAACCAGGCGTCGACCGGATCGGTGGGCTGCGGCACCGGCTCCGGCCGCGACGCCGCCCAAGCCACGGCGACGTGGGCCTTTTTCTGCCAGGCGGTCAGCCCGGCTATCGGCGGCTCGTCCGCGAACAGCGGGGCGAGTTCGGGACGGCCGAGGCGCTGGGCCTTGACGGCGAGGCGCTGGCGCAGCGTTCGGATCTGCTGGCGAGCGGCGAGGGCGTCGTCGGTGTCGAGGTACTGCTGGGCCAGAACCGGATACGGCAGGCGCTCGATCCAGCCGCGCAGGAGGGCGGTTTCGGTGGAATTCAGGGGCATGGCAGCGGTTTCAGACGTCAGACTGGGCTTATCCTAGCGCTTTCGTGTCAATTATGAAAAGAATAGTTTTCATGATTTTCATCATACTACATTCATAATATTCTATGTATTAGATATGATGTTATGTTATAAGTAGCCGTGTCTGTCTATCGGAGATTGCCCATGACCCTGCCCTTCGATCGGGACCCCGCCGCCTGCGCCATGCTGCGCGCCCTCGTCCACGACGCCGTGCTCGGCGCCCGTCGCGCCCCGACGCCCCGGGTCCAACGTTTTCACGGCTATGCCATCCGGTGGCGTCCCCTAGCATCCGGCCGAATCGAGGTCGTAATCAGCCAAGGGGGCGCCCCGTTCGAACGAACCGTCGTGCCCTTCCCCGGCCGCGCCAATGGCCGCTGACCGCAAACGCGACGCCATCGCCACCTACAACGCCGCCTACGCCGCCTGCGGGGAGTTGTGGTTCAAGGAGCATCTGAAGCCCACTGTCGCTCTGATCGGCCAGCGGATCGGCATTCAGCACAATGTCGTGATCTCGCGCGCGATCAAGGACTGGAAGGTCGATGTGGATTTCGAGCGGCTGGTCGAAGAGCGTATGGCGGCCGCCCGCACCGCTCAGTCGGCGCGCGATGCGCGGCTGGATCAGGCTCTCACCGGAGTGGTCCGGATGGCGCAGGAGGAGGCGCGGCGGGAGTTCGAGACGCTGCGGGAAGATCTGGAACGGGAGCGAACGGTGCTGCGCGCCGAAACCGACGCGGCCCGGACCGAGGTGGACCGGATCCGCCGGGAATGGGACGCCTACCGGAGCGCGGCCGAACAGGCGCGGACAGACCTGCTCGGCCAGTTGGCGCAACGGGATCAGGCACTTGCGACGCTGCGGGACTGCGAGCGCGGCCTCCGCGAGGCCCTCGCCGCCGCCGAGGCCCAGCGCGCAACGCAAACCGCTACGCTCGCCGAACGCGAAGCGGCCGCCGCGAAGACGCTCGAAACCCTGGAGCGACGCTTCGAGGCCGACCATGCCTGGCATCTGCAACGGATTGCGGAGGAGCGCGACGCCGCCCAGCGGGCGGCCGAGGACCGGATCGAACGCCTGCAGCGCCGGATCGGGGAACTCGAAACCGAGGCCCAGGCCGCCGCGCAGTTACGGGATCTGCTGCGCCGCCAAGCCGATACCCTCGCCGCCCTCCAGCGCGAGTGGGCGGCTTGGCGTCCCGGTTCTGACGCGGATTGGCGACCGAAGCCGTGGGCGCCGGACCGGAGTCGCCGCCCCGAACGATTTGGGAGACGTCGATGACCTCGAGCTATCTCAACGGGATCGATCTCGAGCGCAACATGGCCCGCTTCTACCGAATCACCGTCACACCCACCCTGTTCGGCGATTGGGCGCTGATCCGGGAGTGGGGACGGATCGGCTCGCCGGGAACGGTGCGAGAGGAGTGGTTCGAGACTGTGGAGCGGACAACACAGGCCGCCGGCAAACTGAATCGACAGAAACCGCGGCGGGGATACCCTGCGGTTGGCGGGTAAGGTCGGATTGTCCGCCTTGTGCGCGATATGACAGAAAACGCTGAGGCCCCACTCCCGTCAGGCTGGCCGCGTTTTTTCGATCGGCTACGTGTAGATGTAGTGGCCTGAGAACATAACGCACCGGAACCGAGACCATCCGCCGTTTCGGGACCGGATTCATTGAGTCTATCCGGCTGCTCGGAACCCCATTCCGTGAGAACGAGCCCACATTCACTGAGAACGGACCGAGAACATCCATCAGGAACCATGGGGTTGAGAACGGTTACAGCGGAATGAAAATGGTCGATTCATTTACCACCACAAAGACACCATGCAGCTCTATGTTCAGGTGTCCGTCAGCACGCGTCTATCCGTCCTATCCTGTCCGGATTTCCTGGACGCCAAACGCGTGCGCATCGGAACAGCGACAGCGCTTGCGGCGTTCCATGATCTCTTAGGTAGATAAACCCATGCCTTCCTCGGGAAGGCTCCTCAAACGTGAAACAGGAATATCACGGCGCCCCGAAGGTAGATTCGTTTCGCCCATCCGTGACACGAACTTCCAGGATGGATTATCTCTCCACCCTTCGAACGGTTGTCAGTTTCCGGCATCCTTTGTCGTCGGCAGCGTTCATAAGGTTCGCTTAATCTTCGCCGCGCATCATGGACTCCGATTCGATCCCGACGGAGTGCCCTTATGCGTTTCACCTTTTCGCTACCTTTGTTGCTCGCTGTTTCCGGACCTGCACTGGCTCAGCCGTCACAGGATTTACTGGCGGCTCTCGCCGCAGAGGCCCAACAGGCCGATCCGGCCTTTTCCGCCTTCTCCGCCAGTCGCGGCGAGGTCTTTTTCCGCGCCCGTCATGGCCGTGACTGGAGCTGCGCGACCTGCCACACCGACCACCCGGTTGTCCCCGGCAGGCACGCCGTGACCGGCAAACGGATCGAGCCGTTGGCACCCTCGGCCCATCCGGAGCGCTTCACACGTCCAAAGAAAGTCGACAAGTGGTTTCGGCGCAATTGTAACGACGTGCTGAAGCGCGCCTGCACCGCCGTCGAGAAGGGGGACGTGCTGACCTATCTTCTGAGCCTCGGGCATTGAGGAGGACGCCATGTCATACATGAAAATGCTTCGCATGATCATGGCTCCGACTGTCGTTTTTGGCGCAAACGGGTTGACCCAGGCCAGCGGACAAGTCTCCATACCGCCCGATCCGATCTACGTGCAGGAGTGCGGAAGCTGCCATGTACCCTATCCGGCGCGGCGGCTGTCGGCGGCGTCATGGCGGGCCGTATTGAACGGACTCGACCGCCACTTCGGCAGCGACGCCAGCCTGGATCCGGCCACGCTGAAGCCCATCGCCGCCTATCTGGAAGCCCAGGCCCGTCGTCGGGCCACGCTCGGCGAGGACGGACAGCCGCTGCTGCGCATCACCGAAACCCGCTGGTTCCGGCACGAGCACGAGGAGATTCCGGAGCGGACCTGGAAGCTTCCGACGGTCCAATCGCCCGCCCATTGCGAGGCCTGCCACACCGCCGCCGAGCGCGGAAATTACTCGGAACACGCCCTTCATTTACCCAGGGAGTAACCTCATGACTCAACGCATTTTGGTGTGGGACCTGCCCACGCGTTTTTTCCACTGGTCGCTGGCGCTGAGCTTCGCCGGCGCCTTTCTGACCGCCGAAAGCGAGCGCTGGCGCGATGTCCACGTGCTCTTAGGCTACACCGTGCTCGGACTGCTCGTCTTTCGTCTCGTCTGGGGGTTGGTCGGCTCGCGCTACGCCCGCTTCGCCGAATTCGTGCGCGGGCCAAGAGTGGTTCTGCAGTATGCAAAAGGACTCATTCGTGGTCGGCCGCCCCATTTCACCGGCCATAATCCCTTGGGTGCGGTGGCCATTCTCTTGCTTATAGGGCTTGGCATCGCCAGCGGCGTATCCGGGTGGCTGCTCTACGAGGAGTTGGGCGGCGACTGGCTGGAAGAGTTGCACGAAGGGCTCGCGAACGGGATGCTGGCCGTAGTGATCGTGCATGTGCTGGGCGTGCTGTTCAGCAGTGTAGTCCATCGCGAAAATCTCGTGTGGGCGATGCTGACCGGGAAAAAACACGGCGAGGCGAGGGACGCGATTCCCGGCGCCAAAACTTGGGTCGGTCTGCTCCTCATGATCGCGCTGGCCGGGGTCTGGGCGTGGAGCGGGTTCGGAGCTCTGAACCGAGGAGAACCCCAGGCGAGCCATGCCACCGCGGACCGGATCGGATGGGCGGAACGGGCTGATCGGGACGACGACTGATCCCATCCGCCTCCGCGCCGGCCGTCCGTAGTAAGATCGACCCATGAGAATCCTGATCGTCGAAGACGATGCGCTGCTCGGAGACGGCCTCCGGGCCGGGCTGAAGCAGGCGGGCTTCACGGCCGACTGGGTGCGGGATGGGGTATCGGCGCGCCTGGCCCTGGAAACCGAGCGGTTCGCGGCGGTGGTGCTGGACTTGGGATTGCCGAAACTAGCAGGGCTCGACTTGCTCCGGCAGCTCCGGGTGGCCCAGGACCCCGTGCCGGTGCTGATCCTCACGGCCCGGGACGCCGTGGCGGACCGCATCGCGGGCCTCGATGCCGGTGCCGACGATTACCTGGTCAAGCCCTGCGATCTCGGCGAACTCGCCGCCCGCCTTAGAGCGCTGATCCGGCGCTCGGCCGGCCGGGCGGCTCCGGCCATCGAAATCGGACCCTTGGCGGTCGATCCGGTCGCCCATGCCGTGACTTATCGAGGCCAACCGGTGGAGCTCTCCGGCAAGGAATTCGCGCTGCTCCACGAACTGGCCCGGGAGGCCGGCCGGGTGCTGTCCAAGGAGCAGCTCGTTCAGCGCCTCTACCCTTGGGATGAGGAAATCGAGTCAAACGCCGTCGAGGTACACATTCACCACCTGCGCCGCAAGCTCGCCCCCGAGGTGATCGTCACGCTGAGGGGCGTGGGGTACTTCCTGCCCAGGGACTTGACGTGAAACATGCGGCATCATCTCTCCGTTCGCGGCTGCTGATCGGGGTGCTGTCTGCCGTCGCGATCGCCTGGATCGCCGTGACCGCGTCCGCCTACCGGCAGGCCCGGCACGAATTGGACGAGCTGCTGGATGCCCATCTGGCCCAATCCGCCGCCATCCTGCTGGCCCAACTGTCCGAAGAGGCCGAAGAAATTGACCTCGAACACGTACCGCAACTGCATCGCTACGCTCGCCGCGTCGCTTTCCAGGTGTGGGAAAGAGGACAACGCTTGCGTCTACATTCCGTCTCGGCGCCTTCGACCCGGCTTTCCTCTGTCGACGAGGGCTTCAGCTTCGGAGACGCGGAAGGCCGGCGCTGGCGGGTCTTCAGCACCTGGGGGCACGAGCACGAGTTCCTGATCCAGGTCGCCGAGCAGATCGAGGCTCGTGACGCAATCAGCGGCGAAATCGCCGGCCATCTGCTGGCACCGCTGGGTGTTGCCCTGCCGCTCTTGGGGGTCGCTCTGGCGCTGGCGATCCGACGGGGACTCAAGCCCCTGGAGGAGGTGGCTCGACAGCTGGCCTCGCGCGATCCGTGCCGCCTCGAACCGCTCGAGGCAGAGCCGGCTCCGGCTCCGGCTGAGATCCGGCCCCTAGTGGACCGGATCAACGGGCTGTTCGAACGGATGAAGGAAACCTTGGAGCATGAACGCCGATTCACGGCGGACGCGTCCCATGAACTTCGGACCCCGATCGCCGCCATTCGGGCTCAGGCCCAGGTCGCTCAGGAAGCGACCAACGAGGCCGAGCGCCTCCGCGCCCTGGACAAGGTCGTAAGCGGCTGCGACCGGGCGACGCATCTGATCGAGCAATTGCTCACCCTGGCTCGGCTGGATGCCGGAACCTCGCCGTACCCCGAGAGTCGCTGCGATCTCGTGCCGATCGCCCGCGACGTTCTGGCCGAACTCGGTCCCTGGGCACACGGTCGAGGGGTCACCCTGGAACTCGTGGCCACGGATCCCATCCCGGTCAGCGGCAACGAAGCCTTGCTGCGGGTGCTGCTGCGCAATCTGGTGGACAACGCCGTCCGCTACAGCCCGCCGGGTAAAACGGTAACGATCCGGGCGCGCATGGATTCGGCGGGAACGCGATGGGAAGTCATCGATCAGGGGCCCGGCATTCCCTCCGCCGAACGCGAGCGGGTTTTGAGTCGCTTTTATCGGCTGGCCGGGTTCGAGGAGGGATCGGGCCTCGGCTTATCCATCGCCCAGCGTATTGCAGAGTTGTGTGGCGCGCAGTTAACTCTCCATGATGCCGAAGGACATTCTGGTGTTCGTGCGCTTGTGAGATTTCCGAAAACATCCGTAAGTGGCTCGACCACCTAACCCGCTCCACGGTGGCTGGATATGAGAGCATACCCATAATTCCAAGGGCTAGGGAAGCTCTGAATAAGTGGATTCCGTTCATGCCCTTCGACAGGCCTGCCCTGAGCCCTTCGACTCGGCTCAGGGCAGGCCTGTCGAAGGACTTAATCAGAGCTTCCCTAGGTTCAGGACGCGGCGAAGGGTGACATCATCGCCAAGAACGATTTATGGCCTAGCTGCTTGGGATGGCGCGGTCTAATTCTTCATCTAATCCGAGGACTCCCTCGCCCAGAAAAAATCCCCGATAGATCGGCCGGTGACGAATCCCTGCGAACTGGCACCCGGATCGGACGGTCTTAATTCGCGTCCCTGCAAATGCTAAACGAGAACGCCCAAAATACTTCCAGTTCGCATCATCCCTCGCGTTGCCCGAAACCGAATTGCGCAAACTTGTATGCGGGTCTGGATTATTCTGTTTTTTCGGTATCACCATGGTTGCCGATTCATGAGGCCACGGACGACCTATCCGATGTTTCCATGCCTATGCTCGCAATTTCCAGCAAGTCCTCGACGGAGATGACTCGTCGGCTGCCCCGGTTGGCGGAACTCCTGCTGCTCCTGGGATTGGGCCTTGCCGCTTGCCACCAGAACGATTACCAGCCCAAGCGGGCCGTCGCGCCTTTACCGAAAGATGAAGTGATATTGCCGGCAGATTCCTCCAAGCGGAGCTATATCCAGGAACAAAGGGTAGAGCTCACCTCGGCCCCTTTGATGGAGCCCGTGGCGGGCAAGATCGCCTACGACGAATCCCGTACCGCCCGCATCTCCTCGCCCATTCCTGGTAGGGTGATCTCGACGCTTCCCGAGTTGGGAAGCACGGTCAACGCCCACGATTCGCTGGTGGAACTGGATAGCCCGGCTCTAGGCCAGGCCAAGGCGGATTATGCCAACGCCGTGGCCGATCAGCGGCTCGCCGAAGAAGCCTATCGGCGCGCCAAGATGCTTTATGAGAACGACGTGCTCCCGCGCAAGGAATTGCAGCAGGCGGAGGACAACCTCGCCCATGCTCGCAACGAGGCGCAACGGGCGCGAATGCATCTCGACAACCTGGGCGTGGCCGACGACCGGATCAATGACCGCTACGTGGTGCGAACACCCATCGCCGGCGTCATCACCGAGCGGCACGTCAATCCCGGCATGGAGGTGCGGCCGGATCTGGCGGAGCCGCTTTTCGTGGTGTCGGACCTCCATTCGCTATGGGTACTGATGAACGTATTCGAAAAGGACTTGGGGCTGATCCATCCTGGCACGCAGGTATGGGTGAGCGTGGCGGCCCACCCCGACCGGAAATTCGCGGCCACCGTCGAATACATTGATAAGGTGGTGGATGAAGCGACCCGCACGGTTAAAGTCCGCTGTAATCTGGCAAACCCGGACGGTGCGTTGCTGCCCGCCATGTACGCCACGGTCGAAGTGCAGAGCGATGCCGACAACCGGGCCATCGTCGTACCCTTGTCGGCGCTGATCACCGAGGGCGAGGGTGACCAGGTCTTCGTGTCCGTCGGTGACGGCCATTACAAGCGCCGCGACGTCAAGGTGGGCCTGAGGCTCCGTGACCGGGCGGTGATCGCCGAGGGGCTGAAGCCCGGAGAAGTCATCGTCAGTCAAGGCGCCCTGCTGCTCCGGACCGAGGAGGCTAACGAACAAGCAGCCGATCCCGAGTCCGGCACGCCAGGGCAATGATCTACCGCATTCTCGCCTTCTGCCTGCAACAGCGCCTGCTGGTCATCGGCCTTACTTTAGTGATCGTGGCGCTGGGAATATTCTCCTTCGAGAAACTGCCCATCCAGGCTTTCCCCGACGTGCAGAACGTGTTCGTCCAGGTGGTCACCCAATATCCGGGGCAGGCCCCGGAGGAAGTGGAAAAGGTCGTAACCCTCCCCATCGAACGAGAGATGAACGGCCTGCCGCACCTCATCAACATGCGTTCCGTGTCGATCTTCGGGCTGTCGGTAGTGACCCTGACGTTCGACGACGACGCCGAGGATTATTTCTCGCGCCAACAGGTACTGGAGCGCCTCCGTAACGTCAGCCTGCCCTCCGACGTGAACCCGGTGCTGGGCCCCCTAACCACCGGCGTGGGCGAAATCTACCGCTTCGTCATCGATGCCAAGGAACTGCCGCTGGTGGACCAGCGCGCCATCGAGGACTGGGTGGTGGAACCGAGGCTCCGAACCGTGCCAGGCGTGGCGGACGTGGTGTCCTTCGGCGGCGGAGTAAAGCAATACCAGGTTCAGGTCTGGCCGGATCGGCTCAAGGATTTCGGCTTGTCTATCGTCGACGTCTATCAAGCCATCGCCGACAACAACGGCAATACCGGCGGCGGCTATATCGAGCATGGCGACCAGGCTCTGGTGGTGCGCGGCGTGGGCCTTCTCGCCAGCGGGGACGAGATCGGCGACATCGTCCTGACCGCCCACGACGGCTCGCCCATCAAGGTCCGGGACGTGGCGGACATCGGCGTGGGACCCCAGCCCCGCACCGGCATCGTGGGCTACGACCGGCGCGACGACGTGGTGGAAGGCGTGGTGCTGCTGGTCAAGGGCAAGGACGCGATCAACGTGCTGGCAGGCGTGAAGGAAAAGATCGCCGAACTCAATAGCCACGGTCTGCCGCCCGGGGTCAAAATCAGGCCCATCTACGACCGCACCGAACTGGTCCAGCACACGGTGCACACCGTCGAGCACAACATGCTGGAAGGCGCCGTGCTGATCCTTGTCGTCCTGGTAGTCTTCCTGCGGAGCGCGCTGGTGGCGGCGGTGGTAACCCTGGTCATACCGCTGTCGCTGTTGTTCGCCTTCATCCTCATCGATGCGCGGGGCATCTCGGCCAATTTGATTTCGCTCGGAGCCATCGACTTCGGCATCATCGTCGACAGCGCCGTGGTGCTGGTGGAAGCGATAATGGTCAGGACCACCTTGGAAATGCACCGGGATCTGAGCCTGAACCACATGCGCCAGTCCATGCTCAACACCGCTGCGGAAATGGGCCGGCCGATCCTGTTTTCCAAGGCCATCATCATCACGGCATTTCTCCCCATATTCACCTTCCAGCGGGTGGAGGCCAAGATTTTCTCGCCCATGGCCTATACCCTGAGCTTCGCCCTTCTGGGTTCGCTCATCGTCAGCCTGACCCTGATACCCGTCCTGCTCAGCTTCATGCTTGGAAAGCGCCTCGAGGAGCGCCGTAATCCCCTGGTGCACTGGATGGAAACCCGTTACCGGCGCGCGCTCGAATGGGTATTGGCGAGGCCGAGGCCGGTGATCGGAGGCGCCGTACTGGCTCTGGCGCTATCCCTGAGCCTCCTGCATGTCATCGGCACCGAGTTCATGCCCAAGCTGGACGAGGGCAACATCTGGCTCACCGTGACACTGCCCACGCCCATTTCCCTGGATAAGGCCAAGGATATCGAGCGAAACATCCGGGAGCGCATCGAGAACTTCCCGGAAGCGCGAACGGTAGTATCCCATCTGGGCAGGCCCGAGGACGGCACCGATCCGAAAGGCTTCAATAACCTCGAAATCCTGGTGCCATTGCAGCCCAAGGGGACCTGGCGTTTTTCGCGCAAGGACGACCTGATCCGGGCCATGAACGATAAGCTGCTGGTATTTCCAGGCGTTCAGCTCAACTTCTCCCAGGCAATCCAGGACAATGTGGAAGAAGCCATTTCCGGAGTGAAAGGCGAAATCGCGGTGAAGATTTTCGGCGAGGACCTCAAGGTTTTGCAGGACAAGGCCGACCAGGTGGTGCGGATTCTCAAGTCCACGCGCGGTTCGACCGACGTGGCGGCGGAGCAGCAGGCGGGACTTGCTCAGGTGGTGATCCGCATCGACCGCGCCAAGATCGCCCGGCACGGCATCAACGTGTCCGACGTGGAAGACGTGCTGGAAATGGCGGTGGGCGGCAAGGCGGCTTCGCAACTTCTCGAAGGCAGCCGGCGTTTCGACATTGCCGTGCGGTTGACGGCCGACGGCCGCTCCTCGGTGGCGGACCTGGAAAACCTCACCGTCCGAGCGCCGGACGGCAGCCGCATCCCCTTGGGCCAATTAGCGGAAATCAAGGTGGACATGGGCGCTTCCCGCATCGGCCGCGAGGACAACATGCGGCGCATCGCCGTAAAGTGCAATCTCATCGGCCGCGACCAAGGCGGGTTCGTCCAGGAGGCGATGCCGCGCGTGGCGCGCGAAGTGGTATTGCCGCCCGGCTACCGCGTCGTCTGGAGCGGCCAGTTCGAGAACCAGCAGCGGGCCATGAAGCGGCTGTCGATCATCGTGCCGATCAGCCTGACCTTGATCTTCGTGTTGCTGTTCTGGGCCTTCCAGTCGGTCAAGCATGCCGCACTGATCGTCATGAACGTGCCTTTCGCCCTGATCGGCGGGCTCGTCGCGCTATGGCTTACGAGCATAAACTTAAGCGTTTCGGCGGCAGTGGGCTTCATCGCCCTGTTCGGCATCGCCGTGCAGAACGGCGTTATTCTGGTGTCGCAGCTCAACCGTTTGCTGCGCGAGGGACTGTCGTTGCACGAGGCGATCGTCTCCGGCGCCACCAGCCGCCTGAGGCCGGTAACCATGACTGCACTGATGGCGATGCTGGGCTTGTTTCCCGCCGCGCTGTCCACCGGCGTAGGCTCGGAAACCGCCAAACCGTTCGCCGTGGTCATCATCGGCGGGCTGGTCACGGCGACGCTGCTCACCCTGACCATCCTGCCCCTACTCTATCGCTATTTCGAGGAGCGTGTACGCCTCTGAAGGCAAACCCGCCGGGAACCGCCATGAAAGAAATCCGCGCTTATGTCCAACCCTACATTCTCAGCCGTCTCGTGCAGATGCTTGCCGAGATTCCCGATTTTCCGGGCATGAGCGTCAGCGATTGTGAAGGTTTCGGTCGGGACCGGATCGAAGCCGGCAAAGGCTTCACTCCCTTCGCCCTGAAGAAGCGGCTGGAAATCTTCACTCCGGATGAGTTGGTGGAGCCCATCGTCTCGGCCATCATGAAACACGCCCACACGGGCCACCCCGGAGACGGAAAGCTTTATGTGATCGATGTACTGGAAGGAAGTCGGATTCGAACGGGCGAAAGAGGAAAGGAAATCGTTTGAAGGTAGCGCTCCGAAATCGAAGTCAAGGCGCATACCTCCCTGAAGCACTACCCCGTCGTCCCGCGACAACGGACGAGACACAGTTCCCCCGATACCGCCTGCGTGTGTTCAGCGTAATCGCATTACCCGCGCGTTTTGAATTCGCCGCAAGCTGACCGGCCCGACAGCAGTTGACTCCGCAACGGCTAAGAGCCGTCGTTCCGAACCGCTTTTGACTCGGTGCGAAAGAACCTTCGGAACCGGTTGAACACCACCGTTTTATGTCCGGATAAGCGTTCTTGCTGACGTCTTGGGATGCGCTGCGTGCGCCTCAAGCAAGACAGAACAATAGGTCCGGAAAGTGTTGTGTGTGCGGCGCAATCCACGACCGTGTTTATCGGCACGATTTTTGCCTTAACCCGCGTGTCACAAATTCCCTGAAAAAGGCTCTTGTCGATGGATTCCGGTCGAGCGGCTCCGCCGTTCGCTACTGCCGCGGCCATCCAGCGCAAATCGCCGCGGCGGACTCTTCGTAATCCCGGACTTTTCGCCGGCTAGTTGTAATCAAGCGATCGAACTCGCAGCATTCGCAGAAAGGACAGTTAAAAAAACCATGACCAAAGACGATTTATTTAAAGAGCAACGCCCGCTGGTGATGGATTTCGATTTCGGAAAGGATACGGCCGAGGTTTTCGACGACATGCTGGACCGCTCGGTCCCGTTCTATGCGGAAATTCAACGCATGATCGGAGAGCTCGCGGGAGATTTCGCCGTACCCGGAACCAATCTTTACGACCTGGGTTGTTCGACCGGCACGACGTTCATGGGACTCGATCCGGTCGTTCCGGCAGACGTAAACTTCATCGGGGTGGACTCCTCGCCCGAGATGCTGAAAAAGGCTCAGAAAAAGTTGGAGCATTGCGGCCTTTCACACAGTCATGAACTGATCTGCCTCAATTTGGATAACGGCGTACCCATCCTGAATGCCTCGGTGGTCATCCTGAACCTGACGCTGCAATTCGTCCGTCCGCTCAACCGCGACCGCGTCGTTTCGAGCATCTCGCACGGATTGAACGACGGCGGCTGCCTAATTCTGGTCGAAAAAGTGCTCAGCCAGGACTCGACCATCAATCGGCTGTTCATCAAGCATTATTACGAGTTCAAGAAGCGCAACGGCTACAGCGAACTCGAAATTTCCCAAAAGCGGGAAGCGTTGGAGAACGTCCTGATTCCCTACCATCTCGGGGAAAACCGGGAACTGTTGCTGCGGAACGGCTTCAGATCGTGCGATGTCTTCTTCCGCTGGTACAACTTCTGCGGCATGGTGGCGGTGAAATGAACGTCGGTTCTCTGATTCACCGGTCGCTGTTGCATTCCGGACGCTTCTTCTTCCGCGTACGCAACGCCCTGTTCCCGGTCATTTTCCTGCTTTTTCTCATCTTGGTCAGACCGGCCGTATTCCTGGGCAATGAGAAGCTGGATGCCGTCGTTACGGCAGCCGGAATACTCATCGCCCTGGCCGGACAAGCATTTCGTTTGCTGGTCATCGGATATGCTTATGTCAGGCGCGGCGGCAAGAACAAGGAAGTCTTCGCCAACGAACTGGTTACCCGAGGCTTTTACGCCCATACCCGGAACCCCATGTACGTCGGCAACTTCCTGATCATCGCCGGCCTTAGCCTGCTCTACGGTTCCCCCTGGGTCTATGCCGTGGCGATACCCTTCTTCGCCTGGGTCTATCTCGCCATCGTCACGGCCGAGGAAGCTTATCTGCGGGATAAGTTCGGGGCGGTTTATGAGGCGTACGCCAAAAAGGTCAACCGCTTTTGGCCCGATTTGCGGGGTATCCGCGGGTCTTTGGCCGAATTCCGCTACGACTGGCGGCGGACGCTGGTCAAGGAATACAACACGCTCGTTTTCACCCTGGCCACTCTGTTGGGGCTTTTCGTCTGGAAGATGGCTTACGTGTACGGTTTAGAGACCCATCGGACCCTGATCCAGGTTCTGAGCGCCGGGTTCATACCGCTGGGTCTATTTTATGTGTCGGTTCGCTTCTTGAAGAAGACCCGCCACCTTCGACCGGAACGCAAGGCGGAATCGGAAACGGCAGTTCTCCGCACGACAAAATGACTTCGGCGGCGCCGGCCGGAGCCTTTTTTTACCGCGGTTTGGCGGTGCGGGTCGGACGATCGTAGGTCGGCAACCCATTGCCGACGCACGAGATTATGCAAGCGCCTTTGTCGGAAGGGGCGTCCTAGCGCTCCCCGGATGACCGTTTGCGATTGGAAGGGTCGCGACTAAAGCGACCGTTTGCGATTGGAAGGGTCGCGACTAAAGCGACCGTTTGCGATTGGAAAAGGATTGCCGGCCACTGACTTTTATATCGGCGAATCGAAGTGGCTCTAGGCGGAATGATTTGAAGGTTCCCTGTATCGGCCGGCCAGCGGCTTTCTCCCGCGATCGAACCGCCTGAAAAACCATCGCTTGATCGCCTCGACCAGCGCCAGATAAACCGCCACGATCAGTACCAAAATTCCGAATAAAGCCAAGGGTGGCTCCGCAAACCCGAAATAATGCCCCAGCGGCGTGAACGGCAGCCCGGCAGCAACGCCGACCACCGCCAGCGAGGTCATGAGCAGCCAGGGATGCGGACGGCTCTTGAACGGATTGCGCCGGGTGCGGATGACAAAGATGACCAGCACCTGGGTTGCGAGCGACTCGACGAACCATCCGGTTTGAAACAGCAATTCGTCAGCCTTGAATACGACTAGCAGAAGATAGAAGGTCAGAAAATCGAACAGCGAACTGACCGGACCGATCACGAGCATGAAATTGCGGATGAACGCCATGTCCCAGCGCCTCGGCTCTCTCAGAAACTCCTCGTCCACTTGATCCATGGGGATCGGCACCTCCGAAGCATCGTAGAGAAAGTTGTTGAGCAGAATCTGGGTCGGCAGCATCGGCAGGAACGGCAGCCACACGGAGGCGCCGGCCATGCTGAACATATTGCCGAAGTTGGAGCTGGTGCCCATCATGATGTACTTCATGATGTTGCCGAAGGTGCGCCGCCCTTCCAGTACGCCGTCGTGCAGCACCCTGAGGTCCTGTTCGAGCAGGATCATGTCGGCGGCTTCCTTCGCCACGTCCACGGCGCTGTCCACGGAAACGCTGACGTCCGCCATGTGCAGGGATGGCGCGTCGTTGATGCCGTCGCCGAGAAACCCCACCACCCGCCCGCGCTGCTTGAGGGCCAGAATGATCCGGGTCTTCTGGTTCGGCGTCACCCGGCAGAACAGATTGTTCCTTTCGACGACCGCCGCCAGGGCGTGGTCATCCATCTCGGCGATCGCGGCTCCCATCAGCACGCCCTTTATGGGAATGCCGAGCTCGTGGCAGAGATGCTGGGTGACCCACTCGTTGTCGCCGCTGACGATTTTCACCTCCACACCGCTCCGCACCAGCCGCGTCAGGGCCTCTCCCGCGTCGGGTTTGGGCGGATCGAGAAACGCGGCAAAACCGGCGAACACCAGTTCGCTCTCGTCGTCCACCACGGCGTGCTGGTGGCTCTTGTCCACTTCCCGAAAGGCGATGCCCAGCACGCGAAATCCTTGCTTGCTCAGTCCGGCGAACCGCTCCGCGACCCGGCTGCGGGCGGCCTCGTCCAGAGGCTGGATGGTTCCGTGATCGTTGGGTAGGAAGGTGGTGGACAGATTCAGAATGTCTTCGGGCGCGCCCTTGACCACGATCAGCCGCCGCGCGCCGTCGTCCACCAGCACCGAGACCCGGCGCCGCTCGAAGTCGAAAGGCACTTCGTCGATCTTGGTCCAGCCGCGGACGTCGATGTCCCCATGGCGCAGAATCGCCTCGTCCAGGGGACTTCTCAGGCCGGTTTCGAAATAACTGTTGATATAGGCCAGCTCCAACACCCGGCGGCTGTCGCGCCCTTCGGCATCCAGGTGTTTTTCGAGCCGTATGCGCGCCTCGGTCAAGGTGCCGGTCTTGTCCGTGCACAGAACGTCCATGCTGCCCAAGTCATGGATGGCGGCAAGCCGTTTCACGATCACTTTCTTGTCCGCCATGCGCAGGGCGCCGCGGGACAGGGTGACCGACACCACCATGGGCAGTAACTCGGGTGTCAGCCCCACGGCCAGCGCGATGGCGAACAGGAAGGTCTCGAGCCAGGGCCGATGGAAAAACGTATTGACGAAGAGCACGAATAGCACCAGCAGAAACGTGATGCGCATCAGCAGCAGTCCGAACTGGCGCGTGCCGTATTCGAAAGCCGTGGGCGGCGGCCTCTTGTCGAGCGATTCCGCAATCTGGCCGAGAAAGGTACTCATACCGGTGCGGCAAATCAGAACACGCGCCGTGCCGCTGATGACCGAAGACCCCATGAACACCGCATGTACGGCCGACTCCGGATCGCTCCCGGCCGGCGCCTCTCCGGCGCTTTTCTCGACCGGATAAGGCTCTCCCGTGAGCTGCGCCTGACTGACGAAAAAATCGCGCACCTCCAGAACCCACCCGTCTGCGGGCACCCGGTCGCCGGCCGACAAAAGCACGACGTCGCCCGGTACCACGCCCGCCACCGGAACATCGGTCGGAGTGCCGTCCCGTATCACCCGTGCGGTGTTCGAAATCGAATCCCGAAGTCGTTCCGCCGCACGGTCGGCGCGATATTCTTGAACGAAATCCAGTGTGACGCTGGCCAGCACCATCACGCAAATGATGACGAAGCTGGTTTCCTCGTGAACGAAGGCCGAAACCGCGGCGGCGGCGACCAGCAGCAGCACCAAGGGGTTCTGAAACCGGCTCAGGAAAGCCGCAACCGCCCGCCGACGGGCGTGATTTCTCAGCACATTCGACCCATGCTGCTTCAGCCGTTGTTCAGCATCGCCTTGTGCTAGCCCGGTCGGCCCGGCATTTAGCCCGGAAAAGAGTTTCTGAAGAGGTTGGTCGAGGAAATCTTTCGAGGCCGGCATGGTTTCAGAACGTCTTCGGATATGCATAGGGGAATTTTGTCGGTACTGGGATCGATTAACCTAAAAAACGGCAATTAGACCGTGCAAAATCCCGTTCACCCTGATGTATAGAAGGGTGAACGGGATTTTGCACGGTTCACCGAAGCGGTGTGCGAGTGGCGGCCGTTCATGCTTCTATACATCAGCACGAACGGCCGCCACTCGCTTCAACTGTCGTTTTTAGGATTACTGATCAGGCCCGTAAATACCCTCCCGGCATTTCGGACCGCTGCCAAGGCCGGTACACGCTTAGGGATTGCTCACACGGCACGTCGTCATGCCGGATCGACCCGGGCCTATCCTGCTCCGCATCGCCGCGCTCGAAGCCGAGCAAATACCTCCTCGGCGGCAATTAAGCTTACGCCGAAAAACCGGCCTTGGTGCAATGGGCTGCTCTCAAACACGAGCGCCGCTTTTGATCCGGCTAAGCTCCGGTTCTCCAGCGTATTCCTGAAGAAGCGGCGGACCGCGGGGCAGCACCGGCACCGGGCAAGGCTGAACTTTGAGACGAAATCCCGGTCATCCATGCAAAGGGAATTTCTTCGGAACGGCTTACACCGGTTGAATACCGCCTTCCAGTGACTCAAGGAACAACGATGGGCTGGAATCTCGGCTTCGGCAGGCTACCAATGGTTCTGCTGATTTTTTCTGCGCTCGCGACCGGATGCATCAAGGTCGGCCCGGATTACGCCCAACCTCCCGTGGCCACGTCGGCGAGCTGGCAGGACGCGCAGGACCCGCGGCTGAAGACGAATGCCGTGGAGTAGAGGAACTGGTGGAAGGTCTTCAACGATCCACCCTCGACCGGCTGATCGGCGCCGCTTATCGCCAGAATCTACCCTTGCGGATGGCCGGAGTGCGCGTCTTGGAAGCCCGTGCCCAGCTCGGCGTGGTGGGCGAGTTGTATCCCCAAGTGCAGCAGGCATTCGGTGCCTTGCAATACAACCGGCTGAGCGAAAGGGCCGTACAGGGATCATTTTCAAGGATATTCAATTACACCCAGTCGCAGATCGGCCTGACCGCGAGTTGGGAACTGGATTTCTGGTGCCGGTTCCGACGGGCGGTGGAGTCCGCCGATTACACCCTCCTCGCCAGCTTGGCGGATTACAATAATACCCTCGTCAGCCTGACCGCCGATGTAGCGCTCAGCTATATCCTGATCCGCACCGCCGAAAAGCGGCTGGATATCGCCCGGCGCAACGTGGAAACCCAGTGGGAAAGCCTGCGCATCGCCGAGGCGAGATTCCGGGGCGGCACCACCTCGCAGCGGGACGTGGAGCAGGCCCGGGCCGTGTTGGCCAGTACCGAAGCCACGATCCCGGCGCTGGACATCACCTTGCGCCAGAGCACCAAGTGGCGCGGGGCCCTACAGCATGCAGATCTGGCTGGACCCTAATAAGCTCTATCATTTCGGCCTGACCACCCTGGACGTGGTGAACGCCATCCAGGGCCAGAACGTGCAGGTGGTGGCGGGGCAGTTGGGAGCGCCTTCGGTGCCGTCCGAGCAGGCATTCCAGTTCACCGTCAATGCGCTCGGCCGGCTGGAGGACGTGTCGCAGTTCGAAAATATCATCGTCAAGAGCGCCCGCGCCGAAACGCCCGAGATCGTGCGCATCCGCGACGTGGCTCACGTGGAACTGAGCCAGCAGAATTACGCTAATTTTTCCGCGACGCGAGGACACCGGTCGGCCAATATTCCGATCTTTTCCTTGCCCGGCGCCAATGCCCTGGATATCGCCGACCGGGTGCGGGAGGCGGTCGCGGCCATGAGCCGCCAGTTCCCGCCGGGTCTGAAATACGAGATTCGCTACGACACCACGCAGTTCGTGCGGCAGACCATACGCGACGTCTATGAGACCCTGTTCGAAGCCGCCATGCTGGTGCTCATCGTGATCATGGTGTTTCTGCAAAATTGGCGGGCGATGCTGGTTCCGGCGACCACCGTCCCGGTGACCATTATCGGGGCCTTCGCGACAATGGCGCTGCTCGGCTTCGGCATCAATCTGATGGCCCTGTTCGCCCTAATCCTGGCCATCGGTATCGTGGTCGACGACGCCATCATCATCGTGGAAAACGCCTCGCACTATTACGGGCTCTCGATCACCTTGGTGTTTCTGGTGCTCGCCGCGCTCTGCGAAAGCCGGACGACTCCGGCGGCGGTCATCCTGGCGGTGCCCATGGCTCTGGTGATCCGGGGTCTGGACAATGATCTGTATATCCAGATCGGGCTCGTCCTTATGATCGCGCTGGCCAGCAAGAACGCCATCCTGGTGGTGGAGTTCGCGCGGCAGCTGCGAACCGAGGGAATGTCCATCGTCGATGCCGCCGTCGAGGCGACGCGTCGGCGGTTCCGCCCCATCATCATGACCTCCTTCGCCTTCATCCTAGGGGTCGCGCCTCTCCTGATCGCCACCGGCGCCGGCGCAGCCAGCCGGCAATCCATCGGCACGGTGGTGTTCGGCGGGATGCTCGCTTCGACCTTGTTGGCTATCCCGTTCGTCCCCGTGTTTTACGTACTGACGCAGCGGTTGAGCGAATGGTATGCAACCCGGCGGTCGGAATGATCCGGTAGCTAGGGCAGCGCAAGTAGGTGCCGCGAAAGACACGTTCGCCGGCAAAGAATCTTCGGCCTACGGGTTTCCCGATGCCTGCCGCCGTGCCGATATACCGCGATGAAACACGCTCCAAGCGCCAGTCCGTCGGCGCATCGCGGATATTACCTATAGCTCGCAGGCTCTCCTTGATGCATTATTGTTAGGCTTCGGATGCAGGATCATCTCAAGAGATCGAAGAGCCGACGAGGGATTGTCGACCTACAGCTTTCTAGGCGCCGGTTTTCCAACCTCCGCGGCCATGCCGTGGCGAAGAATGTTCCGACCCGAAGTCTCGATTACCCTAGAAACGGCAGTTGGGCGTGCCCGAGTGTGCTGCGGGTGGGTCGGATGGCAAGCCTATCCTGAGCCCCGTCGAAGGGGCGCGACGAGGCCGCAGGGTAGTCTCCCGCAGCGAGGAGCAATGCCGCCAGGCGGCCCGCCCGCCGTGCAATCGGGTGCGTAGCGGTTTCACCCAACAGGTGAGGTCCATGCCAGGCAAGATGTTCAGGATTCATCGGGCTTTTCTGGCGCATCGAAGCGGTCAACTGTCGTTTCTAGGATTATGGACCGCCGCACAGGTTATTTAGCCGCAAACGGAGCTGCGCGCTGATGGGACAGATCTTCCGACCGAGAGCCAACAGCTTTGCGCGAATCGCGCTCTTGGGGTTGGCTCTTCTCATCGTTCTGCCTTTCTGCATCGGTTTCGCGCTGGTCCGCTCGCCCTATCTGACCGGCGTCGACGACGTCCCGCATCAACCGGTACCCTTCAGCCATCAGCATCACGTCAGCGGTCTCGGCATCGACTGCCGCTACTGCCATACCTCGGTCGAACATGCGGCGTTCGCCGGCATCCCGCCGACCGAAACCTGCATGACCTGCCATTCTCAGATCTGGACCGACGCCGCCGTGTTGGAACCGGTCAGGAAGAGCTGGCGGACCGGTCAGCCGCTCCGTTGGACGCGGGTCTACGACCTGCCCGACTTCGTCTATTTCAACCATGGCATCCATGTCAGCCACGGCATCGGCTGCACCACCTGCCATGGCCCCGTGGGCCGGATGCCGCTCACCCGGCAAGCCACGCCCCTGTTCATGTCCTGGTGTCTCGACTGCCACCGCGCGCCCGAGAAGTACGTCCGGCCGCGGGAACACGTATTCGATCCCGACTGGACGCCGCCTCAAAATCAATTCGCTCAAGGCCGGCAATTGGTGCATGAATACCAGATCCGGGTCGGACAGCTGATCCATTGCTCCGTGTGCCACCGATGAAAAGAAAAACGCCATATCGAGTCGTAGGTCGGCAATCCTTTGCCGACCAAAGTGTCGGGAAAGGATTGCCGACCTACAGCAGCCTTGAGCGTTACACCGCATCGGAACATGCCTTGCCGCCGTTGAAGCCGGACGACGGCTGCCCTTTGTGGCGCAGCCTGGAGGAATTGGCCGATACCGAAGTCTTTCGGGAATTCGCGGACCGGGAGTTTCCCGAATGGACGGATCTTTGGCTGACACCGGTGAAACGCCGCCGATGGCTCCAACTGATGGCGGCTTCGCTGGTGTTCGGCGGACTCGGCGGCTGCGGCAGGCCTCCGCGAGAAGAAATCGTGCCTTACGTTAGGGCGCCGGAACACATGGTGCCGGGGAAGCCGCTTTTTTTCGCGACGGCACTGACGCACGGCGGATATGCCCAGGGCGTGGTCGTCGAAAGCCATACGGGCCGCCCGACCAAGGTCGAGGGCAATCCGCGGCACCCGGCGAGCCTCGGCGCCACCGATATCTTCTCGCAGGCCGCGGTACTGAGCCTTTACGACCCCGACCGCTCGCAAACCGTGACCAACGGCGGGCAGCTCAGCCATTGGCAGGCGTTCGTCGAGCACCTATCAGCGCAAAGAGACCAATGGGCGGCCCGGCGCGGCGCCGGTTTCCATGTTCTTACTGAGACCTTCACGTCGCCGACGCTCAACCAGCAGTTGCACGATTTCCTCCAAATGTACCCGAACGCGCGCTGGCACCAATACGATCCGATCGACCGCACCAACCACCTGGAAGGAGCGCGGCTGGCCTTCGGCCAAAAAGTGGACACGGTGCACCGTTTTGACCGGGCGGCGGTGATTCTGTCCCTGGATGCGGATTTCCTCACCGATACCCCGGCACGCACCCGCTATGGACACGACTTCATCGAAGGGCGGCGCGTCCGGCGCGGCAACGCCACCATGAACCGCCTTTATGTTCTGGAATCCACGCCGACACCGACCGGCGCCATGGCGGACCATCGCTTGCCGGTCCAAGCCGGGCGCATGGAAGCCGTCGCGCGGTCATTGGCCGCCGGACTGGGCCTTGCGGATGCTCCGGATAGTGAAGATGTGCCGATACCCGAACGGCAGCTGGACATCATGGTCCGCGATCTTTCGGATCACCGCGGCAAGAGCATCGTGATCGCCGGAGAGCACCTGTCGCCGGCGGTACACGCCGTGGTTCAGACGATCAATCAGGAGCTCGGAAACTTCGGCCGCACCGTGACCCATATCGACCCGGTCGTTTCGGCCCCTGACGATAGCCGGGGTAGGCTCCCAGCCTTGCTCGACGACATTCTCACCGGCACCGTGCAAACCCTCGTCATCCTCGGCGGCAATCCGGCATACGCGGCCCCGACCGACCTCGAGGTCGAACGAATCTTGCGCCGGGTGCCGCTGCGCATCCATTGGGGCTTGTACGCGGACGAAACCGCCGAGCTCTGCCATTGGCATATCCCCGCACTGCACGAACTGGAGAGCTGGAGCGACGCCAGGGCCTATGACGGCACCGTCTCTCTGGTGCAGCCGTTGATCGCGCCGCTCTACGGCGGCCGCTCTGTCCACGAATTGATGGCGCTGCTGATGGGACAAACCGGACGGTCGGACCATGACCTGGTGCGGGCTTACTGGCGAAGCCGTCACCGCGGCTCCGATTTCGAGTTGTTCTGGAAGAAAGCGCTGCAAGACGGCATTGTCCCCGATACCGCCGCGACGCCGAAAACCGTCTCGGCCCGCGCCGATGTCGCCAAGTCGCTGCCGCCGCCACGCAAGACTTCCGATTCATCGCTCGAAATCCGGTTCCAGCCGGACCCGAGCATCGGCGACGGCCGCTACGCGAATAACGGCTGGCTTCAGGAGCTGCCGAAACCGCTCACCAAGCTCACCTGGGAAAACGCCGTGCTGCTCAGCCCGAATACGGCTAAGCGCCTGGATCTCGCGACCGGCGACCTGGCGGCACTGAATTACCGGGAGCGCCGATTGACCGCCCCGGTCTGGATTATGCCCGGACACGCCGACGATTCCGCCACGCTTTATCTCGGTTATGGTCGCAAGCGGGCCGGACATGTCGGCAATCATACGGGTTTCGATGCCTATCGGCTGCGGGCTTCCGATGCGCCCTGGTTCGATTACGGCCTAGTCCTCCGCAAAGCCGCACGGCCGCACGGCTGGCTGAACCGGTTGCCTTCGACCGGAAACGTCGCGTTGGCCACGACGCAGCGTCACCATACGCTGGACGGCCGCGAGCTGGTGAAGGTACTCACGCCGAAGACGCTTGCGTCGGCCGGTGCGGAACCCGCCAAGCCCAATCCGTCGCTCTATCCCGAATACCGATACGAAGGCTACGCCTGGGCCATGGTGATCGACCTGAACGCCTGCATCGGCTGCAATGCCTGCGTCGTCGCCTGCCAGGCCGAAAACAACGTCCCCATCGTCGGCCAGGAGGAAGTGCGGCGCGGGCGGGAAATGCACTGGCTCAGGGTCGACCGGTATTACGCCGGGGAGCCCGAGAATCCCGAGACCTATTTCCAGCCGGTCCCCTGCATGCATTGCGAGAAAGCCCCGTGCGAACCGGTCTGCCCGGTACAGGCGTCGATTCACGATTCGGAAGGGCTCAACAATCAGGTCTACAACCGCTGCGTCGGCACCCGGTTCTGCCAGTCCAACTGTCCCTACAAGGTCCGCCGCTTCAATTTCTTCGCCTATACGGAAGCGGCCGCCACGAATGAAGGCGCACTCAGTGTCCGGGCGGTGCGGAATCCGGATGTGACCGTGCGGAGCCGCGGCGTGATGGAAAAATGCACTTACTGCGTGCAGCGCATCAGCACGGCGCGGATAGCGGCGGAACTGGAACACCGCCGCATTCGCGAGGGCGAGATGCAGACGGCCTGTCAGGCGGCCTGCCCGACCCGGGCCATCATCTTCGGCGACCTGAACGCGCCCGGCGGCGAGGTCGCCGCGCTCAGAACCGAGCCCCACCATTATGCCCTGTTGTCGGAACTGAACACCCAGCCGCGCACTACCTATCTCGCGAGACTGCACAACCCGAATCCGGAGTTCGACCATGAGCCGGGACATTGAGCAGCGAACGGACCCGGAGCGAGCGACCGTTCTGCGCTCGGATCAGGACTATGCCTCGATCAGCCGAGCGATCAGCGACAGCGTGCTGCGCCCCACGAGCCGAGGATGGTGGCTGGGGTTTTGCCTGAGCGGCTTGGGCGTCCTGATCTTCATCGCCGCCGCCGGCTATCTCTTCTACGCCGGGGTGGGGATCTGGGGCGTCAACACCACCGTCGTCTGGGGCTTCGCCATCATCAATTACGTCTGGTGGATCGGCATCGGCAACGCCGGCACCCTGATCTCCGCCATGCTTTACCTCGCCCGCCAGCCCTGGCGCACCTCGATCAACCGGTTCGCCGAGGCCATGACCATCTTCGCGGCCTCCATCGCCGGTTTGTTTCCCATTCTGCACCTTGGCCGGCCGTACCTGTTCTACTGGCTGGCGCCCTATCCCAGCACCATGGGCGTGTGGCCCCAGTTCCGCAGTCCGCTGGTCTGGGACATGTTCGCCATCGCCACCTATATCATCGTGTCGGTCCTATTCTGGTACACCGGGCTGATCCCGGACTTGGCCACCCTGCGCGACCGTGCCCGGAGCCGCGCGGCGCAATTGGTTTACGGCGCCTTCGCTCTGGGCTGGCGCGGGTCGGCGGCGCACTGGAGGCATTACGAGAGGGCCTACCTCATCCTGGCGGCGCTCGCCGTGCCGCTGGTGGTCTCGGTGCACAGCGTGGTCGGCTACGACTTTGCGACCGCGCTCATGCCCGGCTGGCGCTCGACCCTTTTCGCGCCCTACTTCGTGGTCGGCGCGATGTTTTCCGGATTCGCCATGGTCATCGTCATCACCATCGCCCTGCGCGCGGCTTTCAGGCTGCACGCCTTCGTTACTCCGCGCCATCTGGACGCCATGGCGAAAATCCTGCTCGCGGCATCGCTGATCATGGGGTACGCCTACGGCATGGAAGCGTTCATGGCCTGGTACGGCACCGATGCGGACGAATGGCGCCAAACCGTCACGACCGCCACCGGGCCGTATGGGCCCGCCTATTGGGGCATGCTGTTCTGCAACGTCGCCGTACCGCAGCTGTGCTGGTCGGCGCGCATCCGGCGCAGCATCCCGGCGCTGCTCGTCGTGGCTATTCTGGTGAATATCGGGATGTGGCTGGAACGCTATGTCATCGTGGTGAACATCCTGAGCCAAGGTTTCATGCCTTCCCAATTCCGACTGTATTTCCCGACCGTCTGGGACTGGGCCACGATGCTCGGCAGCTTCGCGCTGTTTCTCTGGTTCTTTTTCCTGTTCGTCCGGTTCGTGCCCATGGTGCCCATGCACGAAGTCCGCAAACTCGCCCATGACCTGGGAGAGCGATCATGAGCCCGAACCCCTCCTTGCTGGCCGAATTTGGAACCGCGGGCCAGTTCCTGGACGCCATAGGCCGGACCCGCGCCGCGGGCTACCGCCGTATCGGCGCTTACGCGCCTTTCGCCGTGCCGGGGCTCGACGAGGCGCTGGACCTGCCGGCATCCCGCCTGCCCCAATGGATGCTGATATTCGGCATTTTCGGAGGCGCCTCGGCCTTTCTGCTGCAGGCCTACCTGGCCGCCGTCGACTTTCCCCTCAACGCGGGCGGACGGCCTTATTTCAGCTGGCCGTCCTTTACCCTGGTAACTTTCGAGTTCACGGTGCTCGGAGCTGCCCTAGCCGGCTTCTTTGGGATGTTGGCGCTCAACGGTCTGCCCCGGCCCTACCACCCGATCTTCGATGCGACAAATTTCGACCGGGCGAGTCAGGATCGATTTTTCCTGATGATCGATTCCGACGATCCCGAGTTCGATCCGTATTCCACTCGCCGGTTCTTGGATTCGTTGAACCCGATAGCCGTTACCGAGGTGAACCGTGAAGCCGGGTAAACGCGGTTTCCGCCGCCTCTCGATGCTTGCGGGAATGCTCGTTCCATTGCTCCTGAGCGGCTGCGAACGGGACATGGCCGATCAGCCCAAATACGAACCGCTGGAGGCGGCCCCCGGTTTTCCGAACGGCCAGTCCGCCCGTCCCCTCGTCGAAGGCACCGTGGCGCGCGACACCGTTATCGAACCCCGCCCGGAACGGTCCCGGTTGCCGATGACCGAAGCGGTGTTGAAACGGGGACGGGAGCGCTACGACATCTATTGCGCCCCTTGTCACGGCCGGGCCGGAGATGGCCAGGGCATGATTCCCGAACGGGGACTTACGCGGCCGCCTTCCTACCATAACGACCGCTTGCGGAATGCCCCCGACAGCCATTACTACGATGTCATCACCAAGGGCTTCGGGGTCATGTTTTCCTACGCCAACCGGGTCGCGCCAGAGGACCGCTGGGCCATCGCCGCCTACATCCGCGCCTTGCAACTCAGCCAGCATGCGACGCGCGAAGACGTTCGCGAGGCGGGATTGGAGGATAAACTCCGGGAGGCCAAATGACGGAAACCGCGCACCTACGGATTCGGCCTGTCCTGCTTCTGCCGATGGCAGGTGTTGCGTTCGGCGCTTGCCTGTTGAGGATGTGGTGGGCGCCGGAAGCTTTTTTCCGAGGTTATCTCCCGGCCTGCCTGTTCTGGATCGGGCTGCCGCTGGGCTCGCTGGCCCTACTGATGATCCACCGCTTGACGGGCGGCGGATGGGGGAGCTTCATCCGCCCCATCCTCGAAGCCAGCGCGGGAACCCTGCCCGTCAACGCGGTACTGTTCCTGCCGCTGACCTTCGGCTTGGCGCGCCTCTATGCCTGGGCCGGACCCGATTGGACGGCGCTCGCCATTTCCGGAGGACAGGCGAGCTATTTACGGCCGGGCTTCTTTTTGATCCGTGAAGCGACGGTTTTCGTGCTTTGGTTCTGTCTGGCGTCCGCCTTGGAGCTTTGGCGCAACAAATCCGCCGAAGCCCGTCTCGACCGCCGCAGCGCGCTCGGCCTGATCGTCTATGGTCTGACCGTGACCGTATTCGGCATCGATTGGGTCATGTCGCTGGAACCCCGCTGGACCTCGACCAACGTCGGATTTCTCTCGGCCGTCAATCCCATGGTCGCCGCTCTGGCGTTCGCTGTTCTGGCCCGGTGCCTTCTGACGCCGGCCGGCCGCAACACGGTCGGGACACTGGCGTCGCTGTTTCAGGACTTGGGCGGCTTGCTGCTGGCTTTCGTGCTGCTCTGGAGCTATCTGGCGTTTCAGGAGTATTTGACGATCTGGTCGGAAAACCTGCCCGACAAGGCGATGTGGTATGTCCAACGCTTCAACGCCGGCTGGCGATGGTGGACCTGGGTCATGGCCGCCGTCTGTGGTGGGCTGCCGTTTGCTTTGCTGCTGTTTCGTACGCACAAGCGCAACCCGAAGCGTCTGATCTGGGCCGCGGGGCTGGTGCTCGCGGGCAATGCACTCGATGTTTATTGGCTGGTGCTGCCGAGCTTTTACCGGAGCCCAGGCGAGCTCAGCCCTCTTGATGCCCTGCCCTTTATCGCGGTCGGCGGATTCTGGCTTTCGGCCTTTCTCTGGACCTTGCCGCGCGCCCTGGCCCAGTCCGAACCGGAGAGAACACCCCATGGCTGAACAAGACCGCGGCATCCCGCCTATCCTGACCCCCGAAGCAGGCGAAGCCGACATCAGCACCAAGGCGCTGATCGCCGCCGTGATCATCTTCCTGGTGGTGGTGATCGTCGCGAGCGCCGGCGCCTGGCTGTTGATCAAGCGCTGGGCGCATATCGAACCGACGCCTGCCCTCCCCCCCTCGCCGCAGCCCACCGTCCAGACCGAGCCGCCGCTTCAGATCGCGCCGGCGCTGGACCTTCAGACCTTACGGCAACGGGAGGATCGCCTGCTCCGGAGCACCGAGTGGATAGACCAGGGCGCCGGCATCGCCCGTATTCCGATCGAGGACGCAATGGCCTTGCTCGTCAAACGCGCCCGGCGGGACAACGAGCCGCGCCGGAACCGTCCGGGAGACTGACGCCATGGCCGGTGCGGACGCCGTTTCCGATACCCCGCTGCTGCCGGCGGCGTCCACCCTGGCCGAACGGGTGGATACGCTGTTCTTTACCCTGACCGGGCTGGATGCGCTCATGGTCCTGGTCCTGAGCGGCCTCATCATCGGCTTCGCAGTTTACTACCGGCGCAACGCCCGCGTGAACCGCACCACCGACGTCCCGGAAACCAAGACCGAGATCGTCTGGAGCCTCGGGCTTTTGGCGGTCTTTCTCGCCATTTTCGTCTGGGCCGCTCACCTTTACGTCGAGGAGGCCAGTCCCCTCAACAATGCTTTGGAGATTCACGCCATCGGCAAGCAATGGATGTGGAAATTCCAGCACCGGAACGGACGGCACGAAATCAACGAACTCCACGTTCCCCTGGGTGTGCCCGTGAAAGTCGTCCTGGCGACCCAGGACGTCATCCACAGCTTTTTCGTGCCGGCCTTCCGGGTCAAGCAGGATCTCGTGCCGGGGCGCTACCGGACGGTCTGGTTCACCCCCAGCCGGATCGGCCGCTATCACCTGTTCTGTGCCGAATATTGCGGTCTGGATCATTCCCGCATGCGCGGCCAGGTCATCGTGATGGAACCGGCCGAGTACGAAACCTGGCTGGCGGGCGGGGGCGGTGCGGAATCATTGCCGGTCCAGGGCGAAAAGCTGTTTTCCAGCCTCGGCTGCATCGTTTGTCACGGCGCCGGCAGCAGGGTCGCGGCGCCCTCGCTGGCCGGCATCTTCGGGAAACCGGTGCCGCTGAAGGGCGGTCAAACCGTGATCGCCGACGAAACCTATATCCGCAATTCGATCCTGACGTCGGAAAAACAGGTCGTCGCCGGCTACGAGCCGATCATGCCGAGTTTCGCCGGGCGCGTGACCGATTCCGATTTGACCCGGCTGATCGCCTACATCAAATCCCTTTCCGGGGAGGAAGGACGCCCATGACCACCGCCGCCGTCAGCCCGCCCAAAAATTACCTCAATCGCGACTACGGCATCGCTTCCTGGCTCACGACCATAGACCACAAGCGTATCGCCTGGCTTTATCTGGTCTCGATCACGGCTTTCTTTTTCTTCGGCGGCGCGGCGGCGACGCTGATCCGCCTGGAACTCGCGACGCCCGCAGCCGATGTGGTGGAAACGGAAACCTACAACCGGCTGTTCAGTCTCCACGGCATCGTGATGGTCTGGTTTTTCCTGGTTCCGTCGATTCCGGCGACGCTCGGCAATTTCTTGATTCCGCTGATGATTGGGGCGCGGGATGTGGCGTTTCCGCGGCTGAATCTCCTGAGCTGGTATTTGTACATCGTCGGCGGAGTCTTCACCCTCGCCATGGCGGTCGCGGGCGGCGTGGATACCGGCTGGACCTTCTACACGCCTTACAGCAGCCTGTTCGCCAACGGCCAGGTGGTGCTGGCCGTGGTCGGCGTGATCGTCACCGGTTTCTCGTCCATCCTGACCGGGCTCAATTTCATCGTCACCGTACACAAGATGCGGGCGCCGGGACTCCATTGGACGCGCCTGCCCCTGTTCGTCTGGGCCAACTACGCCACCGCCATCATCATGGTCCTGGCGACGCCGGTCCTGGCCATCACCCTGCTCCTGATCGCTCTGGAGCGGATCCTCGGCATCGGCATCTTCGATCCGAAAGTCGGCGGCGATCCGGTGCTGTTCCAGCATCTCTTCTGGTTCTATTCGCACCCGGCAGTCTACATCATGATCCTGCCGGGCATGGGCGTGGTGAGCGAAATCATCACCTGCTTCGCCCGAAAACGCATCTTCGGCTACGACGGCATGGCCTTCGCGCTCCTCGCCATCGCGCTGATCGGCTTCCTGGTGTGGGGCCATCATTTGTTCGTGGCCGGCGAGTCGGTCTATGCGGGCGTGATTTTTTCGCTGCTCAGCTTCATGGTCGCCGTGCCTTCGGGAATCAAGGTGTTCAACTGGGCCGCGACGCTGTACAAAGGCTCGGTCTCGTTCGAAACGCCCATGCTGTACGCCATGGGGTTCGTCGGACTTTTCACCGTCGGCGGGCTGACCGGGATCACCGTGGCCGCCACGGCGGTGGACGTGCATGTCCATGACACCTATTTCGTCATCGCCCATTTTCACTACATCATGGTAGGCGGCATGGTGATGGCCTATTTCGGAGGACTGCATTTCTGGTGGCCGAAGATGACCGGCCGGATGTATCCCGACGTGTGGGGGCGCGTCGCCGCGATCACCATCTTCGTCGGCTTCAATCTCACCTTTTTCCCGCAATTCGTCCTGGGTTATCTCGGAATGCCTCGCCGGTATCACACCTACCCGGACGAATTCCAGCTGCTCAACGTGCTTTCGTCGGCGGGTGCGCCGGTTTTGGCAATCGGTTATCTGCTGCCCTTGGTCTACCTTCTGTACTCCCTGAGATGGGGTCCCGTCGCCGGTTCCAATCCATGGGAAGCCAAGGGTCTGGAATGGCAAACCCCGTCGCCGCCACCGGAACACAATTTCGACCGGCTGCCGATCGTTACCGAGGAGCCTTACGCCTATGGCTTACCGAAGCGTGATTCCGACGCCGCCCGAGGCTGAGGCAAAGCCCGCCCCGCAGTTCGACAGCCTGCGCCAGCAGTACGAGGCGGACACGCTGGGGATATGGATTTTCCTGGCTTCGGAAATCCTCTTTTTCGGCGGCGTTTTCATGACCTATACCGTCTATCGGGCGGCCTATCCGGAGGCTTTCGAAGCCGCCAGTGGCCGTCTCGATCTTCTGCTGGGCGGGATCAATACCGCGATTCTGCTGACCAGCAGCCTGACCATGACCTTGGCCGACGACGCGGTTCTGCCGCGAAACCGGAAGGCCCTGATCGGCTGGCTGGCGGTAACCGCGGTTCTGGGCGCCGTTTTTTTGGCCATCAAAGGCGTCGAGTATTCCCTGGAATTCGGCGCGCATCTTGCGCCCATATTCGCCCGGCCTTTCGAATTTCCGGAGCCCCATACCGAGCAGGCACGGCTGTTCTTCAGCTTCTATTTCGCGCTGACCGGGCTCCACGCCGTTCATCTTTTCATCGGCATCGTGGTGGTTCTGATCATGCTGGTGCTGGCGATCCGCGGAGCTCCGCGGCTCGAAGCCAAGGTGACCATCGCCGGGCTCTATTGGCATCTGGTGGATTTGATCTGGGTGTTCGTGTTCCCGCTGCTGTATCTGGCCGCCCGCCATGGATGAGAGGACACGCCGAAATCACCTTCTGGTCTGGCTGCTCCTCTTGGGCCTCCTGGGACTGAACATCGCTTCGTCATTTCTCGACTTGGGGATTTTCAACCCGATCCTGACGATCGCCGTCGCGGCCCTCCAGGCGTTCATCATCGTCACTTTCTTCATGTATATGCGATCGGCCGCGCCGGTGCCGAGGATCGCCGCCGCGACCGGATTTTTCTGGCTGCTGCTGATGATCGGCTTGACCCTGACCGATTATCAAACCCGCTTCGAGGACATCGCTCTTGGCCGCTTATTGCCGGAACCCGGATGGGAGTCTCCAGCCGTCGGCCAGGTGCCGAATCCCCTGTCCGAATCGGGGTATTCGCCCGCGCATCGACCACCGACGCCCGACGCTGCCGCCCCCGATGCGGCTTCCGGCGAACGCATCTATGCATCGGTCTGCATCGCCTGCCACGGCGAAGGTCTCGGCGGCGCCCCGCGCACGGGAGACAAAGCCGCCTGGCTGAAACGCGCGGAGCAAGGCGTGGATAGCCTGGTTGCCCATGCGGTCAACGGCTTCAAAGGTATGCCGCCCAAAGGCGGACATCCGGAATTGAGTGAACAGGACGTCCGTAACGCCATCGGCTATATGCTGTACGCCTCCGGCATCGAATTGCCGAAGCGCTAAAGCAATCGCGGGAATCGCGGCAAGCCTTCCGGTATTGAGCAATCGGATAAGGAGCAACCGACGATGACGGATACTCAGCAAAGCGACGACCAGTGGTACATCGCGGCAACCACGCCCCGGACCCAGGAAGTCATCCGCACGCTCAAGCACGGCGACACCTTCGGCGTGTTCGACGGCCACGGCGACATTGGCCAGAGCGATACCGAGGAACAGGGGTTCTATCACAACGGAACCCGCTTTCTGTCTCAATGGGAGCTGCGTATCGACGGCGGACGGCCCATGCTGCTCAATTCCATCGCCAGGGAGGACAATAGCCTCCTGATCGTCGACCTGACCACGCCTGACATTTATCTCGGGGACGAACTGGTCGTTCCCAAGGGAAGCGTGCATCTCCTGCGCTCCTCGGCGCTGTGGAAAAAAGCTCTGTACGAAGACCTCCGCTTGGTCAATTACGGCAAACAACCCATCGACCTGTTATTCGAATTGCTCTTCGACGGAGATTACAGGGATATCTTCGAGGTACGCGGCGCCCATCGCGAAAAGCGCGGCGACTATTTGCCGACCGAGGTAAAAGAAAACATCGTACGGCTGGGCTATCGCGGCCTCGACGACCGTTCCCGCTACACGCATATCCGTTTCGAATGGCAGCCGGACCGACTCGACGCCTCCCGTTGCACCACCCGGCTACATCTGGAACCACGCCAGGCGCACGCGCTACGCCTGGTCATCGCCTGTACCCTCGACGGCGAGGCTCCGCCGGTGCTCGGCTACGACGGCGCCACGGCCGGCATCGGGCACAGTATCGCGGTCAAGCGGGCGCGCACCGCGCTGATCGAAAGCTCGAACGCGGAATTCGACGGTTGGCTGAACCGCTCCGCCTCCGATCTGGAAATGCTGACCACCGAGACGCCAGACGGCCCTTACCCTTATGCCGGAATTCCCTGGTACAACACGCCCTTCGGCCGCGACGGCCTTATTACCGCCTTGCAAACGCTTTGGGTCAATCCCGCGCGCGCCAAGGGCGTGCTCGCCTTTCTGGCCGCCCATCAGGCCAATCGTGAAAACCCGGATTCCGACGAGGAACCGGGCAAAATCGTCCATGAAATGCGCTCCAGCGAAATGGCGGTGCTGGGCGAAGTGCCTTTCGCCCGCTATTACGGCTCGGTGGATTCCACGCCGCTGTTCATCATGCTGGCCGGCCACTTTTACCGGCGTACCGGCGACCGCGCCTTCATCGAGTCGATCTGGCCCAACATCGAACGGGCGCTGGCCTGGATCGACCGCTACGGCGACACCGACGGCGACGGCTTCACCGATTACGCCAAGAAAAGCGCCGACGGACTGACTCAGCAAGGCTGGAAGGACTCCGGCGATTCCGTCTTCCATGCCGACGGCAGCGTCGCCCAGCCTCCCATCGCCCTATGCGAGGTGCAGGGCTATGTCTACGAAGCCAAACACCTCGCGGCCGAACTCGCCGAGATGCTGGGCCAACGGGAGCACGCCGGACGATTGCGCCGCGAGGCTGACGATCTGAAACGGCACTTCAACGAGACGTTCTGGATGAATGACCTCGGCACTTTCGCCATGGCGCTGGACGGACAAAGGCGCCCCTGCCGGGTGCGCGTGTCGAACGCAGGCCATGCCTTGTTCACCGGCATCGCCGAAGCCAGATACGCCGCTCGCGTCGCCGACACCCTGATGTCCGAAGCGTCGTTCAGCGGTTGGGGTATCCGCACGGTGGCGAAAACGGAGAACCGCTACAATCCGATGTCTTATCACAACGGCTCGGTCTGGCCTCACGATAACGCCATCATCGCCTCGGGGATGGCTCGCTATGGATTCAAGGATCAAGCTTTGAAGCTGCTGGCCAGCTTCTTCGACGCCGGCCACTTCCTCGATCTTCATCGTCTGCCCGAACTGTTCTGCGGTTTTTCGCGCCGGCCCCACCAGGGACCGACCCGCTATCCGGTGGCGTGCGCGCCGCAAGCTTGGGCCAGCGGCGCGGCTTTCCAGCTTCTACAAGCCTGCTTAGGCATTCAGTTCTCCGCCGAGAAACCGCAAATGGCTTTCTACCACCCGCTGCTGCCCGATTTTCTGGCTTGGCTGCGGATCAATCGGCTGCGATTCGGCAAGGGCGAAGTGGACCTGCTGTTGCAACGCCGGACTGGCAGTGTCGCGGTCGAGGTGGTACGCAAGCGGGGCGACATCGAGGTCGCGGTGTTCCTCTGAACCCCGATGGATCAATTTCGGGATGCCGGTCGGGATGATCCGACCGATTCCGCAGAAGACACCTGAATCGTGGATCTGCCCGTGAATACGACCCAACAATCAGTGAGTTACGCTTACTCGCCGAATACTCCCCAATCGGGGCTTGTACGGATTTCCAGCGGAAGCATGGCTCACTAATCTGATTCCGAAACCGAAAATAGATTCGGCTCGGCCGTCTCGAATACCGGATAGAGGACATCCGACCAGGAGGTGCGACATGAAATCGGTAAATTCTGCTTTAGTTCTGATCGTCGCGGGCTTGACTCTCGGCAATGCGGTTTATGCCGCCGAAGAAAAGAGCGGCGGCCAACCGGGTCCACGATCAGAAATGATGGAACCCAGGGGCGACAGGGATGAAATGATGTGCGGGCCCATGCACGGCGGCGCCAGGCGGGGCCACGAAGGCTATGCCGATATGGTTCTCGGCCATGCCGACAAGCTGAAACTCAGTGACGAGCAGATGGGAAAAATCCTCCGAATACACATGGAGAACAGAAAAAAACTGCGCGACCTTTTCGGAAAGTTGCGGGATAGCACGAAGTCCGCCTACAAATCATTTTTGAACCCGGCGGCCGATGAATCCACCATCCGCAAGGACGCCAAGGAGCATTCGACCGTCTTCGACCAAATCGTCGATGCCGCATTGCAAGATCGAAACGCGGTTAACGCGGTGCTCACGCCGGAACAGCTGAAGCAATTGAAATCGATCAAGAGCGAGTCTTGAACAGCACTCGACCCAAAAATATGTCAATCGATCATTCGACGGAGTGAGGCGACTGCACGGTAGGAACAGCCGCCCGGACGAACCCACCGGCATGTATGCTTAACGATGAGCAGCACGGATCGGCCCATAATCGCAGGCGCAGGCCCTGTCGGACTCGGAGCGGCATTGTTCCTGGCCCGGCAGGGATGTACGACGCGGCTGGTCGAAATACGCGACGAACCGGCTCGGCAATCGAGAGCTCTGGCCGTCAATCCCCGCACCTTGACCCTTCTACAACCGTCGGGCGTGACCGATCAGATGTTGGAACTGGGTTCCCCGATCCGCGGCGTCCAGTTCCACCGGTCGGGTCGAGTCGCGGCGGCGCTATCGTTCGCCGGCGTCCATCCCAAATACCCTTTCATGCTCGGCCTCTCGCAGGCGACCACGGAGCGGCTGCTGGCCCGAGCCTTGGAGGCGGCAGGAGGCATGGTCGAGCGCGGAGTGCGGATAGTGGCTTGCCGGAACGCGGTCGACGGGGTCGAGGTAGTGCTCGAGGCGGGCGGCGGACTCCGCGAGATCGCCAAAGGTCCGTGGTTGCTGGCTGCGGACGGCGCGCACAGCACCGCGCGGCAGCAACTCGGAATCGACTTCGTGGGCTCTTCGTTCAAGCAGGAATGGCATTTGGCCGACGCCCCGCTACGGACGACTCTTGCCGACGATCACGCTCACGTCTTCTTTCTCGACGAAGGTGCGTTTTTGTTCATGATCCGAGTGGTGGACGAGGCTCAAAAGGGTCGCGCGAATAACCCGGTCTGGCGGATCATGGGGAACCGCTCGGACCTTCTGTCCCGGCTGGTACAAGCCGAACAGACGGGCCCGCCCGTATGGACCTCGAGTTTTCGCATCTCCCACCGGATCAATGCGACGCTGTCGGCGGGTGCCGTCTACTTCGCGGGGGATGCGGCCCATGTCCACTCCCCGCTGGGCGCCCGAGGCATGAATCTCGGACTGGAGGACGCCTGGGTATTTTCGGAACTTGTGAGAAACGGCCGTTTGCCGGAGTACGACAGGCTCCGCCGCCCGGTCGATCGGAGTGTGGTGCGCAGGGTGAAGATCCTCTCGCGGATCGCCTCCGCCGAGTCGTGGTTCGACAGGTTCATCCGAACCTACGTGTTGCCGAAAGCGATCAATATCCCGTCCATCCGTGCGCTCATGGCCGCTACCGTCACCGGCCTCGACCACGCGTTACCTCGGTCCGTCGCCGATCGAACGGGTTGAACGAAGAAGCCGAACTTTCAGGTCTCCGCTCAAAGATGTATATCGGATGAGCCCCGAAGAACTGGCGGCGGAACTTCGGGGCGACCTTTGCGCCGGTCTTACCGGAGAAGAGGCGGCAACTGTACGGCCCGAACGAAATCGCCCGCGCCGGACTCCGCTCCCGCTGGAGCATTGCTCTCCAGCCGTTCCAATTCCTGAGATTTGTCCGACTCGGACTTTGCACGGCGATTTACGGTCTAAAAAGGAATCGCTCGAGTTTCCGATGTCGTCACCAAGATCAATGACAGTCTTTTTGTAGGAGGAATGTCATGTCGCCCGGTCGAAGCGTCGTGAGTGTCTACGACAGCATGTCAAAGATCGAGGAAGCCATACAAAAGCTGAATCAGGAAGGCTTTCCGATCAATCAAGTCTCCATGGTCGCGCGAAGTCTCGAAAGCGAACGGGAAGTCCACGGGATCGCGACGATCGGGGATATGGCCAAGCACGGCGCCGGCATCGGCGCCTGGACCGGAGGTTTGTTCGGAGTGTTGGTCGGAGCGTTGCTGGTCTGGGTTCCCGGGGGCGGGTCGATATTGATTCTCGGGCCGCTGACAGTGGCCTTGATCACAAGCATCGAAGGTGCCTTGGTCGGTGCTGCCGGCGGCGGGCTATTGGGCGCTCTGGTGGGCTTTGGGGTATCGACCGAGCACATCATTCGCTATGAACGGCACGTCAAAGGAGGCAAGTATCTCCTGATCGCCCACGGCAGCGCCGAGGAACTCGAGTGGGCGCGGGACCTCCTGGCCGACACGGGTGCCGAAGAAATCACCGTGCATGAGTCCGAAAGCACGGCGCGTTGACCCGAATGCTTCCCTGTCAGGTTTGGTACGGATTTCAAGCGGAAGCGCGACCGGCTAGTCTTGAACGGAACCCGCCGGCGTCCGGTCGCGGCAACAAGCCGCGTGAGCCCGGGCCGGGCGTGTACCGGCACGGGCGGTGGCCCGTGATACCAGGCGAGTATCGACGGGCGTGATTATAGGATCAGGACTTACGCATTTCGCCCCTTCTCCCTCAGGGAGAAGGTCGGGATGAGGGGATCGAAAAGGAAGTTCCTTCATTTCATCCCCCTAACCCTCTCCCTGAGGGAGAGAGAACCGAAAGCGCTTCTGCGTAAGTCCTGTAGGATCAAAGGCGAAGTGCCGAACCGCTTTGCCGGTTAGGCACCGAGCTAATCGGAGGGCTCACCGGGGATTGGCCTAGCGCAGGACTCCATGCTCGATTCCATTTACGAGTTTCTCGCCCGGCTGGGCTACGCTCACCCGATCCATCCGACCGAGGTCCACATGCCGATCGGGCTGGTGGTGGGTGCGTTCATATTTGCCTGGATCGCTTTGCTGTTCCAACGGCCAAAACTGGCGCAAACCGCATATCATTGCATCGTTCTCGCTTTTATATGGCTGTTTCCGACCGTACTGTTCGGGGTGATGGATTGGCAGCATTATTACGCCGGAGCCATGCCGTTTCCGATCAAGATAAAACTGATTCTTGCTCCGGTTCTTTTGGTTCTACTGGCTGGCGCGGTGCTCCTCGGGCGCGGGAGGGGCGCCGAATCCAAGGCGGTTTTGACCAGCTACGGCCTGTGTTTTCTGGTGGTCGTCGTCCTGGGCTACTTCGGCGGCCAATTGGTTTATGGCATCCAAGGTCCGTCTCTTCCCGACGAGCTGAAAGCCGGCGCCCGGTTATTTTCCGCCCATTGCAGCAGTTGCCATCCTCAAGGCGGCAACGTCATCAACCCCGATTTGCCCCTGAAAGGCTCTCCGCAGCTAGTGGATCCCAATGTCTTCGTGGCCTTCATCCGCAATCCGAAAATGCCGGACGGCTCCGCAGGCTCCATGCCGGCGTTTCCTTCCGCGCAGATATCCGATCGAGAAGCCGAGTCGCTTTACGAATATATCGTTCAAACCATGGGATATCCGACACGGAAATGACCGGGCATGATCCAAACCGACCGTTGCCTGCCTGACGAATCGCCGCCGATCACGGGAAGAACCGAGCGATGAACGGCGAGTCGTACGACAACAGCGGCGCACACCGAGAACACCGGATCGAAACCGTCGACAAGAAGACCTTGCTTTTCGAGGTTTCCGTTTTCCTATCGCTGATCGTTCCGTCCATGGTGCTGTCCTTCTTCGCGGTGAGGCAAGGCGCCCTGACGTTTACCGTTACGGCCTGGGCCACCATGCTGCGGGATTTGGCCCTGGTCGGCCTGATCGCGTACTTCCTCCGGCGAAACGGAGAACCGACCTGTCGTCTCGGCTGGACGTTCACCAACGCACGAACCGAGGTCGGAATCGGCCTGGCCCTGTTCATACCTTTTTTCGTAGGTATGGGCGTGCTGGAGAACAGCTTGCGTGCGGCCGGCTTTTCGATGCCGTCCACGCCCCTGCCGACGTACCTGAGGCCGGAAAGTCTGCCGCAAAGCGTGCTGGCGACGCTTTTGGTCGCAGTGGTGGCCATCGCGGAGGAGACCATCTTTCGCGGATATCTGATCCTCCGTTTTAAAGGCTTGGGCGCAAGCTCGGCAGGCGCCGTGGCGCTCTCGGCATTCATTTTTTCCCTCGGCCACGGGTACGAGGGATCGGCCGGAGTGATCACGGTCGGAGCGGCGGGTCTCATCTTCGGGATGATTTATCTTTGGCGCCGGAGCCTGGTGGGTCCCGTCGTTTTGCATTTTCTGCTGGATTTCATCGGCATCGTTCTGGCACCGATGCTTCGTCCGTAAGAAGGCGCCAATGGCGGCTGACAAACAGCAAAACTTCCGACGCCTTTGGCGATCAAAAAACTTTATCCGCCGGTACGGCGAGGATCTGCCCGAGATCCGCGACTGGACGTGGACCGAGCCCATCGGACGGCAAACTTGAGGCAGACGGAGCGTCCTCGAGGAAGGAGCCATAGGATGCAGAACTTTCCTCTGATTTACCTCGTTCGGCACGGTGAAACGCCTTGGTCCGTTTCGGGCCGGCATACCGGATCGACCGATCTTCCGCTGACCGCGAGGGGGGAGCGTAACGCTCGCCGTCTGGGCGAAAAGCTCGAAGGCTTGTTATTCGCCCAGGTATTCACCAGTCCTCTGCAACGGGCCTCGCGAACCTGCGATCTGGCCGGCTTCGGCACGGTCGCGAGCGCGGACGGCGATCTCGTCGAATGGAATTACGGCGTCTACGAAGGGAAGACAATCGTCGAGATTCGCGAACAACGGCCCGCTTGGGAGATTTTCCGAGACGGGTGTCCCGGCGGCGAATCGGCCACGGACGTGGCTGCGCGGGCGGACCGTGCCGTCGCTCGCCTTCGCGCCGTCGACGGCGATGTTCTGCTCTTTTCCCATGGGCATTTTCTCCGCGTCCTCGCCGCCCGCTGGCTCGGGCTCGATCCTGCGGCAGGCCGGTATTTCTTTCTGGGCACGGCGGCGTTGAGCATTCTCGGCTATCACCATGGTCGGGACGAACCGGTCATCCGTCTTTGGAACGATCGCAGCCATGTAGCCGATTGAATGGAAACCAGGACAAAGCCTTTGCGGGGCGATCCGGTGGCACCACGGGGCTTGACCGACATCTCAGCTGGGAGCACTTGCGTATGCATACGAGAGCATGCTTCGGGACCTGCGGCGGTAAACGCGAGAGGTTGCCCGGGAGTTGCCGATGATTCATTTTCCGAACCCCGCAGAAACAAAGTCGTCGGGGCGCATGCCTAACCAGCACATCGAGCACGCCGTCAGCCGCCATCCGGCCGGCGTGCCTGCCTGCGGCTGGCACGAAGGGAACGGAGAGTGATCCGACGCGAGCCCGTACTGCCGCCGGAGTTCATCTATCCCGTCGAGGACTGGCGGATGGTGGAGCGGGAATTCGTCCCGGCGCTCCTGTCCCAGACGGAGAGCATCTTTGCCACCGCCAACGGCTACTTCGGCATGCGCGGCGGTTTCGAGGAGGGAACGCCAGCCTACGAGCACGGGACCTTCGTAAACGGGTTCCACGAGATTTGGCCGATCCCCTACGGCGAGCGCGCGCACGGCTTCGCCACAACCGGACAGACGATCATCAACGTGCCGGATGGGAAGGTGATCCGGCTGTACGTGGACGACGAGCTGTTCGACCTCGCCCGGGCGCCCGTGCTCCGGTACGAACGGGCGCTGGACCTCAGGGCCGGGACCTTGGACCGCGAAGTGCTCTGGGAAACGCCGACAGGCAAGCAGGTCCTGGTCCGGTCGCGCCGGCTGGTCTCGTTTGCAGAACGCCACCTCGCAGCCATCTTCTACGAGGTGACCGTGCTCAATGCCCAGGCTCCGATCGTCCTCTCCTCTGAACTGGTACAGCACCCGCAACCCCGAATGCTCGGGGAAGACGATCCCCGCCTCGCCCGCCGGCTCGACCGGTCCGTGCTGATCCCCGAGGCACGGCAAGCGGACAAGTACCGGCTCCTGCTCAGCTTCACGACCCGCAGCAGCCGCATGACGCTCGCTTGCGGCTTCGACCACATTCTGGAGACGGAATGTGAATGCTCGGTCGAACAGGAAAAATCCGAAGAGGCAAACCGCGTCGTCTTTTCGGCCCAGGCCACGCCGGGTAAGCCGATCCGTTTGACCAAATTCTTGACCTATCACACATCCCGGACGGTGTCGGTCGGCGAGCAACTGGACCGGACCAGGCGCGTGCTCGACCGCGCTCTCCGCCAGGGATTCGAACGATTGCTACTGAATCAACGGCAGTACCTGGACGACTTCTGGCACCGGGCCGACGTCGAGGTGAGCGGGGCGCACTCGAGGGCGCAGCAATGCATGCGGTGGGACCTGTTCCAGTTGCTCCAGGCCACCGCCCGGGCCGACGGGGCCGGCGTCCCGGCGAAAGGCCTGACCGGACAGGCCTATGAGGGCCATTACTTCTGGGACATGGAAATGTACATGAACCCATTCCTGGTCTACACCGACCCGCGCGCGGCTCGAAACCTGCTGCTATTCCGCTACCGCTTGCTGGATGCCGCCCGGCAACGGGCCCGGGAGGTAAGCCAGAAAGGTGCCCTGTTCCCGTGGCGGACGATCAACGGCCAGGAGGCATCGGCCTACTACGCCGCCGGGACCGCCCAATACCACATCAACGCGGCGGTCGCCTACGCCATCCGCAAGTATGTCGAGGTGACCGGGGACGAGGACTTTCTCCGCCGCTATGGGGTCGAGATTCTGATTGAGACGGCCCGGCTTTGGTACGATCTGGGGTTCTTCTCGGAGCGGCGCGGAAACCGGTTTTGCATCAACTCGGTCACCGGCCCGGACGAGTACACCACCGTCGTCGACAACAACACCTACACCAACCTGATGGCCCGGGAGAACCTGCGGTATGCGGCCGATTCGGTCGAGATGCTGCGGTCGGCGCATCCGCTGGCGTACAGCGAACTCGTCTACCGGACGGGCCTCTCGCCCGAGGAACCCAAAGACTGGCGGCGAGCGGCGGATGCCATGTACATCGCGTTCGACGAGGAACTGGGCATCCATCCTCAGGACGACGGCTTCCTGAATCGCGAGGTATGGGATTTCGCCGGAACGCCGGCGGACCACTATCCGCTGCTGCTGCACTACCACCCGCTGGTCATCTACCGCTATCAGGTCCTCAAGCAGACCGACGTCGTTTTCGCCCTGTTCCTGCTCGGCGAGGATTTCACCACGGAGCAGAAACGGCGAGACTTCGACTACTACGATCCGCTGACGACCGGCGACTCGTCGCTGTCGGCCTGCATTCAGAGCATCGTGGCCGCGGAACTGGGCTATCGGGCCCACGCGCTGGAGTACTGGATGTACGCCCTGCTCATGGACCTGGCGGATGTCGGCGGGAACGTCAAGGACGGGTGCCACATCGCCGCGCTCGGCGGAAGCTGGATGGCGGCGGTCTACGGGCTGGCTGGGATGCGCGACCGGGGCGGGAGACTGTCGTTCGATCCACGCCCTTACGTCGCGCGATTGCGATTCGCGCTGGCGATCCGCGGCCAGCGGCTGGAGGTCCAAATCGAGAACGGGTCCGTCACCTATCGGCTTCGCGGAACGGCCGGGCTGACGATAACCCACCGCGGCGAAAGTCTCGTCCTCCGCGACGGGGAGGCGGTGACACGAAACCTTGCCGAAAGGGCCGAGGCGACGGACGGTTCCTATGATCGCAATCCGAGCGTAACGCCTCCCCGCATTCCCGCCGACGGTCCCGGCGATCCAGCACGCCCCGCGGCGAAAAGCCCCGCGAAACACCGCGGCCGGCCTCCCGGCGAAGGGACACGATGAGCAGCCGGTAGCGCATGGGGACGGCCTATGTGAAGCCGGAATGAGAAGCTCTTTAGGCTATCCGGCAGCCCGGCACACACAGCCCACCGCAACGCAAATGGAACTGGGCGCTCATCTGGATCGGCATATTCACGAACGGGAGCGGGTGATCGTCGTCTCCCGGGACGAGCTACTGATCAGTGCCGCAGAGTACGCCCAATCACGCGGATGCGCGGTCTTCATCGCCTACGCCGCCAGCGAGATCCCGACAGCACGAAGCACCTGGTTGACCACACTCCTGTTACCCGCAATCGCGAAGCCCCCACCGCGTCCACTGCCCACCGCGGATCCGAAGTCCACCGGCTCTTCGCCAACGCCGCAAATCTCCTCTAGCGCAAAACTCTCGGTTTCCTCAGTTCTCGCGAAGCTTCGGGAGATGTGCACGCCGCAACCGAGCGGAGGGTAACTGGCTAGCGAGGTCGGCCAGGCACTTCTCAAGCTCGGTTATGACACCAAGGCCGCTCGGAGTGAATTCCTGACTTCCATACCGGGAGTTGAGGCACGTGGAACCGGTCCCCGAAAAATCTGGGTGTTCTGATTGAGTGATCGTTTGCACCCTGCCCCGAAGTCTCGACTTCGAGGCTTGCGGGCAACGGAATAGAAAATCTTTTCAAGAACCGAATCCTTGAATTGGCAAAAATTCTGAGGGTATGCCATCAGCAAAAGATACGACGAAAAAATCGACTATTGCAGCTAAGCTTTGTAGAAACTGGACGCTTTTCGCAACCGGGGTCATCCGTAGTCATTTCGCACGGACAGCACGCTATTGCCTACTCTCCATCCATAGTATTCGCTACTTCGGAATTGTTCCCCGTGTTCCGTATCAATCGCCTCATCCTCATCGACTCATACAAACCGGGTACCTTACAGGAATTGCGCCTGGATGGCCCGACCAATCTCAATGGCGTTAACGGCGCTGGTAAAACCACTCTACTGCGGTTGATCCCGCTGTTTTTTGGGGAAAGCCCGAGCCGCTTGGTACCCAAAAGCCGGGTAAACGAAAGCTTCGTTCAGCATTACCTGCCGCACGAGTCCTCCTACCTCATTTTCGAGTACCGCCGTTCCAAGCAAACCTGCCTAGCGGTGATGTATGCCGCCACAAATGGGGGTGGGCTGTGTTACCGCTTCGTCGACAAGGCATTTACACTGGACGATTTCCTCGTCACCGACGGCGAGGGTGGAGACATGCCGATTTCCTGTCGTGATCTCGCTCGTCATCTCGGTAAAAAGGGCGTCTATTGCAGCCCCCAACTAACCTCCCGCAACGACTATCGCACTGTCATTCAAAATCTGCCCCATACCAAGGGGTCGGAGCTACGCCAGTTGATTGCCCGCTTTAGCTTTTGCGAATACGCCAGCGGTCGGCGGCTCCAACACGTCGAGAAAATCGTCACCGGCATGTTCATGCGCGCCACCGATTTCCGCGACCTGCGGGAAATGCTCGTGAGCTGTATCGAAGAAGAGCGTGAAACGATCGCGCTGGACATCAAGACCGATACGCTGGAAGTGTGGTGCCGTGAATATCGGGCTTTTCAGCACATGGAGACCCAACGTGAGACCATGATCGCCTTGGAAGCCTCTGAGCAAGAGGCGAACACGGTACGCCAGGAACTCGCCGAGCTCGCGGCGCGCATGCGCCGTTTGGCCAGCCGCTTCGAGGAAGAGCATCAGCGTAAAAAGCAAGAACTGGAACAACTGGAGCACTCGCGAGACCAAGCGAAGACAGCATGGGAGACTCAGGAGCTGACACTCAAACAGGAGCAGGCGGAAACCCAGGCACAGCTTAAAGTTAACGAGCGAAGCCTGCACCAGCTTGAGCAGGAAAAAATCAGCTGGGAAAAGGAAGATATCGAGCTCAAACAACGTCTGCACGCAGCGCGGGCACAGATACGGAACGCGCTTGAACAGGCACGCGAACACCACAGACGGCTGCTGGAAAAGGTCCAGGATATCGATGCTGAATTTAGAAGCCTCAAAGCCGAACAAGAAAAGGAGTTTCTACAACGGCGGCACGCGCGGAAAGAACACCTAAAAGAGCTGGCACTCCAGGCGGAACGCGAAAAGAACCGGCTACGGGAGGAATATCACGCCAAGGAAGCTGCCCTGAGACAAACGGCAGTTTCGAAGGAAGCCGAGCTGAATGAGTTGCAATTGAGGCTGCGCGAAGAGAAGGGCCAATTTGCCAGCCAGGTTCGTGACGTTCAGGCTGATCCCGACTTGCTGTTGGCCCTCGAGTCCAAGCGGGAAGCGCTTGAACTAGGACGTGCGGAGCTGGAACAGAGTCGCGAGCAGCAGCGCGCGATGGAAGAGAAGTTAGCGGCCCACCGCGCCAACGCCGAACAGCTCGATCGAAATCGCCGCCAACTGAGTGAGCGGCGCCGGCAGATCCAGGATGAAACCATGCGCCTCCACTGTGAACTGGAGGCCGACGCCCACACACTGCTGGGTTTTCTTCGGGAACACCATCCGACGTGGACGAACCATATCGCCAAGGTGATCAAACCCGAATTGCTGCTGCGGGATGATCTTTCGCCGGCTTTGGCTCCAAATTCGGAGAGCTTCTACGGCATAAGCCTAGGACTGGACGTGCTCGAAGCTGATCGGGCTGCGAGCGAATCTGCCTTACGCGAAGCGATCGCGAACTGCCAACGCGAGCTGGATCGTCTAGACATGGAAGCCCAGACACTGGATACCGCCGTGGAGTCTCACCGCAAGACAGGCCAAGTCCTCGCCAAGGAGCACCGCGCGGCGGAACTGTCCTTTAGTCAGGCCAAAACGGCGATCGAACGCCTGGCCAACGAACTCTCCTCGCTAGAAGCCCAAATTCGTGTCAGCAAGACTGAACGGCAGAAAGCTCTACAGGCACAGTTGGACACTATTAATCAGGCGATCTTGGACAACGAAACCCGAATCCAACAAAGCCGTAAGGAATTGGCCAATCAAATCAAAGACTTGAAAGAGGCCTTATCCTACAATTTGACTGTCCTCGATCAAGACCTGGCCGCGCAAGAAACGGTCCTGAAAAAAGAATTGGACGTCATGGCCGATAAACACGCCAAAAAACTCGAGGAGCTTGAGCGTCAGCGGATAGTAAGCCTCGCGAAAGGCGGGGTGGACACAGCCACCTTAAACGATCTCGAGAAGAAGATCCGCCAGCTTGCCACACAGCTAGAACAAGCGGAACAAGCCGCCGAACAAGTGGAGAAATACCAGCGCTGGCGTCAGCATGAATGGCCCCGGCACGAAACGTTGCGGGACGAAATCCGTAAACTCAACCTCATACGCCACGAACAAGATAGACGCTATCAAAAGGCTCTGGAGCAGTTCCAAGTCGCGCAGCAGGAATTCAAGGCCCGCATCGCCGAGCTAAACAGTGCGTTAAAACAGATCGAAGGCCAGCAGCGGCTTTTGTCGGACATGCTGAGCGAGTTGGAGCGTTTTCCCCGACTGCCGGAAGGCAGCGTAGTTCTGGACGCGTCTCATTCCGTATCGTTCCTGCAAAAGCGCAAGCACGAACTCTTGAAGCGGGAGCGAACGCTGGCCGAACGCATCAGCCATTCCGTCACGCACATCAGACGCGCTCTGAATCAGTTTCCCGGTACGCGCCCGGCCAGCTACGCGGAAACCGTGGTCCAGGAGCTCGGTTTGGATGCCTCGGAGCGGGCTTGGCTCCCGTACCTTCGGAATTGGTTTGACCATCACGCGGATGAATTCCGCCGCGTGCTGGTCATGGAGGCCAACACCTTCGGCAGCGCGGTGCGCAATTACCATCAGGCGTTGTGTCGTTTCGACCGTGGCATCGACGCCCTGTCCCGCCGCTTGACTGCCAGCATCGATCGCAACATCGGCTTCGAAAAAATCGAGGCGATCCAGGCGCGTCTCTTGTCGCAGGTCGAACAACTCGGGTATTGGCAGCACATCAAGGCGTTCACCGAACATTATGACAGTTGGCAGCGCGCCGAGGACTTGCTGTTGCCGACCCAGGCATTTGCCGACGCCGTCCAACAGGTGGCGAGCCAATTGAGTGGGCGTGAGGGACGGGTGGAAACCCGTCTGGTCAATCTGCTCACCTTGGAAATTGCCGTAACTGAGAACGGCAAGGTCAAGCGCGCCACGCACGAAGAGGAACTGCGGCAGATTTCCAGTCACGGCCTCTCCTATCTCATCCTTTGCGTGTTCTTCGTGGCTCTGATCAACATGATCCGGAAAGACCAGCCCGTGACCATCATCTGGCCCATGGACGAGTTGAAAGACCTACACCAGATGAATATCGAGCGGCTGCTGGAAATCCTCAATAGCAACAACATCACCCTGCTGTCCGCTTTTCCCGATCCCGATCCGGAAGTTCTCAAGTCTTTCAAGAACCGCTACGAGATCTACGGCTATCGGGAGCTGGTGGAGATGGTCGTCGACGAAGACGACATGCCCCTACCGGAAAACACGGCCGAGGCGTTTACCCTCAATGTTTGAAGATACCGTCAAACGCTTATTGCAGGGCGAATTCATCTGCGAAGTCTCAGCCGACGAGTGTTTTCGGTATCTAAAAAATCCCGAGCATCGCCGCGAGGTGGAGGCTTTTCTCGATCGGCTGGGCTATGCCCTGGCCAGCACCGGGAACCAACTTGCGTACTATGCTGCCTACCGTCAAATCGACGATGAAGCGCGTTCGGAGATTCGCAAGCTCTTCCAGACCTTTCGAACGGAGCTTCATCCCGTAGTGGAATGGTTGGACATGATGATGCAATGCCAACAACAGGATGCCGCGCTGAATCCCGGGGATACCCTCTCCTTTTCGAGTCTTTTAAAAATCATCGAAAACAACCAGGCCTTGGCCGATCGCTTACAAGGTTTCGCCCGCTTCAGGGATTTTCTCAGCACCGATGATTCCACCAAGGGACGCCTGGAAAAACTGCTCAAGACCCTCTGTCACTGGGGCTATCTGCACCTGGCAAGCCGCGACACGCTGGTATATCAGGTGACCGGCAAGCTGGACTATTTCTACCAGGCGCTCCAATTCATTCAAGAGAACGAGGCACTGCCTCTCGAGCAGAAAGAAGACGACACCCAGCAGGATGATCTATTTTGAGCGGAGATAAGACATCGCTGCACCGGTTGTTACAGGCCATGGCCCAACATGGCGATCTGATCGCCGAAGCCTATTTCAACGGCAGCGTGCAAAGCTGCGGGGACAACCAACGGGCACTAAACCAGCTGAAGCAGCTCAAGATCCTATCCTATCGCGGCCAGGACGGGTATCGCCTGTCGACACGGCTCAGCCAGTTCATCGATGGCGCACTCAGCAGCGACCGCATGCGACGGCTGGATACCGACCTGGGCAGCTGGGTCGATTTACTGGAACAGCAAATCGGACTTTACCAGGACGCTCATGCCGAGGATCGTATCGAGGACAGCGACCGTTTTCTCGGCGAAATCGAGCGCCTTGTGTTTGATCTCGCGGATACCCTCGACGAAAACACCACTTACCTGCTGATGCTGGTGAACAGCCGCTTCGCCAATGTTCGCGCCTTGTCGGAAAAAAAACGGCAAAATGCCTTTTACATCGCCCGCCTGGAAAAGCTGGTCAGCGCAATCAGTCTGTTACAGCCGGCGCACCTGATGGATCTAGCCGAGCCGCACGAAAGCATCCAAGGGCTGATCGATCGTCATCTCATCCGCACTTTGCCGTGTCATCGCCAACGTCTGCAGGACATCCTCGACACCCTCAAGACTTTCCTGTTCCAACTGCGTCAGATCGAGGCGCGGGCTCGCCTGGTTAGGGGCTTGGCGTTTTTCCTCAGGCAGAATCCCGATTACAGCCCGCAGGACTGGTGCGAACGAGAACAGGTCCCCGACCACTGGAATCGCATTTCAGGGATCAAGCTGCAGGCTCATCCAGACCCGCTGAACCGGAGCCTGGAGACGGAACTCATCGCCATCGCGCAAAAGATCAAAATCGAAAGCGAGGCTTTGCTGGCCAAAAGAGCGGAACGTGGCCTTAACCGGGTAAGCCTCGCCAGGCCTCCGGCCCGCCGGGTAGAATCTCCGCTGTATCGCCAGCGTATCCGACAAATGTTCGAGCAGGCGCGTAAGACGCCGGGGCAAGCCGTGTCTGCCCTAGCCTATCGTTATCATTCTGACATCGCGATCGACCCGCCCATCTGGTTGAGCTGCGTCCTCAGCGAGAGCCTTCGACGCAAGGGACTGAAGCAGGGTTTCGATTTCGAGTTCGTCCAGCACGCCCGCGCCGACGGCTTTACCGGCAATCTTCGTGTCAAGGACATCCACATCGTCTATCGAGGGTCGTCTCGTGGATAAACGACTGGTCTGCCTGATTGAACGTGCCGTCCATTCGGATCGGACGCAATTTCCGCTGAATGAAGGTTGGCAACATCTCCACGACGAGTACAACATCGGTGTCACTCTCGGCAACAAAATCCGGGTCTCCGAACGGGACAAGGCCGAACTGATCAGTTTGGTCAAACAGATTGCCGGGCTGGACTTGAAGAGCGGCTCAGTCGAGAAGCTCAAAAGCGCCACGCGGTCCGAAGCGCTGGAAAGCACCCGCAATGAAAAATGGGCCGGACGGGCGGTATCGGCCCATCGGCTGGCGGTGAAAGCGTTGCCGGGCCAGCCGCTATGTCTCAACGGAAAGGTCCTCGACCTTCCAAGCCGCAGCCATCTGAATCTGGCGGTCGAGTCGGTGGAAAGCCTCGAACATGAAACAATCGTGGTAATCGAAAATTTCGAATGCTTCGACCGGTTGGACCAGATGCGATGGGCGTTGGAAGAACAGTACACGCATGCCTTGGTACTCTACCGAGGCGATCCACGTCACAGTAGCGGCCAGGCAGTAAACGAATGTCTCCGCGCCTGGAAGCGGCCGGTGCTGGCATTGGTTGATCTCGATCCTGCGGGACTCTTGATCGCACAAGCGCTGCCCTTCGCAGTGGGGCTGATAGCACCTAACGTTGAGAACTTGGAGTCTTTACTCGAGCAAGGTAACCCGAAGCTCTATCACCAGCAGCGACCCATGGCCGAACAGACTGTACGGAACAGTCCACAGGCCATCATCCGGCAACTCTGGTCGATGATCGAGCGCCATCAAAAAGGCGTAGTCCAAGAACGCTGGCTCCACGGCGATGTGGAACTCGTCGTCCATACATTCAGGGAAACACACACCGAACTACAGTAAATTCCGCTATCCAAACCGGTTGGGGATGTTTCAAAACTCAGATTGCGCAGTACGCTAAAGCGAAAGGACACGGCGAACAGCCGGTAGCGCGTGGAGACGGCCCGTGTGGAGCCGGAACGCGGAGCTTTTTAGAACGTTTTCACCGCTGATGTACGCTCGAAAAAGAGCACATATAGGCCGGGATAAGGGGCAGCGTTTCATACGGCGTGCCAATCGGCTTTCCTGCGGTCCGGTGCTCATAAAAAGCCCGTGCGCCGGGAACGGGCTTCGCTCCTTCGACGTAGCTCAGGACAGGCTTCTCCGGGTCGACCATTAGATATCGTCTGGTTGTTCGATAAATGGAATTAGGCAATCCGGCAGTCCTGCACACAGCCCACCGCAACGCAACGGAATCCGACATTTCCTCTTGATAGGAGAACCTTCCCGGTTCCGATGGCGAGGTTTTCCCTCTCAGACTCCGCCGGGTAAAAACGCCGTCAGCCAGCTGTGTCCGTCGACGGCGGTGAGAATGTTGGCGGACTCCGGACCTCCGGAGCCGGCGGCATAGTTGGGAAAATCGGTCGGCTTGGTGTCGCTCCAGGTGTCCAACACCGGCATCAGCAAGCGCCAGGAGGCTTCCACCTGGTCGGCCCGCATGAACAAGCTCGCGTCTCCTGCCATGACATCCCGCAACAGGGTCTCGTAGGCGGTAGGCGTTGCGACCTTGAAGGCGTCCAGATAATTGAAATCCATCCGCACCCGCCTGAGATGCGCGCGGGACCCCGGCTCCTTGACGAAGAAGTGCAGGACGATGGCTTCCTCGGGCTGGATGCGCAGCACCAAGGCGACCGGGTGGGCGTCCTCGCTGCCGGAGGTCGGGAAGGCACGGTGCGGAACCGGCCTGAAACGGATGGAAATCTCCGAGACATCCGCCGCCATGCGCTTGCCGGTGCGGAGATAAAACGGTACGTCCTGCCAGCGCCAATTGTCCACGTGGAGCTTGAGGGCGGCATAGGTCTCGGTGTCGGAATCCGGGGCGACGCCCGGCTCTTCCCGATAGGCGGGCACCCGGCAGCCCTTGATCCAGCCCGCGCCATACTGCCCCCGCACCGCGCGCTGCGCGACCTGCTCAGGTGGAATGGGGCGGAGAGCGTGCATCACGTCCATCTTGCGGTTGCGGATATCGTCGGCGTCGTACACCGCCGGTGGTTCCATGGCCACCAGACAGAGCAGCTGCATGAGATGATTCTGCACCATGTCCCGCAAGGCTCCCGCGTGGTCGTAGTAGCTGCCGCGGTGCTCCACTCCTAGAGTCTCTGCCACGGTGATCGCCACGTGATCCACGTAACGCCGGTCCCAGATCGGCTCGAAGATGGGATTGGCGAAACGCAGAGCAAGAATGTTCTGCACCGTTTCCTTGCCCAGGAAATGATCGATGCGGTAGATCTGGTTCTCGTGAAAGTACCCGGTCAACGCCCGATTGATCGCCTGATAGGAAGCCAGGTCCCGTCCCAAAGGCTTCTCCACCACGATGCGCGCCCGCTCCCGGTCCTTGTGCAATTGTGCCCGTCCCAGGTTGCAGGCAATGTCGGCGAACAGAAACGGCGGCGTTGCCATGTAATAGACCTGCTGGCAAGGCTCCTTCCACTCCTGTTCGCGTGCCTGCATCAGCGTGCGCAGCTGCCGGTACACCGCCGGGTCCTTGAGGTCGCCGCTGATGTAGCCCAAGCTTCGACAAAACCCGGCCCAGCGTTCGTCTTTTTCAATGTCCTCGCCGGATTCGGCCAGCTTTTCGGCGTAATGGCGGGCCAGTTCCTCGGGCCCGAGCGGCATCCGGTCAACGCCGATCAGGTGGAAGCGATCCGGCAGGTGCTTGTCGATATAAAGCCGGTACAACGCCGGAACGATCAACCGCCAGGACAGATCGCCGGCCGCGCCAAAGAGGACGAACAAAGTGCTTTGTGGATGGGTACGCCGTTCCATGAAATGTTCTCGTCGGATGGAGGATTTCAGTACTTGGACTTCGAGTCCGATGCATTAGTCGTCGGTCATTCTGAACCGGGCGGATAACGTCGCGCTGATTCGCATCGTGCATCATGGTTCGTGAACCACCATCAAGCTTGATGGTCTTGCCGAACTCACGCAGGGTCCGTTGGGGCACACCCCTGTTTGGTGTTGCGGGCCGGTTTCCAGGCTCCGCCTGGAGCGGCTAGCTCGTAGGATGCGGTGACGAAGGAAGGGTTGCGATTAAAGCAACCGTTTGCGATTGAAACCGCATCGTTCGCGATTGATGCCTGTCCTGAGCTCAGTCGAAGGGCCTGTCCTGAGCCTGGTCGAAAGGCGGTTCGTACCTCACCGCATTCTACGATACCGTCGGCGCTTTCGTCGAAACCGATCCGCCGGACGGGCCTCATCGCCCGGTATCAGGCCTCCGGGCAGGCTACCAGATCACGGTGAGCTAGACCGACTGGCTACACCGCCGGTCAGCGTTTGGGATGTCAGGCGCATCGCCGTGCTGCGCCTTGGGGACGGTTACCGCCATCCTCCGCCGAGCGATCGATAAAGATCCACAACGGTATTGACCTGCTTCAGTTTCGTTTCAATGAGTTCCTTTTTTGCATCCAAGGCATCCCTTTGCGTTAACAACACCTCCAGATAGTCGGCACGAGCGGATTTGAACAGCTGGCCGGCCACATCGATCGATTGAGCGAGCGAGTCAACCTGCTCTTTCTTGAGCCGATAAGCCTTATCCAGATTATCTATTTTCGAAAGCTGGTTGGAGACTTCAGTATAAGCATTCAGTATGGTTTGCTCGTATTCATATGCTGCCCGAATCTGCTTGGCATTGGCGTTTTTGTATTCCGCTATGATGGCATTCTTGTTAACCAAGGGAGCCACTAATTCTCCGGCGACCATTGCTGCCAACGACTCCGGTGTGTTGATCAAGTGCTTAAGAGCAAAAGCCTCAAAACCTATTCCGGCTTTTATACCAAAGGATGGATAGAAATTAGCTCTGGCCACGTCTATATTCAGCTCCGCAGCCGCAAGTTCAAACTCTGCTTTTCTGATATCGGGCCGGTTTTGCAGCAATTGCGACGGAATGCCCGCGTTGAGTATTTTGGGCTTGATATCCATAAAACCGCGCGAGGCCCGCTGGATAGGCTGCGGCGCTCTCCCCAACAAAAAGTTGATGCGATTTTCGACCTCCGTGATCTGCTGCATTAACCCAGACTTTTTGCTTTGGTTTTTTGCCACTTCCGCTTGGTAACGCTTGACCGCAAGCGTAGTGGTTCTGGCATAAATCTGGAGCTGCTTCACCACCTCCAAACCGTTTTGCTGAATTGCGATATTTTGCTCCAGATTCTCGAGCTGATTGTCCAATGCCATGAGCTCATAGTACGCATGGGCAATCTCGCTGACCAAATTCGTTACCAAAAAGTTTTTTCCTTCCTGACTGGCCATGTATTCCAGCACGGCCACCTGCTTCGCGTTCCTCAGCTTTTTCCAAATGTCGATCTCCCAGGTCGAAAACAGCCCGAATTGATAATTACCTAGAAATGCTGGGAATGGCTGGCCATTAGCTAGCTTCAGATTCTCCTCGACAGCGCCATTACGCGTATACTTGCCGACTTTTTCTCCATCTGCGCCAATACCTATATTCACGGAAGGTAAATAGGCCCCTCGACGTGCTTGAATCTCATTTTCCGCAGTGCTAATACGCTGCAGCATCATATTGACTTCCTTGTTATTGGCGATAGCGATATCGATCAGGCTCAATAAATTCGGGTCTTCGAAAAAGTCCTTCCATTTCACGGTGCCCGAGTTAGCCTTTTCCGCGAGGCCGGGCTTGAATCTATCAGGAAGCTGCGTATCTGCTTTCTTGATTGTTATTTCTGGAATTCCGCAGGCATGTAACATTAATCCGATTACGCCCAATGTCATAAGACGAAACGTTTTACTCTTCGACATCGTTCGTGCCGTACTGATAAGTTTCCGTTAGAGGGTTAATGTCTTCGTCTCTAATTAATCGCTTACCTTCCGTCATCTTGGCGAAAACGTAATAGAGCCCTGGGATAAGCAGAACGCCGAATAGGGTTCCGAAAAGCATCCCGCCCAAGGCGGAGGTGCCAATCGTCCGGTTGCCGACCGCTCCCGCCCCGGTGGCGACCGCTAACGGTACCAACCCGGCGATAAAGGCGAAGGACGTCATCAAAATCGGCCGGAAACGCGCTTTCGCGCCCTCAATCGCCGCATCCCTGACGGACATACCCTGGGCTTGTTTTTGAACGGCGTATTCCACGATCAAAACGGCGTTCTTGCCGAGCAAACCAATCAACATCACCAAACCCACCTGGGAATAAACATCGTTGGCAAGCCCCGTGGCTTTCAGCAGGAGGAACGAACCGAAAATACCGGCGGGCAGAGAGAACAACACCGTCAGCGGGAGAATGAAGCTTTCGTACTGCGCCGCCAGCACCAAATAGACAAACACGATCACGACCGCGAAGATCACCAACGCTTCGTTGCCGCGAACAGCTTCGTCGAACGACAGGCCTTCCCAGGCAATGTCATAACCGCGGGGCAGGGTGGCGGCGGCGACTTCCTGAACGGCTTTGATGGCGTCGCCGGTGGTATAGCCGGGGGCGGGCTCGGCACGGATAGCTGCCGAGTTGTAGAGGTTGTAGCGGGTAATTTCGTTGGGACCTTGCCGCTTTTTCATGGTCATAAAGGCGGAGTACGGCACCATTTCGCCCTTTTCGTTTTTCACGTAGTAATTCAATACATCCGTGGGAAAACGCCGGAATTCGGGCAGGGCCTGGGCATAGACCTTGAAAAAGTTATTGAAGCGGATAAAGCCTTGCTCGTAAGTACTGCCGATCATGATGTCCAAGTTCTCCATCGCTTTATCGATGGAGACGCCTTTTTGCATGGCGAGCTTGTTATCGATGATCAGTTCATACTGCGGATAATTGGCTGCGTAAAAGGTAAATAAACCGGTTAATTCTTTGCGCTTGCGCAAAGCTGCCATGAATTCCTGGTTGATTTTGTCAAACTCATAGTAATCCGTATCCGAAGTCTTATCCAATAACCGCAATGCCAAGCCGGAAGCTGCGCCGTAGCCGGGGACTGCCGGCGGTTGGAAGAACTCGATGACGGCGCCGAAATCGCGGGTTTTTTCCTCCAATTCTCGGATTACATCTTGTACGGATACCTTACGCTCAGACCAATCTTTCAGGTTGATGATACAAGTACCCGCATTGGAACCGCGTCCTTCGGTCAGTACCTCGTAGCCCGCCAAGGAAGAAACCGATTGCACGCCTTCAATTTGTCTGGCTACGCTTTCGAGCTGTCGTGCTACTTCGTAGGTGACTTCGAGCGTCGAACCGGGGGGTGTTTGAATAATCGCATAGATCATCCCTTGGTCTTCGCCGGGAATAAAGCCGGCGGGCAGGGTTTGATTCACCGCAAAAATACCGAAAGAAAACCCAGCCAAGGCCAAAAACGTAACGATCCGCCGAGTGACGACGGCATTCAGCAGCTTAACGTACCGTCCCGTGGCTTTCTCGAAGATATAGTTGAAGCCATCGATGAATAAATTAATCGGAGTTTTTCTTTTGGGTCTGCCATGGGGGTTTTTCAGAATCATCGCGCACAGAACCGGGGCGAGCGATAAGGCCACGATTGCCGAGATGATAATCGACGATGCCATGGCTATCGAAAACTGCCGATAAAACACGCCGACCGGACCGGTCATAAAGGCGATGGGGACGAAAACCGAGGTCATGACCAGGGTAATCGCGATAATGGCGCCGCCGATTTCCCCAAGGACTTTTTGCGCAGCAACATAAGGGGAAATATGTTCGGCCTCCATTTTGGCATGCACGGCTTCGACTACCACGATGGCGTCGTCGACCACGATACCGATCGCCAAAACCAAGGCAAACAGGGTAATCAGGTTGATGGAAAGTCCGAATGCCGACATCACGGCGAAGGAGCCGATCAACGAAACAGGGACCGCCAAAATGGGAATCAGGGTGGAGCGCCAATCGCCCAAGAAAACAAATACCACCAGCGTTACCAGAACGAATGCTTCCGCTAGGGTATGCAGGACTTTGTCAATCGAGGCATCGACGAATCTCGACACGTCGTAGTTGATTTCATAGTCCATACCCTCAGGGAACGAGTCTTTCAATTCTTTCAATTTCTCCTTCACGTCCTCGATGACTTTGCTGGCGTTACTCCCATAGTTTTGTTTAAGCACGATCGAAGCCGAAGGAAAGGAATCCTTGTCGGAGTAGATATCGTAAAACTCGCTGCTTAGACTGACTTTGGCGATATCTTTAATGCGCAGCATCTTTCCTTCGGGCGTGGCGCGTATGATGATGTCTTCATACTGTTCCGGCTTGTTGTACCGCCCTTGGTAAACCAGTACATACTCTTTGGATTGGGCGGTAATACCCGTACTTTGCCCGATTCGTCCCGGCCGGCCGATAACACTTTGCTTGGCGATGGCATCCATCACTTCATCGATCGAGACGTTATAAGCCCTCATCCGGTCCGGATTCAGCCAAATCCGCATCGCATATTGGCGGCTGCCCAATATCTTGGCTTGGGCAATGCCATACACGCGCTGGACTTCCGGGATTACATGGACGTTGGCATAGTTGAATAGAAATTTCTGGTCCGCGTTTTTGTCCGTGCTGTACAGGTTGATGTACATGAGCATACTGGGCTGTACGCGTTCGACGACCACCCCTTCCAGCTGAACCAGCTTCGGCAGTCGGTTCATGACTTGGTCCAGGCGCGTCTTCACGTTGACCATCGCTACGTTAGGATCGACGCTCAGGTCGAACAGCACTTGAATGGTCGCTTCACCGGCGCTGGTTGCATCCGAGATGATGTATTTCATGCCGGGAACGCCGTTGATGGCACGTTCGATCGTGATTAACGACGATTTCACCAGCACATCCGCGCTTGCACCGGGAAACGCCAAGGAAACGATCACGCGGGGCGGTGCGATATCCGGAAATTGGGAAATGGGCAAGGACCGAACCGCCAATCCGCCCATGAACAGAAAAAGCAGCGATAACACGATCGCCATGACAGGTCGTTTGATAAAAACATTGAACATGGCCAAATCATTTCCGACACGGTTACTCGGTATACAGATCCAGCTCTGCGAGGACTTTCTCCGCTGACATCAAGTCGATCTCTACGGCTTGCCCTGGATGTACCTTGCGCAAGCCTTCCAGCAAGACCCTGTCATCGTCTTTCAAGCCGTCCTTGACGATAAACAGATGCGGCAAGGTGGCTTCGATATTGATGAGCCGTTGCTCTAGTTTTCCTTCCGGGTTGATGACGTAAACATAGGTTTTGTCCAAAATTTCGAAAGTCGCTTTTTGCGGGATCAACATGGCGTTTGGGTAGGGTTTCTCCATCAGAATCGTGCCGGTCTCGCCGTGTCGGAGCAGCTTGTCCGGATTGGGGAAAGTGGCTCGGAACTCGATGGTACCGGTGGTATTGTCAAAATCCGCTTCTATGGTCTCCACTATTCCGGTTTGGTTGAAAATCTGACCATTGGCCATCCGCAGTTTTACTTTGGTCGGTTCGTTGCCCCGCTTGTGGATTTTGTAATCCAGATATTCGGCTTCCGGAACATTGAAATACACCCACGTTTTGCTAATGTCGGATAAAGTGGTTAACAAGGTGCCCTCTTCTACCAAGCTGCCGCTTCTCACTTCCAAGTGATCCATAATGCCGTCGAAAGGCGCGTTGATATCGGTGAAACTCAAGTGTGCTTCCGTCAATTTCACCTCTGCGTTGGCCTTGTCCAATCTGGCTTTTGCCAAAGCCAACTCATTGGGTGAAACGATATTTCTGTCAGCCAGTGCCTTGGTATTGAGATATTCAACATTCGCAGTATTGGCTTCGGCCTTTGCTTTTAACAGCTTCGCCTGATAGACGGTAGGCATGATTTTGAACATGGGGCGGCCTTGATTCACCAATTGCCCCTCGTCGACAAAAATATTCTGTATATAGCCTCTTTCCAGTGCCCGGATTTCAATATGCCTTATTGCGTGAATCTGACAAACATATTCCCTGGTGACAGTAGTATCCTGGCGAAGCGGTGTAGTCGCCTCCAGCCTTGCGTTTTCTTCCTGCTTTTCGGTTCCTCCTTGGTGGCAACCAGTTAATAAAACGGCACTTAACCAGATAGCTAAATATGTCTTTAGATTCATTTGCTAGATCGTTAAATCTGGATGACAAAAGATGTTCTGTATTAAATACTCGTTTGCGGGATTAAACAGTGCGCCCAATAAATCCCATTTACTTTTGGCGGCACCTCGAAAATTCGCGAGCCTCAGCAAGCTCAGTACGAATGGTTCTAATCAGATCAATCGGTTCCGTTCGTGCCGAGCCTGTCGAAGCATGAGCGTGACAGGCCGGTGAGCAGGCCGGAGGAATCTCACCTCCAGACTCGCTCAGAACGGTGCGTTAACCTCTCGACTCACACCGCTCCCATCAAGCAAACGTACCCTTCATCCCCAATTGGCAGTGCACGAATAGCCAAGGTTGCTTCCCAGCCATACCTCAATAGGAATCGCTTCGTACACCCGCCATTGGTCGATGGCGAACGCTTTCGTTGCCTCATCGGTTTCCTCCTATTTTCAGTTGAACGCCGAATGCTACGGCTTGACTCGGACCCTTTGCTCCAGCCGCATTACCAGCCATCATCGGCTCTTACGGTCCTATCCGTCCCAGGGCTCCGCCTCGGTACTCTCGCCTCGTGGTTGCCGCCACTTGTGCTTCTCCCTTGTCATCGGAACGACTGGTTCCTGCAGTTCCACACCAAAGCCAGAGTCGGCTTCACGCCCCCTGTACGCCGGTCGCCGCTTGCCCGGTAACCCGGTATCCGGCAAGTTCGTCCCGGAAACTCGGAACTCTTCCGGTTTTGACGACAACTCAGGGATTACGACGCGTCATCGAGAGTTCACTTGCGTTCGTCTCTACGGGCCTTACCTGCCGAGGATATCCCCTGAACTTTGACCCCCACGCTCACCACCATCGGCTCTTAACCGCAGCAGCTTGGTGTGGTTTGAAGTCTGCTCCTGAAAACCGACTCCGAGGGACCTATCCTCATCTCTCGTGTAGCATCTACACAGTTTGTTCGTTCAGCCCTGAACCAAGTTTCCGTGTGCCTGCGGCACACTTTCGAGGTGCCCTTTGCGGTCGGCCGATGAGGATTTCGCGGCTTTTCGGCTTGGCCTTGAGCATCACATGGATTTGCTTACCATGATGATGGTGCCGATGGAGGCCAGCATGCCGTGCACCACCGAGGCGGGAAAATAGGCGTTGAGCTTTCCCGCTTTAAAGACTCCCATCGGGATTTTCAGCACGCTCGCCACCGCGATGGCGGCCAAGGTATAGCGGTAACCCGAGATGGCGCTCCCCTGCCCCAGGGACTGCACCGCCGAGAGAATCACGACGATCAATCCGGCCACTGGGCCTTTGATCGTGACATGAGAGCCGTTGATGCTGGATACGATGACCCCGCCGATCATGGCACTGACGATCCCGGCCATGGGCGGAAAACCCGAGGCCATGGCGATGCCGAGACACAGCGGCAGTGCGATCAGAAACACCGGAAAGCCGGATACGAGGTCCGATCGCCAATGGTCTTTAAGTCCAGGCAGACCGGTTCGAGGCACCCGGCGCAATGTTTGTACTGAAGCCATAGTCGTCCTCGTAGAGTTGTACCGGCTCTGCCAAAGCGACTTCCGTGCCAAACCTACTATTTTTCTAGGTTATTGATTGCGAAAACGGTTTTTTACTTTGAAAAGTCCGCCAGACTCGCACCGGTTCAAGATCACCGGTGAAACTGGCTTATTCAAACCATCTATGGATGATATTTCCGATCATCGGAGATCAAGCCGATGCACGGCAGAGGAGTACTATCAAGGACAATCAATCGGCTAGGAATCGACGCAAGTTCCGGTTCTTGCATGATCCCGATGCTCAGCACACGTCAGCGCCGCGAGCGGGACACGCTGGCGCCAAAGCCCCATGCCGGAGGCCGCCAGCCTCGCTTGGCCGAGTACGATGCGGCGCTACGCGCTGCGGAAGGCGAAGCCGACACGACCCTGGCGGAACTCCGCGAGGCCTTGGGGTTGAAGGTCCAACTCTCGACGCTCTGGTACCGCCTCAACCATCTGGGCCTGACCTTCAAAAAAACGCTCCGAGCCGCCGAGCAGGCCCGCGAAGACGTCCGCCTGGCCCGTGACGCATGGCACGCGGAACCACCCACACTGGCACCTGCCAAACTGGTCTTCGTTGACGAGACCTTCGCCACCACGGCGATGAACCGGCTGTATGGCTGGGGACCTAACGGCGAACGGGTGATCGGAACGATCCCGCAGGGGCATTGGCAGACCACGACCTTTGTGGCGGCCTAGCGGCAGGAGGGACTGATGGCGCCCAGGGTCACCGAAGGTCCGATGAACGGCGATCGCTTCCTCGGTTATGTGCGGGAATTTCTGTGTCCGACCTTGTCACCGGGGAACGTGGTCATTGGGGATAACCTCTCGTCACACCAGGTGAGCGGAGTCCGGGAGGCCATTGAAGCCCGCAGGGCCATTCTCAAGCCCCTGCCGCCCTATCGCCCGGACCTCAATCCGATCGAGCAGGTCTTCGCCAAGCTCAAGGCACGGCTCCGCAAGGCGGGGCAACGCGCCGTCGAGGCGATTGGGGACGCCATCGGCAAACTGTTGGATCAGGTGACTTCGGCCGAATGTCGGCATGATTTCCGTCACTGCGGCTATGTCGCCACACGCCAGCCTTGAAAAGGCTCAAGTCGAGAGCTTAACTCGATTCTTTCAACCCGTACTTCCGGATGCGGTAGCGCAGCGTCTCGCGGGTCGTGCCGAGGGCACGGGCGGTGGCGGTGACGTTGCCGGCGTGCCGCTCCAGCGTGGTTCGAATGATGTAGCAGTCCATATCGTCCAGCGCCATGCTCCCGTCGAGCGGAATGAATAGCCCATCCTCGGTAGCAGAAGCGTGTCCCGGCATCCCTTTCAAGTCTTGCCGGCGCAGCTGCAGCCATTCGACCGGCAACAGCGGTCCCTCGGCAAATAGCACGCAGCGCTCGATGACGTTCCGCAATTCCCGTACATTGCCGGGCCAGTCGTGCGCCCGCAATTCCGCCCAGGCCGCTTCCGGAACCACCTTGACGTGCTTGCCGGCCTTGGCGTTGAACTCGGCCACGAAAAGCTCCACCAAATCCTCCAAATCCTCCTTGATGTCCCTGAGGGGCGGCAGGGTGAGCTTGAACACGCTCAAGCGATGGTAAAGATCGCCGCGGAATTCGCCGCGCTTGACCATGTCCTCCAGATCCCTATGGCTTGCCGCGAGGATTTGCACATCGACCGAGATTTCCTTCTCCGAGCCCAGCCGGCGGATTTTCCGGTCCTCGATCGCCTTGAGGAGCTTGGACTGAAGATCCGGAGCCATCTCGCCAATCTCGTCGAGAAACAAGGTGCCGCCTTCGGCCTGTTCGATCAATCCCCGGTGCCGTGACAGGGCGCCCGTGAACGCACCGGCCTCGTGCCCGAACAATTCGGATTCCAGGAGCTCGCGCGGCAGCGCCGCGCAATTGAGTTCGATCAACGGGTTTTCCGCCCGTTTCCCGCCATAATGCAGGATGCGGGCCGCAAGGCCCTTGCCGGTGCCGGTTTCGCCGCCGATGATCAAGGCGCTGAAAGGCACTTGGGTCAAGCGCGTCAACATCTCGCGCACCCGCTGCGCCGCCCGGCTCTTGCCGACATAGGCTTCCGGCGAATAACGGCGATAGCGCTGGCGGACTTGCTGCGCCAGGCGCTTTTGGGCCTGGGCGCTGCGGGCGGCGGCGGCGATCACCAAGTCGAGCCGCGACATCTCGCACGGTTTTTCGAGGAAGTCGTACGCACCCAGGCGCAAAGCCCGCACCGAATCCGGCACGCTCCCGTACCCGGTGAGCAACAGCCATTCGGTATTGGCGATCTGCCCTTGAAGCGATTCCATGAAATCCAAAGCGTTGCCGTCCGGCAGATTCATGTCGGACAGGATCAAGATGGGCTCGAATCCCTGTTCCAGCAGCAACTCTTTCGCATCCTTGAGGTCTTTGGCCCATTCCACTTCCCAACCCGCCTTGCGATAGTGGCGCGTCAGTTCGGAACCGAACAAGGCTTCGTCTTCGATGATCAGCAAGGTATTCAGCACGGCAAACTCAGACCCATTGACAAGGAAGCGTTAAACTCACCCGAGCTCCACGGGGCTCGACATTCGAAATATCCAGCTGCCCGCCCAGGTCGCGCGTGAACCGCTGAACCATGGCCAGACCGAGGCCAGTACCGCCAAGAGCCTCTTGCTCGAGGTGGCGCTTGACCGCAAATATTTGTTCATCGATTCAGAGAATGGCAGGGACAGGTTGAATATCGGCGATGCTGCTTACTCGTATTTAACTGAATGAACCGTCATTTGCTTCCTGGAATCGTCACTCAGACCCTGGGCAATATCGACGTCAGTCACTACGATGGATAGAACAGCGAGCACGATGCTGTAAACGAACTGGTTCATAAACCGCATCAGAATACTCCACGAAACACGGGAATGTTTTTGCCGAAAAACAGATACCCAAATGGGATTTAACGATGTCGGCAATAAACACAAAGCAAATAAAGTGCCACAAAGAAATGTTTACTTATCAATTACATGTCGCTCCATGACAGTGCTCGACTGGTGTAATTGCACGCGGAATCGGTGATTTTGAACTGGTCGAATGGGCGGCTATTGGCGCTCGCCGAAAGCTGTCTCCTCGGCACACACATTGAAGCTTGGGCGCTAGAGTAATCCAGCGCAGAATTTATTATCCGGACCGCTGACGCGCTGGACATAGGCCTTATAGGCTTATGCTCGGGTCTTTCCCATAATCATGAACCGAAGGCTCGGTCATGGACGATAAAAATCCTCAGGCACCGCTCATGACAACAGAAGAGAGGGCTCTTCGCAAGTGGCCATCCTCGTGGGGATCAGTCTGTTAGCCGGCGCTATGGGAGGTGCGGCGGCAACAGCGATGGCCACCTACCTCAAAGATCAAGTCACCCACGCGCGAGCGCCGATCATAGAACACAGGTAAACCATGGAGAAAAAGCCAAGGATGAACAGGGAGAACGTTGTCCCGTTTCGGCCTGGAACGGCGGGCCGCACACGGCCGCCGTTTAAGGGTCCACGCCTGGTCTGGCCCACGCGCACCGATGTGATCGCGGCGGTCGCGCCGGTCGCTCGGGCGGGGCGGATGACCTTAACCGGCGCTCGCGCGGTCGTTTGGATCCTCTCTCTGCCGTATCACGCCGTCATGCGCTTGTACGTCGGCATCCTCCGGGTGATCGAGTTCTTCGGCGCGATGGTCTTCGTTACGGTGTTCTTGATGCTCGGCTGGCTGTTGATCCAAATGGTCCGCGATTACCTGGCCGGCACATAAAGTGTCCTTCGGACAGTTTTTTGATCCCCCTCCCATCCCCAAGGGTAGTGGATCTCTAGGCCGAAATGATCGGCTTGAATCGGCCGTTTTGTCCAGGTAGTCTGGTGACCCGCTACAGCTAGACGAGACCATCGGTTCATGAATTGGTGGCGACTCTCGATTTTTCGGCTTATGAACTGATTTTGCACCTTATGAACCGATCACACACCAGGCTAACATCAGAACCAACATGCCTTTATGAACCATTCGGAAAATTCCATAGCCTGATGAATTTGGCGATATCATTCTGATTATAAAAGGCAATGTTGATTTATTGCGACACATTGTTAAGCGACTGATTCTAGATTGATTCATATCGGCTCTTAAAATTCGCTCAACATCATTGTTTGAGCGAGGTTTCCTATGCCGAAAAATGTCGATGCCGTCTTTGATTTTATGGCCGCTCTCCCGCCGGATCGGTGGCTTCTGGTGATTGTTCTCGTGGCTTTGGGCGTAGTGGTCTACGCCCTTCATGTCCACTGCAGGGTGGTCGAGACCCTGACCAAGAAGGGGGGAAATTGAGATGCGCGAATTCGCAAAACTGCCAACCTCCTGGATCACCGATAAGGAAAGGCCAGGGTTAAAGCGGCTTAAGTGGGATGGCACCGACAATGCGGGCAACGTGGCGGCGCTGATGATCTACATTGCGATTGCCCACCACGTGAACGAGAAGCCCAACGAGGCGTTTTCGAAACCCGGCTTCGCTCGCCTGTCTTATAGCGATTTTCAGAAGATTGTCGGTTTGAGCCGCGCCAAGATCGCGGCAGGCCTGAAAATCCTGGAAGACTTGGGAATCGTGGTAGTCAATAAGGAGGAAAAGACCAGCGTCTATCAGCTCGTGGGTTACCCGGCTGAAAGATGGGGGAAGCTACCCTGCGGGTATCTGTACCAGGATGGCCGGATCAGGGTTTTCGGGGATTTTCACTTGCGCCTGAAGAACGAACTGAACGCCCTGAAGATGTACCTCTTGATGGTTGCTTTTCGGGACAACGCAAGCAATTACACGATCATCGCCTACGAAAACATACACAGATACACCGGCATTCCCGAAAACGACATTCGGAGTGCGATTTCCCTCCTGGTAAACCTGAGACTGATTCAAGTCGATCGCTCCTCTGAGCCGATGGACGACGGGGAGTCCTGGACGATTAAGAACAAGAACCTCTATCGTCTTTTAGGATTGCGCGGCCGGCACCTTGGCAATACCAGTAAGGACGATCTACACCAGCACATCGAGACGGCTAACCTGCCGGATTAGTGGCGTGATCCAAGATGGGAGAGTTATTCTGCTGCAATATATGCAGCACTTTTGAGCTAGACTTTGTCGATAGCCCCGGCTAAGAGAATCCATGGCAAACCGCAAGAAAGAGAAAACGCTCACCCGGATCACGATCAGCGTCGACCCGGATGACTATGCCAGCATGGAGCTGCTTGCCGAGAACAGCCGGGTTTCCACGTCATGGCTGATCCGTCAGGCCATGCGTGAATTTCTGGAGCGCCTGGAGGGCGGTGAGACGATCAATATTTCCCTAGGGGACGCCGGATCGGGGAGAAAGTGACGGTGGCGGGACGGATGTAGAGACCTGGCAATTGGTCCTTGCCGAGATTCCTCACATCGTGCCTTATCAGTAAACGCTCATCAGAGCAAAATCCGGGCTGTTTTCCATGACCTCTTGGAAATGGCCAGGAGATATTTAAGAACAATAACAATTGGATGTTGGATCAATGTCGACTTTCGATTCCACCAAAACACGGCTTGCCGACCTGCTCAAAGACATCGTGGCGGGAAAGGTGCAGCTACCCGACTTTCAGCGCGGATGGGTATGGGATGACGAGCATATTCGTTCCCTTCTGACCAGCATCGCCAGGGCCTTCCCGGTTGGAGCCGTCATGCTGTTGGAAAGTGGTGGGGAGACACGCTTCAAAGTGCACCCTGTCGAGGGCATTGATGCGGCCAAGGCAACACCGGACAAGGTGGAGAAGCTCATCCTCGACGGCCAGCAGCGGTTAACCTCCCTCACTCAGGTGCTTATGCTCACCAGAGCCGTGGAGACGCGTGATCACAAGGGGCGCGAGCTCAAGCGCCACTACTACATCGATATCGAAAAAGCGCTCGAAGGTCCGGAACTCTACGAAGAGGCGATTTTCGGAGTCGATGAAGACCGGACTATCAGGGAAAACTTTGGACGGGATATCAAGCTGGATTTGAGTGACCCCGATAAGGAGTATCAGAACTTCTGTTTTCCCTGTAACCAGATTCTCAACTCGGATAGCTGGGAAGAAGGGCTGAATGCCTATGATTCGGCCAAATTTACCCGGTATATGCGATTCCGGAAGACCCTGCTGGCTGAGTTTCGTAACTATGACATCCCGGTTATCGAGCTCAAGAAGGACAACAAGAAGGAAGCCGTTTGCCTGGTGTTCGAGAAGGTCAACACGGGCGGTGTCCCGCTCTCCGTTTTTGAGCTGATCACGGCCACCTATGCGGCCGACGGGGTCAATCTCCGTGACGAGTGGTTTGGCAACCCAAAAGAGAAGATCGAAGGAATCCGACAGCATTTTGCCAAGCAGCGCATGCTCCACGGAGTCATGCCGACGGAGTTCTTTCAGGGGTTGACCCTGCTCCATACCTTCGAGCGGCGTAAGGACGACATTGCTGCCGGCAAAACTGGAAAGCAGATAACCGGTGTCAGTGCAAAACGCGAAGCTGTTTTGGCTCTTCCACTCGCGGCTTACGAGAAATGGAAGCAGCCCCTGAAGGAGGGTTTCTGGCGTGCCGCGAAGTTTCTCCGAAAGGAGTCCTTTTTCTCGACCACCGACCTACCCTATCGAACCCAGCTTGTCCCTCTGGCGGCCGTGTTAACCCTGCTCGGGGAACGCTGGCTCGAACAAAAGACCTACGAAAAACTTGCCCGCTGGTACTGGTGTGGTGTTCTGGGAGAGTTCTACGGCGGAGCCGTGGAGACGCGCTTTGCACTGGATTTGCAGGAGCTGATGGCGTGGGTGGAAGGCGTGAACCAAGAGCCTGCGACGGTCCGCGATGCGAACTTCCAGCCGGCGCGGCTGGAAACCCTTCGGTCACGCAACAGCGCAGCCTATAAGGGCATCAATGTGCTGATCCAGCGGAACGGCGCTCAGGACTTTTTCTGGAAGAGCACGATCCGCGAACTAGACGAGACCGACTGGGAAGACTGCAAGCTGGACATCCACCACATCTTCCCCAAGGCCTGGTGTGAGGCCAATAACATCCCCGAAAAGCGCTACAACTCGGTGCTCAACAAGACACCGATTTCCTACAAGGCCAACAGGATGATCGGCGGCAAAGCGCCGAGCGATTACCTGAAGCAGCTTCAACAACACGCGAGCGTCGGGCTCGACGATCCGCAGATGGATGCCATCCTGGCAACGCACTGCTTGGCCCCCTCCCCCTTCGTAGTAATGACTTTGATGGGTTCATCGAAGCGCGTATGCAGCTTCTGATTGACCGGATTTCGGCTGTGATGGGGAAGCCTGTAACCGCGACTGGCGAGATTGTTGCCGATGATGAGATCGATGAAAACGACTGATTCCTGGTCAAGCTGGGGAAGGTATCTGCGCCTGCGATACCTGAAAGGTCTCCAGCCGCTCAATGTGACGATGAGGTCCACGGCCTTCGTCATGGGCTGGACGGAGTAGAGGGAAAGGACACAAATGGACCAATCGCAACTCAAGTGGATTGCCGACTTTATCTGGAACATCGCCGACGATCGGCTTCGCGATGTCTATGTGCGCGGCAAATACCGGGATGTCATTCTGCCCTTCACTGTTCTGCGTCGCCTTGATGCGGTGCTGGAAGCGACTAAAGATACGGTTCTGGAGCGCAAGAAGTTCCTGGATCAGAACAAAGTAGTCGATCAGGACGGCGCGTTGCGCATGGCCGCCGGCCAGGCCTTCTACAATACTTCGGAATTCACGCTGGCAAGGCTGAAAGCCAGTGCGTCGGGCCAGCGCCTACGCGACAACTTCATTGATTATCTGGACGGATTTTCGCCCAACGTCCAGGAAATCCTGACCAAGTTCAAATTTCGCGACCAGATTCAAACGATGGTCGATGCCGACATTCTCGGCCATCTCATCAGTGACTTCCTTGACCCCGAGGTTAATCTTTCGCCGCTCCCGGTAAAGGACGTTGATGGACGCATCAAGCTGCCAGCACTGGATAACCATGGCATGGGCACAGTCTTCGAGGAGCTGATCCGGCGTTTCAACGAAGAAAACAACGAGGAAGCCGGCGAACACTTCACCCCACGCGATGTGGTGAAGCTCATGGCGAAGCTCTTATTCCTGCCTATTACCGATGCAATCGAGTCAAGTACGTACTCGCTGTACGACGGTGCCTGCGGTACTGGTGGCATGCTCACCGTTGCCGAAGAGACCCTGCAGAACCTAGCCGAGAGCCACGGCAAGGAAGTCTCAATCCACCTGTTCGGTCAGGAGATCAACCCGGAAACCTATGCCATTTGCAAGGCCGATCTGCTGCTAAAGGGTGAAGGCGACGAGGCCGAGAAAATCGTCGGTGGGGCGGACAAGTCCACGCTGTCGGCCGATCAGTTCCCTTCGCGCGAGTTCGATTTCATGCTCTCCAACCCGCCTTATGGCAAGAGCTGGAAGACCGATCTGGAGCGCATGGGCGGCAAGGCAAACTTCAGTGATCCGCGCTTCATCGTCAGCCACGGTGGCGACCATGAATTCAAGCTCATCACCCGTTCCAGCGATGGGCAGCTGATGTTCTTGGTGAACAAGCTGCAGAAGATGAAGCACAAGACCCCGCTGGGCAGCCGTATTGCGTTGGTCCATAACGGCTCGGCTCTGTTTACCGGTGACGCCGGGCAGGGAGAAAGCAATATTCGGCGCTGGGTGATCGAGAACGACTGGCTGGAAGCCATCATCGCGCTGCCGCTCAACATGTTCTACAACACTGGCATAGCTACCTACATCTGGGTGCTCACCAATCGTAAGGCCGAGCACCGGCGTGGCAAGGTGCAGTTGATCGACGCCACCCAGTGGTTCCAGCCGTTACGCCGTAACCTTGGTAAAAAGAATTGCGAGCTGTCCGATGCTGATATCGGCCGCATCCTAGAGCAGTATCTCGCCCAGCCGCCCATCAATGCCGAGGCGGCGAAGGCCATGCCGGAATGCAAGTGGTTCGACAACACCGATTTCGGGTACTGGAAGATAACCGTCGAACGCCCACTACGGCTGAAAAGCCAGTTTTCGCACCTCGCCATCGCAAGCCTGCGGTTCGCTTCAGGCGATGAGGCTTTACGCAGCGAAATTTACAGCCGGTGGAGCGACAAACTGTATGACGAGTTCGCACGAGTGCGGCCTGAGATCGAGGCCTGGCTCAAGGGAGACGAAGGCGAGGAGGAGACCGATACCGACTCGGACGACGAAGACGCTAAGCCGGTCAAGAGAACCATCCCGGAAAAGCGCCGTAAGAAGCTCCTCGATCCTGTTACCTGGCTGCGTGACAAGAACCTCGTCGAACTGGCGCGTCTGGCCCGGAAGGAAATGGGCGATGACGTGTTTGATGATCACAACGAATTCCGTGCCCGCTTCGAGGCCGTGATGAAACAGCACGGCAAGAAGCTAAGTGCTTCGGACAAGAAGGCTATCTACAAGGCCGTGAGCTGGCGCGACGAGAATGCGCCACCGGTTATCGCCAAGCGCAGCAGACTTCGGGCGGATGATTTCTTCGAACCCGGCTACGACGGCGCGTATCTGGAACAAATCGGCAAGGATCGCTTCATGCTTGAATACGAGCCGGACACAGACCTGCGCGACACCGAGCAGGTACCGCTCAAAGAGCCCGGCGGTATCGAGGCCTTTTTTGCGCGCGAAGTGCTGCCACACGCACCCGATGCCTGGATCGCAATGGACGCGACCAAGATCGGCTATGAGATTTCGTTTGCTCGCTACTTCTACAAACCCACGCCGTTGCGGACGCTGGATCAGATTCGCGCTGACATCCTGAAGCTGGAGCAGCAAACCGAGGGCCTGCTGCACAAGATCGTAGGGGCTGCATGATGGCAACCGCAAGTGCCTACCCGAACTACAGTGAGTCCGGTTTACCTTGGGCGCCCAAACTGCCCGACGGCTGGAAGGTGCTGCGAAATGGTCGCTTGTTCGTCCATCGTGTGGAGACCGGCTTCCCCGACCTGCCTATTTTGGAAGTGTCGCTGCGTACCGGCGTACGTGTGCGCGACATGGAGAACCTGAAGCGTAAGCAAGTGATGAACCAGAAGGAGAAGTACAAACGAGCGGTCAAGGGCGATATCGCCTACAACATGATGCGGATGTGGCAAGGCGCGGTTGGTCCTGTGCCTGTGGATGGGTTGGTGAGCCCCGCTTATGTTGTGGTCAAGCCTTTCCCGGAGGCCAACAGCACCTATTACAGCTATCTGTTCCGCACAAATGCCTATATGCGCGAGGTCAATAAGTTCTCGCGCGGCATCGTAGCTGACCGCAACCGGCTTTATTGGGACGAATTCAAGCAGATGCCGTCCTTAGTGCCTCCTCGTCCGGAGCAAGACCAGATCGCCGCCTACCTCCGGGCGCAGGATGCTCATGTTGCCCGCTTCATCAAGGCCAAGCGTGACCTCATCGGGCTGCTAACGGAGCAAAGGCAGACCGTTGTTGAAGGCGCAGTTACACGAGGCTTGAATACGTCGGCGGCACTACGGGACTCCGGGATTGATTGGATAGCACATGTGCCGGCCCATTGGGAAACGTGCAAGATCAAGCACGTAGCGCAATTCAACCCCTCGCGTTCGGAGAGCGCTGCGCGTCGCCGCAATGAAGAGTCAGTATCGTTCCTCCCGATGGAGTGCATCACCACAGACGGGAAGCTCCAGAACGTCGAAAGCCGGAATATTTCGGATGTTTGGGAGGGTTATACCTACTTCCGGCGTCACGACGTGGTCATGGCGAAGATCACCCCCTGTTTCGAGAACGGCAAGGGCGGTCTGCTCGACACTCTGCCAACGGATATTGGTTTTGGAACGACTGAATTCATCGTTCTACGCCCGGTCGCGCGTCGCGTCAGACCTGCATTCCTATCCAAGTTGCTGTCGCTGAAGACCTTCAGAACCTTAGGTGCTGACGCTATGACCGGGGCGGCTGGTCAGCAACGGGTTCCGTTGGATTTCGTCAAAAACTTCAAGATCGTATTGCCTCCTCTGGAAGAGCAAGACAGCATCCTTCAATTTCTCCAGACAGCAACAGAGGAACAGGATTCGGCTATCGAGAAGATCAAGAGCGAGATTGCTTTGATCCGCGAATACCGCGACCGCCTGATCGCCGATGTCGTCACCGGACAGGTGGATGTGCGCAGCTGGGTGCCCGGTCCCGACGACGGGGTGACCGAAGACGACCTGGCCGCGCTGGGTGATGACGAAGAAACCAATGCCGATGGGGAAAACAACGATGGCGACGACTGACACCAGCGAAAAGGGCCTGGAGGCTCTGATCGTGCGTGATCTCTGCACCGGCGGCGGCTATGTGCAGGGACAGCCCACCGACTACAACCGCGATGTCGCTTTGGACGTGGCGAAACTGTTGGCCTTCCTGCAGGCCACCCAGCCCAAGATCATCGAGATGCTTGAGTTAGGACATGAAGGCATTAAGCGCACACAGTTTCTACACCGACTGCAAGGCGAGATTGCCAAGCGTGGCGTTGTCGACGTGCTCCGAAAGGGGGTAAGCCATGGCCCGGCACACGTCGATCTGTATAAATTCCTGCCGACGCCGGGTAATGCCAGCTCGGGCGAAAACTTCGACAAAAACATTTTCAGCGTGACCCGTCAGCTCCGCTACAGCAACGACGAGACGCAACGTGCGCTGGACTTGGCAATTTTTATCAATGGCCTGCCGGTCGCAACCTTCGAGTTGAAAAACTCGCTGACCAAGCAGACGGTCGCGGACGCCATCGTTCAATATCAGACTGATCGTGACCCGCGCGAGCTGCTGTTTCAACTGGGCCGCTGCATGGTGCACTTTGCGATAGACGATGCCGAGGTGCGCTTCTGTACGCATCTGACTGGCAAGAGCTCCTGGTTCCTGCCCTTTAACCAAGGGCAGAACAGCGGGGCTGGCAACCCGCCAAATCCGCACGGTTTGAAGACTGACTACCTGTGGAAGCAAGTGCTGGCCATGGAGTCCCTAGCCAACATCATCGAGACCTTTGCCCAAATCGTCGAGGAAGAAGACGAACGGGGTAAGAAGAAGCGTAAACAGGTCTTCCCGCGTTTCCATCAGCTGCGCACCGTGCGTGCGTTGTTGCGGCGTAGCCGTGAAGACGGTGTTGGACGGCGCTATTTGATCCAGCACTCCGCGGGCAGCGGCAAGAGCAATACCATCGCCTGGCTGGCACACCAGTTGGTCGAGCTAAAATCGGCTGCCGATCTTAGTCTTGCGCAGTTCGATTCGGTCATTGTCATCACTGATCGGCGCGCATTGGATACGCAGATTGCCCGAACAATCAAAGGCTACGATCATGTCGCCTCGATCTTCGGTCATTCGGACAGCGCCGAGGAGCTGCGCGGCTTTCTGAGGAAGGGTAAGAAGATCATTGTTACCACGGTCCAGAAATTCCCTTTCATCCTTGATGAGCTGGGTGATCTGGGTTCGAAGAAGTTTGCCCTCCTGATCGATGAGGCGCATTCCAGCCAGGGCGGCAAGACCACGGCCAAAATGCACATGGCCTTGTCCTCCGCGCCAGGCGATGACGAGGACGACGAGGAATCCGTCGAAGATGCAGTGAACCGGCTGATCGAGTCCCGAAAGATGCTGCCGAACGCCAGCTACTTTGCCTTCACCGCTACACCCAAGAACAAGACGCTGGAGTTATTCGGCGAGCGTTACGAGGAAGGCGGCGAGGTGCATTTCCGTTCGCCGCCGGAGCTGACCTACACAACCAAGCAGGCCATACAGGAAGGTTTCATCCTCGACGTAATTCAGAACTACACGCCTGTAGACAGCTTCTACCGTGTGGCCAAGACCGTGGAAGACGACCCGGATTTCGACAAGGTCAAGGCTCTCAAAAAAATCCGCCACTATGTCGAGTCCCACGACAAGGCTATCCGGAGGAAGGCGGAAATCATGGTCGACCACTTCGTGGCGAATGTGGCAGGTAAGCGTAAGATCGGCGGGCAAGCGCGGGCGATGATCGTATGCAACGGCATTGCGCGAGCCATCGACTACTTCCGCGAAGTGTCTGATTACCTGGCCGAGATCAAGAGCCCATATAAGGCCATCGTGGCCTATTCCGGTGAGTTCGAAATCGGCGGGGTGAAGAAGACCGAGGCGGACCTGAACAGCTTCCCAAGCAAAGATATCCCAACCAAGTTGAAGCAGGACCCCTATCGGTTCTTGATCGTCGCCAATAAATTCGTGACCGGCTTCGACGAGCCGCTGCTTCATACGATGTATGTGGATAAGCCGCTGGCTGGTGTGCTGGCTGTCCAGACCCTGTCTCGATTAAACCGAGCCCACCCGCAAAAGCACGATACCTTTGTGCTCGATTTTGCCGATAACGCTGAGGCCGTGAAGGCCGCGTTTCAGGAGTACTACCGCGCCACGGTGCAGGTGGGCGAAACCGACCCCAATAAGCTGCACGACCTGAAGAATGATCTCGATGCACAACAGGTTTATGCCTGGCCACAGGTCGAGGAACTGGTTGCCCTGTATGTGAAGGGGGCGGATAGGGACAAGCTTGATCCGATTCTGGATGCCTGCGTCGAGGTCTATAAGGACAACCTGAACGAGGATCAGCAGGTCGAATTCAAGGGCAAAGCCAAGGCTTTCGTGCGCAGCTATGGGTTCTTGGGCGCGATCCTGACCTACGGTCACCCGGCCTGGGAGAAACTGGCGATCTTCCTCAACTTTTTGATCCCAAAACTGCCGGCACCGAAGGAAGAAGATTTATCCAAGGGCGTGCTCGAAGCCATCGACATGGACAGCTACCGGCCAGAGGTCAAGGCCTCTCTGAGTATGGCTATGGACGATGCCGACGGGACTGTGGAGCCGGCGCCACCGGGTGGAGGCGGTGGAGGTGGAGAGCCTGAGATCGACAAGCTCTCCAATATCATCAAGACCTTCAATGATCTTTTCGGCAACATCGATTGGAAGGACGCCGACAAGATTCGCAAGGTGATTGCGGAAGAGATTCCCGACCGTGTTGCGAAGGACAAGGCTTACCAGAATGCAATTCAGCATTCCGACAAGCAAAACGCCAGGATGGAACATGACAGGGCGCTCAATCGGGTGATCCTGGAACTGCTGGCCGACCACACGGAGCTATTCAAGCAGTTCAGCGACAACCCCAATTTCAAACGGTGGCTGACAGACACGGTGTTTGATGTAACCTACCAGCCGGGTATTCCGCCCTCTGGCGGACAGAGTATCTCAAGTCCTATGGCCTGATTTTCCCCAGAAGCCGGTTACTCAAGCATCGTCCGGAAGCGTTTTATGAATGCCCGCAGCTCCCGCGCTGGAAGACGAACCGTCGGATCGCTCTCGAACATCTCCAGAGCTGAAAGCAGTTGAACAACGGGACTTGTTCCCGCTTTTTGGATTTCATCAATCGCCCACAGCACCCCGTGAACTTCGATACCATTTCCATCAGCCACTGAGCGAAGCAGGCCATCCCCTGTCAACAGGATACAGCCCGGATTCTGTTCCGCGAGGGTAAAAGCAAAGCAGTCATGAATGGACAGGGCGGAGAACTGGGACGCCACTTCTTGCGCCCGCAAGACACCTTCTCCAGGAAGTCCGACGACTTTCATCCCGCTGTCCAGCAGCAGCGACTTCTCCGCCGCGCTGAACTTGAGGAGTTCTTCCTCGAAGAGTGTGTCGGGGATGACGATTTCGTAAGGCAACCCGAGGAAGGCTTCCAACAAAGAAGCCTTCCTCAGATCAATTAGACAACTGCTGTCACTGACGATGATCCGCATGCGGCTATGCCGGCCCCTTCAATTCTGCCTCAACCTCCTCGATCGGCTGGCGGAGCAGTTCCGCCGCTTTGGTGAGAGAAATCAGTCCTTCGGCAAGAGCCCGATAGCACAGCCGCTCAAACCGGCGCGGTCGTTCCCAAGATCCCCTTTCAGTTTCCAGTTCCTCTGGTTCTGAAGTCCGCCAGCCCCTGGCAATACTTTGGAAGGCATAAGTCAGCGTCGATTCGCTGATAATGCCGATGTTTTTAAGGCGGACCAAAAGAGCGGCCCCACTCACCCGGTATAGGCGCTTGAGGTGGATGATCTCCCTGTAGCTCAAGTGGTCTCGGCGTTTGCCAACTTCGCGCATCAGATGGTCACGCGGCATCAGGAAAGCACCTGCGAAGTAAGTGGCGGCTTTCTCTTCCTCCTGTTCGGTCAGCCCTTCAGGGTCGATGACACGGTGCGCGAGTTCATGCGCCAAAGTCAGGCGCCGTCGTTCCAGGGGGAAACGCTGGTTAACCACTATTACCGGCAGTTCCGGGAGGTTACCGCGCCGTCTCACCATGCAGGTGAAACCGGAGACCCTCTCCGGTAGCTCCTGGATGAGCACTTTCAGTCCTTTCTCTTCCAGGAGCTCGGTCATGTTCGGAATTTGGTCTCTCCCCAGATTCCACTGCTCCCGAACATCGTCCGCAAGCGCCTCAGCCTCTTCAACCACACTCAGTCTCCGAGGTGGATCGATAGGGGTTTCCCACTCAGCGCTGTTGAGTTCTAGGATGTGTTCGATTTGTAGATAGCGCTCGATCCATTCGATGACTTCAGTTTCAACATGAGCGCGATCCTTTCCGGTGGTATTGGCCTTGGTTCGGAAGTCGACACTGGTGAGTTCAATGCCCTGGGTATCCATCAGATAGGCCAGAGACACGCCCAGAGCCTTGCTTAAGGCCAGCAATACACCCGAGCTTGGCGTCATCTCATCGCGTTCATATTTGCCGATCGCTTGTGCAGTCACCTTCCCTTCGAGGGCCTCGGCAAGCCCTCGCAAAGATAGCCCGGCCTTTTTCCGGGCGAGCTTGATGCGGGTACCGATCATAACTTGACTCCTCGCCCTAGTGGGTTTACATTTTTATTATTATGTACGAATTGTAAACCTAGGCCGGCGGTCAGTCAACCTGAAGCTGGGTGGTGGTCGAACTAAATCATGAAGGAGAAATGCGATTATGAGCAAGAAGAATCAACATGTTACGCCGCATGAGCGGGGCTGGGCAGTCAAATCTGAAGGCGCCCAGAGAGCATCCTCAGTTCACCGTACCCAGAAAGAGGCCATAGAAAAGGCGCGCGAGATCGCGCGTAACAATCACAGTGAGCTGCTCATCCATAATCGCGAGGGACAAATTCGGGACCGTGACTCCTTCGGTCACGATCCGTATCCACCGAAAGGTTGAGCGAGGCCCATGGTAGTAGTCCCGCGATCGAAGAAAATCAGCGCTCAGCAAGTTGTGGGTGAACAGGGAGCTGCCCATGTAGATGCGCGCGCCCACTCTATCGGCTTTCTCTTCAAACGTTACGGCGCGCCCGAGGCAGGCATCGATGGGCTTATCGAGCTCCGTGATCCTGAGACGGGCGAGGTCGGTGGCCGGTTGATCGCGGTTCAGATCAAGACCCGGCAGGATCGTCCATACACTGGCGAAACGGATGATGGCTTCGAGTATCTTTGCGAACCCGAAGATGTGGCTTACTGGCAGCAAGCCAATTTGCCGGTGATTGTGGTCCTTGTTCGTATCTCCGACCAAAGCCTCTACTGGAAAGCAGCGCCGACAGGCTCGATTTCCGACCCTGAAACCCGCCGGCTGCGAATCAACAAAGCAACAGACAAATTTGATGAACAGGCAGCCAGTGCGATTGCTATGTTGGCCGTTGACCAGGCACAGCCAGGTGTCTGGCTACCGCCATCGCGCCAGCCAGATGACCTCCTGTTGAACGTCGTCAGAGTCGTGCTTCCTAAGACCATCCAGGTCGCGGCAACGACCTACAGGCATGGCAAGGATGCCTTAAAGGCCTTATTGGATATCACCGATCATCCGCCTACCGAATGGGTGGCGAAGGGGGGACGGTTGGTGTCGTTCCTGGACCTGGAGAGTTCTGAGCTGCGTCACGTCGTTGATGTTGGTTCGATCGAGCCCCTTTCGATCGAAGATTTCTCGCTTCATGAGGATGAAGACGAGCAGCGCCTCTTTGTTGAGTTGCTGAACCGGACACTCCGCGCCCAGCTCGATCCACTCCTTGTATGGAACAAGTTTCTGAAGCTTTATTACTTTGCGCCTGAGCAAGGCAAAATCGACCGCTCGCTTCGCTATATGTCATCAAAGAATGAGGCCACCCGTGCTGTGGTGAAAGCCAAGCACCGACCTGATGGCTCGATATCCTACGTCCGGCATAGTGCCTTTTCCGGCCGGTTTTGCCGCCAGTTCGATGACTGGTATTTGTCCATTGAACCGACCTATGTCTTTACCCGCGACGGCATACGTCCCGATCGTTTTGCTGGCGAGCGGATTTCCAAGCTCAAGCGCCTTGAGAACAATGCCGCCGTTCGCGGCCAATTTGTCATGTGGCGCTCGTTATTGACAGGGCTAGGTCAAAGCCCGCGGCAGACCGATCTTCTCGATCCGCCGGTGCCTTCGATTCCGCAATTCTTGCACTTCGAGGCTCTGGATATGATCGAGCTGCCTCTTTCGGTTCCCGATGATCTGTGGCGTGTGCGCGATACTCATCCACCAGAAGTGAATGAAGAGGAGTTGCCGCTGCTATGAGTTTTCGTCCAGGCTTCATCGAAGAGCCCTTGCTGGAGTTCGGGAACAATGGCCGTGAGATCGACATCCGTCTTGGCTTAATGCGCCACGGCCCACTTGAGCCTGAACGTGCGACAAGAGTCAGGCTCGGGATCATCGGGACTGCGGAAACAATGTAAGCGTCCGCCGAGGACCGTCTCGACGGGTTGAAAGGCTCAGGCGACACTGGTGCGAGCGGACGCATGGGGTGTCCGCGCACTCTTGAGGTGG